>CAYNBE010000041.1:10994-19364 GCA_964395045.1 uncultured Prolixibacteraceae bacterium | reverse complement strand
GACTTTTTTACAAATGTGGCGGCAAAGGTATCAATTTTTTCTTTCCGGCAACACTAATTTTTCCACGATTTGAAGCAAAATATCATTAGCCGGACCAACTATTCACCCATGATTGAATTCGTCCTGTTCGTGAAGAAAACCATTTTGATGTTCTGCCACCTTCATCATTCGCCATCAATAGGCGTTTTTTTTTCTTACCGTCCCAGCCTTTCCAGGTTTCGGTCTCCAGTGATCAGGTACACCGGAGTTGCATCCGGTCTGACATGGCAAATAGGGGCAAATTCATCCACTACCAGCCTGGTATCAGGAATTCCCTCCCCTCATGAAACTTGCACAAAGAAGTTTGTATAATTATTTGAAATAAAATACAATAACTCATCTCCCACCAACACTTCCTGCCGGCAGGCAAGCGGCAGTCAGGCGTTACTCCTCTCTTTGCAAAAAGAGTGGGTGAAAGTATGTATGAACATTAATATTGTTATTTTTTTTAAGGGACTGAATCACCTGATGTTATTGGACTCTTCCTTAACAGGTAGCCTGCCAGATTATCAGCGGCCTTCAGATTTTCGAAATCGGCTGGCAACCTGCGGTTGTCGATGTACTCGTTGTATAACCACGGATCACCAACTGCCATGACATACCCTTTTCCATAAGTTGTTTCGGCTATAAATACCGCATCTCCGTCCATCAGAACCGGTTTTGCCTTTCCTGTTACAGAAATCGGGGCAACTTCCTTCATGTAAATTTTGTTTACCCCCTTGAATAGGGGATGATCTGGAAGATTGGTCTCCGCACCCATTTCCCAGTTTTTACCAGTTACGGGATTCAGTGTAACCGGATGGAAATAAAATCCGAACTTCACAGCAAGGGTGTTGAAATGGGTAAACTCACAATTCGGGCCGTCGTTTCCCATCAGAAGCAATATCCCTCCGTTTTTTACCCATTTGCATATACTCTTCACATCATCGGGCCCAATGTAGTTCGGACGGGGATTTTCACTCGTTGTATCCGGATCGACAATGATGTAAATATCAACCTCTTTCAGTGTTTTTCTGTCAGGTTTTCCTGTAAGGGTAACCAGTTGTGCTCCATTGGAAACAAAGATTTCACCCAGCCTTGAAAAACCGCTGTTCAGAGTGTCATTCCAGGTATAATGAAAAGGTTTCCCGGTTGCGGCTATCACCTCATGGTTGAACCAATTGTCGAGCCCTACTGTTTTTTGTGCGTTAAGCAGGTTTGCCCCAAAAGATATCTGAAACACACACAGCAAGTACATCAATTTTGCTTTCATTCTGTTTATAATATTTGGTTCATTTAATGCATTTTGTTGAAACAGATGCCTGCAGTTTCATTCTTTTAGTTCATTTTTTCACTGATTTTTTTACTGATCACGCCTCCATAAAAAGCGATGATCAAAAAAGCGATTGCCGGTACCCAGAAGGCAAACTGGATGCTTCCCATCTGATCGGACACCATTCCCTGGATTTGGGTAAGCACCGCAGCGCCTGCTATGGCCATGATCATTCCGGCTCCGCCAATTTTTGTATCGCTTCCCAGTCCGGTGATTCCCAAACCGTAAATAGTCGGGAACATCAGCGACATACATCCTGAAATACATACGAGGCCATAGATTCCGATCCAGCCTTTGCCATAAATTGCAACCATACAACAGATGAATGCAACCACTGAAAGGATGGTCAGCAATGTCCTGGGCTTGAAAAACCGCATGAGACCGGTGAAACTGAACCTTCCGATTACAAACAATATCAGCGAAATAATATAGTAAGTGGCTCCGGCTTGCTCGGCGGTTCTGGGCAGGAAGACATCAAGTCCGACCCAGTCGCAAAAACTGTAGAAACCTGAAGCCAAGGGTTCAAGGCTTCTAAGCCGGGCGATGATTTCACCGGGAGAGGCATCTTTCCCCAATTGCGATACCACATCGTCGAGTTTCAGCTGCAGCATCACATACCTAATCACGAAAGACCAAACAGCAATCTGTGCCCCTACATAAAAAAATTGTGCAATTACTCCCCAGATATAATTCCTGTTTTTTATCAGACGTTTGAAGGTGCCTGCAAAATCGACGTTTTTGTCTTCCTCTTTCAGGTTGGGCATCCGGGTCATCCAGATGATCAGCAGCAGCACTAGCATTACTCCTCCGAGTGCCATATACGTTGTGGTAACCGCATTCAGTTCCATCCCCTGTATCCTGATCAGTTCTGCCTCGGGAAGCGATGCACGCTCACCTGCGCTTAACGTACTTAACTGTGACAAGACAAATATCTGACTCAATGCTACTCCGGTGATGGCTCCGAAAGGATTAAACGACTGTGAAAAATTCAGTCTCTGAGTACCTGTCTTTTCCGGACCGATGGCAAATACATACGAATTTGCCGAGGTTTCAAGTGTCGACAACCCGGCAAACAATATGACAAGTGATAAGAGGAATAACAGAAAGCTAATTTGGAGGCTGACTTCTGCCATCAGCATCGCTGGATAAAACAGAAAGGTACCCAGTGCGTACATCCCCAGGCCAATTAATACTCCCGATTTATAAGTATACTTCTTGATCAGAAGAGCTGCAGGGATAGCAAAGCCGCCGTATCCAAACAAATAACAGGCAACCTGTATCCAGGCTGTTTTTGAATCGGTCAGGCTCATGATCCGTTTGAATGCTGCCAGCATGGTATCGGTCATGTTGTTCGGAATGGCCCATGCAAAAAAGAGTGAAGTCAGGAGAATAAACGGCCACGTAATCCCCCTGGGAATGATCTTTTGTTTTTCCATATTGTGTTTATTAATTGCTGAATTTTCCTGTGATCGTTTGAAGGCTGAGTTTAAACAATGTCTTCACCAAGCAGTCTATTTCTACTTCATCGCCCTGGATATGGACGACCCTCTGGACATGCGTGATGGACATTCCAGGCTGAAGGTCAGCTGCCGGAGAGGATGTTTCAATTTCGTAAAACGGGCCCATGACCGATCCATTTTCCACCGGTCCGTCGTTGTACGCATTGATTGCGTCCCCGTTGTAAGGATCATCCTGGTGTCCCCATTTTGAATTCACATAGTCCCCGGGAGCTTCAGGGAATGAACCCCATACGAGCGTCAGGATGCCCTTTGCCGAGTCGTAGCTTCCACATAGTTCTTTCACCCTGGACGGTGGCAATCCGATTTTGCTTCTGTATTTTCCGTCAATTTTAAAAAAGATGGTACTGTCTTCAACGATCAGCCTTTCAGCGGGTACTTTTCCAAAATATTCATCATTCACAATGGTGCCTTCAACGCCCGGACGAAACGGAATAAACACCGTGGTGGTCGGTGAAGGGTTGAACATGCAAAGAAGCCAGATCGAAAGAAGCCCTCCCTCCCGTGTCCAGGGATATTCTCCTGTGTTGGTGATTCTGTTTTCCGTCTCATAACCCACCACATCGAATTTTTCGTCAGGAATATCCACATGTAAAAAAGCAGCCAGAGATTCTCTTGAAAGGAGAGTCACTGTTCTTTTTATGTTAAGGTTGAACAAAGTGCCTGAAGCATTCTCAATCTTTGCATTTTTTGTGAAAGTCACATACCGTCCTGTCTTTTCCATAACGTCGAAGGGTTCGGTATCAATTACAGCCGGCACTTTCCAGTTGGCATACACCTGTTCCTTTCCCTGGCTGAAATAGACCGAAAATGGACCACCTTCAGGTCCAATCCAAAACCTTTCTTCCCCTCCGACCGGATTGAACTGACTGTTGACCTCACCCGATTCAATGAGACGGTAATTGAGCCATCCGAAGCTGTAACCCAGGTCCCCGCTGCCGGTGGTAGTCATCACCCGCCCCTGGTAATCCGGCGACAACAAGATACCGGATTTTGAATTTTCGTCACTCAGCTCAATGGTTTCAATGCCGTGCTTCTGAAGAAACGCCTTGTCATACCCGTACGTACCTTTATCAAATCCGGTCAGCGTCTCCTTGCCTTTTCCCTTCTTTCTGTTTCCTGGGGAACAGCATGAGACAATCGCAGCAACTGATAAAACCAAGATAAAAATTTTGAAAAATCTACGTACCATCATTTCACTTTTAAAGACTCCATTGTAACCGCGTTTCCGGTCACCTGCCACATCCATCCAACGGCAAACACGATAAATGTACTAAATTCAATTATTCACTTATAAGAACATTCTTCATTGTAAAACTAATTTACCTCGAGTTCTCTCCAGTCAGGCAAAGAAGGAAATGAAACATGGGGTTCAGCCTGATACCAGAATGCAACCGAAGAAATATCGGATTTCTGAGGCAAATACCTTCCTCCGTGTCTCCAACCTAAATCCTGAATGGTGACCCTTAGATCCTTTTCAAAACGGACCGGATCCATGATATGCCAGCGATAAAGGCCGAACCTTTGCTGCGATTTGTATGTTCCGTCGGGGCGGATAACCTGGTGCAGCCCGCTATAAGGTGTGCAGAACTCCTTGTACTGACCTTCCCGGTCAAAATTGTATGATCCGCAGAAATAATCCTCGGTACCGGTTCCGCAAATAGTTGGGAATTTTCCGTCGCCATCCATGAAAAATTTGATTTCACCTTCACCCCACCAACCTGTATTGTGGACACCCCAGGCCATATAGAGTCCTACGAACTGCCCTTTCCCTTTCAGATTGTCGACGATTGTATAGTCAGAGTTTTCGTTGATTCGATTTCTCCGGAATTGGGCATGGAAATATGCTGATTCTTCGGGGACCGGAGCCAGCATATAATCGATCTGGTAATAAAGCCTCATTTCATCCTGGTCGTTGATGTTCTGCATGGTTATTTTGCATTTTTTCCGGAATGGCATCGGCCAGTAACAGTTAAATGCACTCCCCGGATTTACACATACAGCTAGTGAGCTCAGCGGTGCATATACATTCCATCCCATGCAAAAGAAATCACCGACAGGGACCTCCACCGAGGGATTCACCTCGTTGTCCCAGTATATCCGGATGACAGAGAATCTCCAGTTACCGGTTGGTGTCATCCAGATATGCTGAATGGTACCTGGGCCGTCAATTTCAGCGAGGGTAAAGGTTTCACCCGGTTTGATTCGAATAAAGGGATTGACTTTCCATCCCTGTCCCAGGTCACGTGCTGCATTTGCAGCGTTGGCAACATTTACCTTGTCCCCATCCTCTATTCGGGCGGCACCCCCTTTGCCCTTCTCTCCGGTAAAGTTCTCCGGACTGATCGAACGGGTTTTTGCATCCGACATCCTGCTGATGTCACCCAAACCTGTTACAAGTCCGTTGTACCCTGTCTGAGACCACAACTGGCCTGCTATCAGCAACCACATTGACAAAAAAACGGTTCTTTTCATTTCATTCGGATTTTTAATGGTAAGGTTCAATTCTTGTTTTATCACACTCAGTTATCCTCGATTGTATGATTGGAGCACGTATTTTTTTGATTCATATATATTTCCTAAATATCTGTATCTGGTTTATCTGTTCGCAGGAAAAGGAATTTGGGTAGGATGCCGCGGTTGTTGCCCGTTCTTTGTTCGGGGAGCCTGTTATATCAAAATCGATTTTTGCCCCCTTCACCAGTTCTGGATGTTTCAGATAGTTCTTTCCATAATTCTTTCCGTTTAGTCTGACGGAATAAACAAAGCGGTTCTCCCTGCTGTTTCCCTCTGTGAATGCATCGCCCCATTTAAAAGGATTGAACGGGGACTGAAAGGTACCATTCCTGTTTTTTCCTCGCATTATTTTGAATTCCGGATCAAAAAGGTTCTTACAGTTCATGGCCCTGCGGGCAAAAAGTTCGATTTCCGCTTCCGGTTTTTCCAGGGCTTTTCCAAGTTTATAGATGCAATAATCGGCAAAAGTGAAACGAAAACAGGCTGATCGCTCTGTCGGCGTGATTTCCGTTACGACATCGCAATCGGAATCCGTTTCCATCAGCGGATTCACATAGGAAACCAGAACAGTGGAGGGAGCAGCAACCGGATTATTCCCATTCCGGCAGGAAGGAAATGCAAGCAACAATCCCATTGTCAAACCAGCGGTTAATTTCAGGCTCTTCATATCATAAACTATCTTATTCAGAACCGTCGAATCCGATTTGTTTTAAATATTCACGAAAATACACGCCCACCGAAGCAGACTTTTCTCCGGGATTTTTCTCGAAGTAAGTACCACCGTTGTAGAAACAGGCAAATCCCCCGGAGGCTACACCGAATGCGATGGCTTTGAAAAGATTGATCCTGTTTCCCGGCTTTTCCATCATCTGCGATGCAACGGAGGCGATTACTCCACCCGTGAAATTATCGCCGCAACCGGTGGTATCTCCCTCCTTCCCGGCATTCTGTCTGAGTTCACTTTTAACCCTTTCAGAAACAGGCAATGAAGAAAAGGGGACTTCGCCGAATAAACCATGATCAGAAAAAAAATATAGCGGATTTGCACCATGTGTGATGATAACGGCCCCGACACCTGTCGATTTGAAAAAGCCGATGGCAGAATCAACAGTTTCCTGCCCGCTCAGCCTGAAGGCTTCTTCCATGTCGGTTATCAGTAAATCGATATAACGGTATGTTTTTACCGAATCACCCAAAGGCCATGGCTTTCCGGGATTGCTTTTTTCATTCAGGAAATCATAAACCGTATTGACGACGGTTACTGCCTTCTTTTCTTTTGCTTTTATCAGCAAATCACCAAGAGCTTCATGAATGTGTGGCACCAGTGCTGTACCGCCAAATACCACCATATCACTATCAAAAAAGGATTCATCCAGGTCAGAAGGATAGAGTTCCCATGCAGCACCGATGTTATTGATAAATATCCGCTCGCCGTGACCGTGATCATATTCAGGATCGGAAAGTACATCAGTGAAAGGAGTGAACAGGGTTCCCGTTTTATACAGACCGGTTTTCAACGGAGTGAGTTTCAGCTTTTCTTCGATGAATGCACCTCCGGCATCCGATCCCCTGCAGCCGTAAAACCGGACTTCTGCTCCGGAAAGCTGCAACATCTGGGCAGCATGAATCAATGAAACGATCGACGGGCCGCCAATATTCAGAGCCACCGGATCGTTGCCCTTTGTGATCAGCTGACGGATTCCCGGATAAGGTTCCCGGGAGAATTTTTCAAATTCTCCCGTAAAAACAAGCTTCCCTGGCGCCAGTCCGCCATCACCAGGACTCACCGACATATACCGGGCACATTCCGGGCCGCTGAAATCAACAGGTTTGTACAAATAATCGACCAGAGCACATCCTGTGCCCGAGATTCTGAATTTTGCCTTACTGTTCATATCTGTAAAAACTTTTGGTAATCTGATACGAGCAAATGCAACGGAGGTACATCTTCATCAATGACCGGAAATCTTCCCACCGCTTCCAGAAAACAGTTGTCGGAATTGTCGTCGTTTACCATGCTGACTTCGCCTACCAGTACTTTCCCTTTGCCGGGCTCACCGTAAAACCGGTGATACATCCCCTGTTCAAGGCAAATGCTTTCTCCCGGTGATAAAACCACTTTCCCGCCGGCAGGTACCGAACGTCTGATTCCGTCAATTTTGAAATGCACGGGAGTGGTCGCGGTTTTTGAATCTTCGGTCGAATTAAATAACTCTATAACGAGATTTCCTCCCCCCCTGTTGATGATGTCCTCCATTTTCGACCAGTGATAATGCATAGGGGTTTCCTGGTTCTCCTCCACGATCATGATCTTTTCAGCATATGTCTTTTTATCGACATTTATTTTACCATTCCGGATGGTGAACAGGAACAATCCCCTTTTGTAAAAATCACCCGAGCCGAAATCAGTGATGTCCCAGCCCAGCATGTTCCTGAATATTTCGGAAGCATCCTGCCTGTGCAGGTTCCATTCTTCCACTCCCCAATAAGCCCAGGGTGGCAGAATGAACTGTTTTTCAGCTATAAAAGCTTTTGCATGGGTGATGATCCGGTTAATTTCACTTCTTTTCATGACAGGTTTTTCATTTAATATTTCAATTTAAAACTTGTTTGGCATCCGACAGGATTATTAATCGGTAATCTTAAACGCACTGAACAGAAGGTATGCCAGGGCAGCCAGAAGAACAGCAAGGCCGCCTGCCTGTCCGAATGAATCAGAAAAGATCCCCATGATCAATGGAATGATAGCCCCTCCCGCAACCCCCATGATCATCAACCCGGAAATTTCATTTGCATTTTCCGGCATTTTCCTGAGTGCTACCGAGAATATGATGGAAAAAACGTTGGCAACCGCAAATCCGAGAATAAAGACCATTACGAGGATTGCCCACAAATTCGACAGGAATAACATGATGAACAGAACCGGGATGGCTATTAACATGCTTGTGATGAAAAATCTTTTACCTGACAACCGGATAAGCAGAA
>CAYNBE010000041.1:0-10984 GCA_964395045.1 uncultured Prolixibacteraceae bacterium | reverse complement strand
CACCCAGGAAGGTGCCAATCGTCCTGGCAACAAAATAAAGGCTTGTTCCGAGACCGGCCTGGTCAAGCGGAATGTTGCATTTTTCTATCAGGTATTTTGGTATGGTTGTATTCAATCCCACGTCGACACCCACCACAAAAAGGATCCCGAGGAAAAGCATCAGGATTGTTTTGTCTTTCAGCAATCCGAAAGATGCTGTAAAAGAAGAGGAAGATGATTTCACCGGTTTTTCGGCAATGGGGGTCCACATCAGCCACAAACCCGACAGAAATGAAAGAATACCGAAGATGAGAAAAATATATTTCCAGTCGTTAAACCGGCTTGCAGCCATTCCTGCAATGACAGGCCCCAGAAACGATGCAATGGCTTTGATAAACTGCCCCAGGGTTAGGCTGCTTGTCAGCCGCTCTTCCCTCACTACGTCAGAAAGCAGCGGATTGAGTGATACCTGGATGATAGTATTCCCGATGCCGAGAAGACAAAAAGCTGCCAGCATCATGGGAAAGCTGTATGAAAGCATGGGAACAATCATCGCCAGGAAGGTGATGCCCATGCTGATGACAACCGTTTTTTTCCGGCCGATCCTGTTCATGAAAGCTCCTGTCGGAACCGACAAAACAGCAAACCAGACGAACAACATCATAGGCAGAAGGTTTGCCAGCGTATCACTGAGGGCAAAATCCTTTTTCACATAGTTTGTGGAGATGCCAACGACATCCACAAAGCCCATGATAAAAAATCCCAAAAGCACAGGCAGAAATTTCGATGCAGAAGTTTCTTTGTTCATACGTAATGATTGATTCGCAAATTCCCTAATGACTTCATCTCAAACAAATGATCCCAACCGAAAATTGTTGTTGGAACTTCTTCATTCAAGAAAAACTCAGGAAGGCATGACAGTTGTTTGCCAAATTAAACAAATTCCGGTTACCCAATAATCCTCACAAAAAAATAGACCACTCACATTCAGCACTTTATTTTTATTTACACAACACGATTTAACATCATTTAACACACAGGAACGTTATCAACCCTTACAGGCAGCATTGCATACCGAATCCATGTCGACCATGCACCATACATCAGGCAATACAGAATGATTGGATCACATACCGGCATCTGCGAGGGGATGAAAGGGTCTTCTTTCTTTATATAGATGATCTGTTTTGCTCACCTTGTCAGGCAAAAGATCCCTGTGTGAGACCAACGGGTATCAATACCAGTATGCGGTTGCACACACATCATTGGAACGAAGGTGGTATCCTGCTTCAGGGTTTCTTCTTGGATGGTCGACATGACTAAATAACTAAATATCAGATTCTCGCCATACTCTGCCAGGGCCTCAGACCTCAAAGCCATCCCCATTTGCTGAACCGTCACCCAGATGTCTTCCTTCCCAGGGAAGCAAATAAACAGCCCTCTGCCAGTAAAAAACTCAGATGGTCAGGCCGGATTTTATCATACTCACTTCCGATCGTTTGATAAAAGAGTTATTTCATGAAGTCCGGAGAAACCTGAAAAACTGGCAACAACCAGTCTTATTTATAAAGCGGGAAAATCGGGAAAGGATATTTCTGCCTTCACTACTATGTTTCTTTTATCCAGATGAAGTCAATCCCGACTTTTTTGTTTTTTTCAGCACCGGTGTACCGGATTGTCAGTTCGTTCCCAACTCCCTCCTTCAACTCTATTGGAGAAGATGTATGGTTTCGCAGCACCTGGTGGTTGGGTTCAAATAGACTGATCTCCTTATTTTCATTGAACTCAATAAGTTTTCCGTTCAGGTAAATCGATACTTCACCACCTTCGGGCAAATGGGCAAAAGTAATGACCAGTTTATTACTGGCCGGGTTCCTGATACCTGGGAGTGAAAGCTTGATCTGCTCTCCCTGAAAGGAAGGGTACCACATGATGATTTTCCCGCCTGCCCACAGCTTTCCTTCCTCCAGCCGGATGTTTTGTTTTACCGTAATCATTTCTTCGGCATTGACAAAGCGAAAACCTTTTGATCCCATTATCGCAGCTGGCGACCAATCCGGTAAAGTTTGTTCACGTATGTCACCCTGCGAAACCGGAACATGGTCGTCGATCAAACCTGGCAATGAATAGAGGTAAACCATTCTCCCGTAAGCAAATCCATCAATCTCGTCATGATGACGCAACTCCATATAAAAGGCCACTCTATCAGAAAAAGGTATATCATCCAAAATATGCCATCTGTAATTTGATGCAAATCCCCGGTTACCCGGGCCGTCATTCCGGGGCTGACCACAGTAGGTAAAACTGAAAATGTCGGGTGAAGACCAGGAATAATTGAAATAATCCTCTGAACCTGTTCCAAATATGGACGGAAAAGTATCACCGTCTATAAAAATCTTCTCATCGCCTTCGCCCCACCAATTACCATAAGAAGCAGGTGCATCCGATGGATTGAAAATATAGGCCGACGCCCCCACAATGCGGCCGGTTCCATGAGCCAGAAGGTAAGGAATGTCGGAAATGAATTTACCCGATGCTTTCATTTGATGGCTGATCCGCCACCTGGCATTGAAATACATCGATTTTCCCGGTTTCCATTCATAATTAGTGATCCCGACACTTCCAGAGACCAAAATATCCCCTCCCGAAAGATTTTCGATTTCAATCCTGACCGAGTCCCGGAAAGGCATCAGGAAACGACAAACCATGGTTCCATCTGGATGGATTGAAAAGGGCAATGACCGGTAAGGATTTAAACCCGGAGCAGCTCCGAAGAAGTCCCCGATTGGCGACTGCACCTGCGGTGAAGGTGAACCATCGAAATAAATATTCAGGATGTTCTGACGCAAAAATTCATGAAAGTCATTTCCGGACACCTTTACTGAAAAATATTCTATTGCCCCAGTCCCTTGGTACCACATCATTTCCTTCCGGGATTTTTTCGGGATGTTAACTTTTAAACACGTGACCTTTGATGAGTCCTGTATCCTTTCTTTATCAGGATATTGCATAATCCTGATTGTTTCTTCTAACTCAGCAAGGCACTTCGGGATATCGTCCGGATTAAAAGTTGTTACCTTGCACGAAGGTTCATACAAACGGATTCCGACATGGTAGAAATGCATTTTTTTAATGTCGCCAATCCATTCAATCCGACAACTTCTTGCAAAAGGGATTGGAAAATAGGTTGCATCGAATTGTCTGAGCAGTTTGCCTGTTTCAGTGGTGATAGCCCCGTTTGAAAGCTTTTCTGCGGTTTCCCAGAAGAATGCCTGCGCATACCCTTCGTAAACAGGATGGCTTTCCCCGTCAAGGTACAAACGGATTGTCCCGTTTATCCGGGCTGTCCATAACCGCAGGATGGCACCGGGACCTTTTACGTCACAGATTAAATACTCCCCGATTCCATTCTCACCGGGAGCTTTCAAGACTTTGTCAAAACCAGGAACGGGCTCATTCCCAAAGCCATCGGAGTTGGAAAACCACCCGGGTTCAGACACGCCTGTACTTCTTCTGTCGTACGATGAAAACTGGATGTATTTGTAAGGATGCTCAGATAATTCAACTAAACGTTTTAAATTTGTCATCTCGCTCAACAAGGTTAAAATTGAGACCGATTGCCCCTCAGCTATGCAATGTAATGCCACCATAGTGAAAAGGCAATTTAATAGCAGTGTTTTCATAAATTATTCTTTAAATTGAACGATTGGTACAATTCTGTATCAAATTAATAAACATGGAATACAGGACATAAATGAAACTAATAAAAAGCACTAGCCTACTTTTCAGTTGTTTAGAAAGGATAAAATGGAGTTTCCGAAAGTTCAACCTGGACAAATGATTCAGGAGGTGCGAATGTTGTCCAAATCCCATTTTTCGATATTTCCACTTCACTAAATGCTGTTTTTGTCTCGACAAATTTACCTGGAACTTTGACGCTTCGGATTGCATTCATCTTCGGGCCTTGTATACAGGTGGTTTTTGAATATAAAAACGCTTTGTCAACTTTGGATAAATTGAGGGTTACTTCTCCCTCTACTGACATAGAGTTATACAAATACACCACAAGGTTAGTCCTGTCAAAGTTCCATGCTACCTGTATCTGTAAGGATTTTCCTGTATCAGGACAATAGCCCTGTAATCTTAAAGGATATCGTGCAGGTGATTCCCTGAACAGTTTACCTATTGCTGCAGGATATTTCAGAAAAGAACATTCTTTAGGTGTTTCAATTACTGAATTCATGTGATCGTTTACAAAACTGTTAAAACAGGTAAAAAGAACATCACTTCCATACCTTTGCCATTGCATTAACAGATTGGCCCAGCTAAGTGCATACCCCCATGTTGCTGTTACAAGATTCCTTCCCTTCCCTTCTCTGACATTAAATTCTTTCAAAGCATAGTTTGCTGAAGAATCGTAAATATCAACAAAATACTCAGTATTTGTATATTTTATATTCGTATTATTTTTCTTATTGTATTCACGAATGATCTTGATTTTTCGTTCAATATTTTCATTCGTTGTTCCCCTGTCAGCAAGAAAATCGATATACAAACCAGCTATTTGCAGCATGGTATCAAGTCTATTGCTGAGATGGCCACCGTATGTACACATACCCAGTTTTATCTCCGGATCGATTGCTTTCATTGCTTTTGCATAAATGAAACAGGCATGGGCATATTGTTCAGCAGTTGAAAACCAGCGAAAGGCTTCGTTATCGAGTTCCCAGTAAATTACCTTTGCCGGATATCTTCGGCCATGTTCCTTTCGCAAATTTGCCATTGGATGTCTACCAACCGGCAAGTTACAATAAGCCACCCACTCTGCGGCATGTCGGGCCCCCTCTTCAATGTTCGTCATCTCGGGAAAATGGTACCCATGAGGGATTACAGTCTTTCCATCTACCGAGAAATAGATATAGTTTTCTTTCATTGGATGATAGAGGTTCAAACATATGAAAGGCTCTGCTCCAGTTAGTTCACAAAAATCAAGAAATTCAAGGGTTCCTGTATCATTAAATGCAAATCCACCCCAGTGTGCTGAAACCTTTACGGGTCTTTTATCCCTGTCACCTATCCCGTCTTTCCAAAAATAGTGTGAGGCGTAACAACCTCCAGGCCAACGAAGAACTCCAGGTTTGATTTCTTCCCTGACCATATCAACTACATCTTTTCTCCATCCATTAATCGCATCATCAGGCATGAGGGATAACGCATCCATATCAATTGTCGAATTTGCAGCCAGTGAAATCAACAATGTTACAAATCCCTCATAACTGTTGTCTTTGAAGTGAGCCGTTTTTTGTTGCCATTCTTTATCTATTTCACCCAATTCCACTGAAGCAATTGCTTTTTTGAATTCCCCTTGAGGAAATAGCGAAACTTTAACATTTTTTATCCCCTTAACACTTCTGAAATATCCTTTGAATGTATAATCAACCCCTTTTCTGAGGTATTTACCGTTTTGGGCAATGCCCAATCCATTTTTTAGCGATTTATTTTCTACACGGGCATATTGTCCGGAAAAACCTTTTTCCGTCAACATTTCAACCTTAACCAGACCTTCTTGATTCCCAAATTGGAAAAAAGAAGATTCTTCATTTATAAAATTGTCATTTACCTTACCTGGTGCTGTATACCAGGAATTATGCTCATACCCCGAATGGTACCAGTCCATTTCACGCCAGTCGGTACTTAGCAGGTCTGAATAACCCTTTTCCTTATCCCTGGTACGCAATCCATACCACCAGTCCCTGTTTGGTTTGTATGCCGGGAAAGTTTCAAAATGGCGGTTAAAAATCATTTCAGCCCAAAGACCTGATTCCATTTCACCATATCCCATTTCGAACAAATATCCGGGTAGTAAGGGTGATACTGGTCCAACATTCAAATCTTCATCTAGTACAACACAATTCACAAAATGAACTGTATCCATTTGTTTCGTTCCTATTACAGGCTCGTAAAGGTATACAGTTGGATCAACATGACCTCCTAATTGTGCAGATATCTCCATTGGCATAGCAAACAAAAAGAAAGATAACCAGCTAAAAAATAAACGGTTGATAAAACATTTAACAGATGACATAGAATTTATCGAACAATTAAAGACCATACATATTCATAATCATATCTATATACAAACAGGCAATATGAAAATAATAACATACCACTTACTTTACCATATCATTATCACACGGACTAACTCGTGTTAATCTGACAAAATCAATTCAAGAACAGGTATTTCAGTACGAGGTTTTATGATTGGTAACAAGAGGATAAGATCATCTGATTCTCTTAATTCCTGACATGTGACGTTGTGCCTTGGTTCTCCGAACTGGATTTCTGATTCGTCGTGCAGGAATTGAGCATATTTCACCTTGCCTCTAAAACCTTTCAGCGTATACCATTGCATAGGATATTCTAGCAAATGGATATATAGCCGGTTTGTTTCGGGATTATACGTCATAAGGCTTTGTTCTGGTGCATTAAATTTGGCCGGAGCTTCCGTACAGCCATAGATGGCCCGGCTGTTGAACTTCATCCATTCACCGATAGCTTCCAATTTTTCTGTTGCCCGACAATCAAAAGTGCCCCGGGCAGTCGGACCGACATTTAATAATAGGTTCCCTCCCTTGCTGACGGTTTCAATCAGTAGTGTCAGCAATTGCCTGGTATCTTTCCATGTTACCTCATCCCGGTAATATCCCCATGATCCGGAAAAAGTCTGGCAAGTCTCCCAAGGTATCTTTTTTCCGTTTCGCTCAGGCCATTTTGAAACCTTGTATTGTTCGGGTGTTGTAAAGTCCCAGCCATTTTCCACGTCCAGTAAATCAAGCCGGTCGTTCAGGATGATCCCCGGTTGAAGCTCCCTGACCAGTTTAAGCAACCCTTTTGAATCCCAGTCTTCCCTGCCTTTCCCGTGGTTGCCAGCCGGAAAGGAATAATCGAACCATAGGATATCGATCTTGCCATAATTCGTAAGCAACTCTGTCACCTGGTTCCTGACATACGTCCGGTAGACTTCCATGTCCCTGTCTTTGTTCCACTCCTCGTATCTCTTTTCATATTCCTGTGTTTCACCTTTGCCCCTTTCAACCAGTGGGTGGTTCCTGTCAACGATATAGTGGGGATGATGCCAATCAAGCAGCGAATAATAAAAACCCACTTTCAAGCCTTCTGACCGGAAAGCATCAACCCATTCCCGGATCAGGTCTTTACCGATGGGAGTATTGGTAGATTTGTATTCGGTAAAATGTGAGTCAAAAAGGCAAAACCCATCGTGGTGCTTGGTAGTGATCACTGCATATTTCATTCCTGCGTCTTTGGCTTTCTTCGCCCATTCCGAAGGGTTGTAGAGGTCGGGATTGAACAATTCAAAATACTTCTGGTATTCTTCATCGGGTATTTGCTCATACCTTTTTACCAATTCATGTAGGGCCGGCAACTAATAAATCACCCATTGGATGAACATGCCAAACCGGTCATGGATCCACCAGGCCATGCGTTCTTTTTTATGTGATTCTGTTTCTTTAAAATCCGGGTCACGGGCTTGAATCTTCATACCTATCACCAGAAATACAATCAATACTATGTCTCTATTTTTAATATTTGACATCATAGATTATTCCATTAATTCAAACGATCAAAAAAGCTGAATTCCAAAAGGTCACTATCCAATTTCTTCCGGCATTACCGGTTGCATGTATATTTTCAAGTAGCTATTAATAGTGAACTTAATCTTGGAGACCGGTAAACAATATGGGAACTCTAATTACCAGGAACGATTAAAGAAAATTCCCCGACTTGGGTTTGGTCTCCAGATATAGAAAGTACTGTGGGCATCCAGAAATTTGTCCGGAATATCCGATTATCCTTAATTCCAGAATTCCTATGTAAGGGAAAGCTGAGGGCTCATTCAAAAAACCCTCAGCCTCACTTTAAAAGTTGAGAATCATTTAACAGTTACTGACAATACAGCACTCATCCCTTTAGCATTTACAGAAATCAGTCCACTTTTATTACCAAAAAGCACACTGATCTGTGAAGTTCCTTGCCCCGATATAATAGTTGCTCCTTCAGGAACACTCCATTCATATGTTGAATTATCCAAATAAAAAGTATAATAACTTCTTGTGGAATTAGCTGTTACAGTAGAAACACCGGAGATTTTCAGGTATTTTACTTCAGAATACTGATTCTCCTTGGGAGCTATATATTCACAAGAAGAAACACAAACCAGAAACATACAAAAGGATATCGCAAGGAACAGATTAACAAAAATTTTTGATTTCATAATCGATTTAAAGTTAAATAATTAATAACCAGGATTTTGTTCCAGATTAGGATTAACATCAATCTCAATTTGAGGAATTGGCCATAAATACTCAAACTCATCGAATTTTGTCTGATAATTAACGCCCTGATTTAAATGTCTGTTTTCGACTGCTTCTTTCAATCTCCTCCATCGGATAAGATCTTCTAGTCTTGTTCCTTCACTAGCCAACTCTACCCTTCTTTCATGATAGATTCGCTCTCTCATTTCATCTTTTGAAAGGCCAGAAGGAAGGTTCGGCATTCCAACCCTGTTTCTGACACGGTTAATTGCATCATAAACTGCAGTTACTGGACCATCCTTTTCATTTAAAGCTTCAGCATACATAAGTAAAACATCAGCATACCGGAGAACCTTCCAATTGATTGGTATATTTGTATTATTTAGAAGCAAAGGATCCTTTTTTGAACATGTGTATTTTCTCCAGGCATATCCGGTTTCTGTCCATTTTCTGTCAAATGGCTGGCCGTAATAATCTTGCCCGTGTACAAAAATGGTATACTTCAGGCGTGGATCCCTATTGTTGTATTGTGTATTATCTGATGTCAGGTCTCTGCCTGAAGGATTGAATGGTGTCCCGTCTGAGTTCTCAAACTCATTCACCAGATTTTGCAACACTAAACACCAGCCATTACCGCTGGCCCCTGTATTGGCGGCTGTTCCTTTCAACCATCTGTAATAATATATTGGAGCAAATTCACCACTTGAGGTCCAATATTGTATTTCGAACAATCCTTCTTTTGTGTTATTAATACCAGGTTTCCATAGATCAAGGTAATCTGAGATTAGCCCATACGCCGTATTATCAAGTACTTGTTTAGCATTAGTAACTGCATTTGCCCAGTCTTTGTTAAATAGATACTCTTTTGCAAGCATTCCATATGCAGCCCCTTTGGTGATCCTTCCAATATCATTGCCTTTCCATGAATCCGGAAGATTTTCAGCCGCAAATTGAAAATCAGAATAAATTTGCTTTACTACGTTTTCTTTCGTTTCTCTTGAAGGTTGAAACTCCTGTTGTTTAGTAGGTGTAAGTAATAAAGGAACACCGCCAAACCGCCAAACCATTGAATGGTATGACCATCCCCTCAGGAATCTGCATTGAGCGATTAATTGGTTTCTTGTAACCCGATCAATCAATTTCTCATCCATCGCTTCAATATTCTCAATAGCAATATTTGCCCGCTGAATTGTACGATAACACTTGCCCCATAGGCGTATTGTATAAGGATTACTTCCCACCGCAGTTTCAGCATAATGTGCCAGACCACCATAAGTTGAGAGACCACCATCCTCATTCCACCTTTCATTATCGGTTAGAGCATCCTCCCATTCGTAAATGTAGTTATACAAGTATAGAGAATTATATACCCCGTTCACTGCCATGATAGCCTCACTTTTGTTTGAAAAAAAAGTTGAAGTCGATGCTTCAGTGAGTGGCGGGCATTCAAGGAAATCATTGTTGCATGATAATAAACAAGTCATGCACAGGCATACGGCAATAATATTTCTTATATTCATTTTTTTTTGTTTTAAAATTATAACTGAATGTTCGCACCCAATGAAATTGTCCTGCATTGTGGATAAAGATCAGTGCGTTGATATGCCCCTGTCCTTTCAACTTCAAAACCGACATACTTAGTAAAATATGCAAGGTTTGCCACATTACAGTATAACCTGATTCTTTCAATTCTTAAAGCGTTCGTTAATTTAGGCGGGATAGTATAACCACATTCAACATTCCTGATCTTGACATAACTGGCAGATTGCACAGCTTCTGAGGTTGATACAGAATGCCCGCCATTTATTGTGCTACCCATTACAACCCTCGACATAGTATTACTTGTGCCGGGACCGTGCCATCTGTTAAGCAGATAATCATAGTTATTGAAATAATGGTAGTATGAAAAATTAAACCTTCCTCTTACCCGTGTGTTAGCCTGTTTTCCTAAATCTCCCTGGAAATGGATGTTGAAGTCAAAACCTTTGTAACTGACGTTAGCTGTTAGTCCCATTATATATTTAGGCTGCGACTGTCCTAGAATAACACAGTCATTTGTATTGATCACCTTATCTCCATTTGTGTCCTGAAATATGTAATCTCCAGGTTCCACTTTTCCCCTTTCTGTGATGGTTTTTAATCTTTCATTTATTTCTTCCTGTGTTTGGTAAACTCCTATTATTTTATAACCGGCAAGAGAAGCATATGGCTCTCCAACCTTGTGCAAATGACTATACTGAGCATCAAGGTAATAATAATTTATACCTTCCTGTAACTTTGTGATCTCATTATGATTATGGGTCCCGGAATATCGGAGGTCAAATTTGAAATCTCCATGTCTTTTAAAATATTGAAGGATATATTCAATCCCGGTGTTTTTCATTTCTCCTGCATTTGCATAGTAATTCGATTTGCCTGTACTTTCCTGATAGTATCCTGCAGTGTTGGGAAGATTCACATCTAAAATTAAGTCTTTTGTTTTTTTATTGTAGTATTCTGCATTGATCACAAATGTCCCATCAAATAAAGCCATGTCAAGCCCAATATTGAATATATGTGCTTCTTCCCATTTAATATTCGGATTTGCATACTTAGAAACAGCAGCACCGGTAATATTGTTACTCAAGTTTCGCATTTGTTTTTAGTTTCTCAAGGTCAATAAGTTATAATTA
>CAYNBE010000040.1:0-20442 GCA_964395045.1 uncultured Prolixibacteraceae bacterium | reverse complement strand
CGATGTAAACCGGGATGAAGTGAAACCCGAATCGTACGGGACGCTGAAAGACATTGCTACCGTGTTGAATGAAAATCCCGAATTGAAAGTGAAGATTGTCGGGCATACCGACAGCGATGGTGCTGATGCAGCTAACGCAGACCTCTCGAAACGCAGGGCTGCCAGTGTAAAAGCCGAACTTATAAAGGTATTTGCAATAAATGGGGACCGCTTATCCGTGGATGGAATGGGAGAAAGCCAGCCTGTGGCTCCCAATGATACCCCCTCAAACAAAGCGCTGAACCGGAGGGTGGAGTTTATAAAAATGTAAACCGGTAACTGAGCCTATTTTATTTCATAGAAAGGCAGATGCGGATGCTGGCGGCCTGCCCTTTTACCTCCTTTGCTTCTTCCGCCTCCGCCTCCGATTCCTTTAAAGTGGTCATTCAGTGTATAAACGAGTCCGAAGCTCAATTTGCTAAGATTCGACCGGGTGCTGAAATGTTCAAACAATCCCGTCTCTTCATACCAGTCAAAATTGGGTTTGCCGTCGACAATGTCCGAACTCACCACTCTCAGGCTGTAATCGGCATAAGCCGCCAGTTTGCTGTTGATCTGGAATTCAAAACCAAACCCGCCCCCAAAAGTGAAGGCAGGAAAGATGCCTTTTTCGGAATCAGAGGTGCCACGAGAGTACAATACCGGCTTTCCTGGTACCAGGTTCGGGTTCACTTCCTTCAGGTTTTCAATCCAGGCCGAAGGTGTCAGCAGCGAAAGCTCCGTGGATATAAGTGAAAGCCCTGCACTCACCTTGATAAATGGTCGCAGCCTGGCGTCGGGTACGGGATAAATCCTGAAATTCCCGATCAGGTTGATCAGCCGGGTTGAATATTTCAGGGGATAGTTTGTAATATGCCTCGAAATAAGATCCGTCACCGTATCGGTCGATTGCAGCTGCAAATAATCGGTGTACTGAAAATTGAACAGGCCCGGATTCATGTTCTCCCCGTACATTTTGTCCATGCTGATTTCCAGGCCCAGATAGGTCTTCTCGGAGAGAGACATCATCAGTTCCACCTCGCCTCCGGTCTTGAACTTGTTTGCAAAACTGTCAAAAGGACCGTAGTTGGTGGCGAATGTGTCGATTTCCCAAAAATTGATTTCAGCGCCCTGGGGCTCCTTTGTAAAGCGGGTTGCGTTCCCCCCGAAACGAAGTTTCAGACTGTTCTGGGCCTGTCCGCCGATTGCAAGCATCAGGGCAAGGACAATCAAGGTATTGATAGAGAGTATCTTTTTCATGAAATTAATATTCAGTCCTGGTTTCCAAAGCTTTTTAAAAGGTACAATTTTTCAATCAATTTTCGCAACGAGTTCATTCGCAAGATCATTTACCGGTCGACAGATAATCCTGTCATCCGGGATTTTCGTTCATCTATCCGGTGGATGCTCGCCTTCATATCAGCCGGAAAAGGTAAGAATTTTTTATTTACGAACGTTTTCTTTTATGGTTTTAGCATTTACGACCCTGAATAATTTATCGTTTCTTCTGACTTTTTGCGGGACGAAGGTTGCAAAGTAGCTCCCCTTGGGGGCCGTAGCTACCGGTTCTGTGCCGAGCCTGATCTCACAGGCTAATGTTTCAACCACTCCTGTTGTCGGCCCGATAACCATAATTTCATCTCCCGCATTCACTTCGCCGGTTTCAAGTTTGAATTCAGCTACCTGCAGGTTTGAATAGTAATTGGTGCATTTGCCAAGGTAAATCTTCCGTTTGGTTGCCATTGACCCGTATTGATGGCTCCATTCACCTAACCGCTGGCCCAGATAATAACCGTTCCAGAATCCCCGGTTGAATACAGTGGCAAGGCGTGTATCCCAGGCATTGATTCTTTCAGATGTAAAATTTTCCGACTTCCAGGCTTCAACTGCTTCCCGGTAGCATTCCACGGTGGTTTTCACATATTCCGGGGAGCGGGCACGTCCTTCGATTTTCAGAACAGAAACACCGGCATCCAGTATTTTGTTTAAAAAATGGATGGTTTTCAAATCCTTCGGCGACATGATATATTTATTGTCGATCTCTAGTTCGGCACCGGTCTCCCTGTCGGTGACGATATACCCCCGGCGGCAGGTCTGAAGGCAATTTCCCCTGTTCGCCGAAGCGTTCATCTCATGTAGACTCAGGTAACATTTACCGCTGACCGACATACAGAGTGCACCGTGGACAAACATTTCAAGTCGGACTTGTTTCCCTGAGGGACCCTTCAGTTGTTCTTCCCTGATCCTGTCATAAATTTCATGGACCCGTCCGAGGTTGGTTTCTCTGGCCAGAACCATTACGTCGGCAAATTGAGCGTAAAATTTCACGGCCTCGTAGTTGGTGATATTCACCTGGGTGGAAATATGAACTTCCATTCCGACTGACCGTGCAAATAAGATAACTGAAATATCGGCTGCTATGATGGCGGTGACTCCGGCTTCCTTAGCAGCCCAGATTATCTGCTTCATCAGTTCCGTTTCGTTGTCAAACACCTCGGTATTGAGGGTCAGGTATGTCTTAACATTAGAGCGTGCAGCTGTTTCGCAGATTTTTGGAAGATCTGAAAGCCTGAAATTTCCGGCAGAGCGTGCCCGCATGTTGAGATGCTCCACTCCAAAATAAACCGAACCAGCCCCTCCCTGGATAGCGGCCATCAGTGATTCGTAACAACCCGCAGGGGCCATTATTTCGATATCTGCCTGTTTCATACAAGCTGCAAAGTTATTGAAAGATCGGTTTATCCGGGAAAGTGTTGTCAAAAAACTGATAACAGCCAGCCGATAAGATAAATTGATGGAAAGCAAACCGGACGTTCCCCTGAAAAATGGGAGAAGGGCAGGTTGGTATGGGCTCAGAACAGTACAACGACATAAATATAACATAATTGCATGATCTTTTATGATCGTTTCTGTTTAGATAATAGTGTTCTTGTTATAAGAATATTTACGTTTATTTAAAACACTTAATATCAAGATTATAACAGATATATATCCTGTAATCTTCATAAGTTTTAGTATACCTCATCCTAATTAGGATTGTATCAAAAGCCATATTTAAAAAGGTTTATCCTTTGTGTAATTTTGTGAAGTACCTAGTGATCCTTTGTTTTTCAATTAGTTATATTAAACCACTAAGGAACACAAATGTTATCATCAAGGTACACCAAAGACTTTTGATACAGCCCCACTTTGAAACATTTCCAAATTCCAATTCTCTCATGTAACTTGACACTGAAAACAGGATTTCACCATCTCGTCCCCCTTTGGATTCTTTTGTGCTCTGAAAAAATAATCAAAAACCAAAGGAGAATTCCGGCAATTTACTTTCATCTGTCGTTCTTTGTGCTACTTACAGGAATCGGGGGGTCTGCTTTTCTACACAGATTTAACTCCTCCGGAGTATTCATTTTTCACAATAAGATTTCCCTGCCAGGATATTTCTCTTTCTTACAAAGAATCATTTCTTATTCTCAATCACCACATAACTACAAAAATTCGCCCCTCTCTTCGCGAAGAGAGGGGACGGGGGTGAGTTAATGTTTTGATTTATTCATGTTATTCTTCATAAGACTGAATTTTCAAATATCGGTGGACTCTCTCCAGGTTTTGAAAAGAGTCTGTCTCAATTTGATGGAGGGGTTGGGTATGAAAAAGATAATGAAATATCTAAATTTTATAAAATATAGTATATCAGTCATATATATGAAAGTGTCTGTTGCTGGTTACCTAAGTTTATTCCGGGCAGCAAATTTTTTCACCAGAAGTGTAAAAATTCCTTAAAAAATATTTGGAAATGATAAATAATGATTATATTTGCACATAACGATCATAAACGGTCATGTCCTTTCTTCATGAATCAGGAACAACGGAAAAAAGTCATCATCAAATCGCTGGAATCGAATGAGGAAATCTCTATTCATGAGATTGTTATGCGATGTCAGGTTTCCGAGATCACTGCGAGAAGGGATCTTGCGTTGCTTGAGAAAAAAGGGGTACTGAAAAGGACCCATGGAGGGGCTGTCCGGAGTACTGCGCTCCGGGAGCTGTTTGGCTGGGACAGTAACTTAAAGCAAAACAAGGAAAGGAAAGTTGAAATTTGCAAGTTAGCAAGCACACTGGTTGATGAAGGTGATACCATTTACATGGATTGCGGGACCACTGTTTATCATCTGGCACAATTTCTTCACCGGTTTAAACAACTGCGGGTGATTACCAACTCATTGCCGGTAGTCTCCGACCTGATGCCCTATCCGCATATTCATGTGTATCTGATCGGAGGGGAACTGGACAACACGCGGAAAGCCCTTTATGGCCCGACCACACAGGAACTGCTTTCCAGGCACAAGGCCGACAAGGCTTTTATCGGTGCGAGAGGCGTGTCGCTTTCAGCAGGCCTGAGCTGTCACAGTGAGAAAGAGGCTTCGATCACCTTGAGGATGGCAGAGTATGCCGATAAAGTTTATTTATTGTGTGACTCATCGAAGATAGAAAAGCAATCCTATTATAATTATTCGCCTGTTTCTCTGATCGATTACCTGGTTACCGATAAAAAAATTGATCCTTCCTTATTGGAAATGTATCGCAGGGAGGGCATCCGGGTGATAACACCTGAGCCGGCACCTGCTACGTATGGATAGGTTTAGAATCCATGATTTGTTCCTTGACAGACTGATCCGATGAATCCATTTTCCGGGCATTCATAGCATTTGGCAATCATTTTCCGGTTGCTGTCTAAAAAAGAGAGATGGTGGTACATCTCCCTTTCATTTTTCGGAAATCTCATCTGTGACTGAGATACTCCATTGAGTTTAATAAAAACCTGACAAAAGTATGAAAAATTACAGAGAATCGAAAAATCCACGACTGAAAAAGGTCTGGAAATCAAAGTGTGTTTTAACAGTGTTATTGATTGTTATGACCTGGTTTACAGGTGTAATGGGTGTGGTTGCCGGTGAAACTGACAATCCGGCGGCATTAAACCAACAACAGGTCAGGGTGACCGGGAAGGTGACCGACCAGAACAGAAATCCGCTTCCGGGTGTGACTGTTCTGGTGAAGGGGACCTCTACGGGAACAGTTACGGATGCCGATGGTGCATTTTCTCTTTCTATTCCTGAAAACACCGAAACCCTTCAGTTTTCTTTCATTGGGATGCAAACCCAGGAAGTGCCTGTCAGGGGAAGGAGTACGATCACCGTGATAATGCAGCAGGAAACTATTGGCCTGGAAGAAGTGGTTGCCATAGGATACGGTACCAAAAAGAGGGCTGATATTACCGGTTCGATATCCGTTGTGAACAATGAAAACTTTAAAGCGGTTAAGTCTTTTTCAGCAGCCCAGGCTATACAGGGAATGGCTTCGGGTGTGAATGTCACCCAGTCGGGGGTACCCGGGTCGGCAGGAAAAATTTTCATCCGGGGTGTTACAAGTTTTGGAAATACCGATCCGCTGGTCATTGTTGATGGAATCCCGCAAAGTCTGAATTACATCAGCGCCAATGAGATTGAGTCTGTCCAGGTATTGAAGGATGCTGGTTCGGCATCGATTTACGGGGTCAGGGGTGCCAATGGTGTGATTCTGGTTACTACGAAAAAAGGTAAAGTTGGGGTTCCTGTTCTTTCGTACGAAGCTTCTTATGGTATTCAGTTTCCGCTCAGTGGCAATGTGTGGAATGTGCTGAATTCGGAAGATTACATGAATATTTATAATATTGCGTATCCAAGCAACACAAGGTTCACAAAGGGGCTACCCGATTACATGTTCCGGGGTCCGAGCGGGGCAGGTGTGGCGTTTGAAGGCGATCCCGAAGTCGACCCGTCACGCTACTTTTACGAAAGTCCCAATAAGGGAAAAAATTACATTATTCAAAAGGTGAACAAAGAAGGTACCGACTGGTTCCATGAATTGTTTAAAAGTGCACCAACCATGCAGCATACCCTGAGTGCAAGTGGTGGGACCGAAAGTTCAAAATACCTTTTTTCCCTTTCCTTTATCGATCAGCAGGGTACCTTGATCCAAACACGGAACAAAAGATATTCGGCCCGTGTCAACACCGAATATTCCATCGGTAAAAACATCAGGATTGGCGAAAATGCCAGTATCATCCACAGGAAATTACAGGGTTTTTCAGAAAATACGCAATTTGGGGGTATTGTTGAGACCCTCAAGCAGCAACCCATTGTTCCGGTCAGGGATATTGGCGGCAACTGGGGGGGGACGTTTGGCGGACCGGAGTTGGGAGACGGTCAGAATCCGGTAGCACAGCAGTACAGGAACCGTGAAAAAGATATTCCGCTCACCTGGTGGATCATCGGAAACGCATATGCCGAAATTGATTTCCTGAAAGGATTTACTGCCAGGACCAGCATTGGTTACAACATCAGCAATTCATACCTGCAAGACTACACTGGAACCCAGGTGGAAAATGTTCAGGCAAATACCAACCTCAATTCACTTGAGGTGAGCGCCGGTTATTCAAGTTCCATGACCTTCACCAACACGCTGAATTACCGGAAGGCCATTGGTGAACACAAATTGGAAGTTTTGTTCGGATCCGAAGCGATCAGGTCAGTATCCAGAGATGTCAGTGGTAGCAGCTCCAACTTCTTTTCCGATGACTTTAATTATCTGGATCTGGACAACGGAACCGAAGCGATCGACAATAGTAGTTCAGTCGGAGAAGAAACCCTGTTTTCCGTCTTCGGCCGTTTAGACTATGCATTCAAAAACAAATACCTTGCCAGCTTTACCCTTCGCAGAGATGGTTCTTCCAAGTTCGGGCCCGACTCAAGGTATGGTGTTTTCCCATCATTCTCTGCGGCCTGGAGATTGTCGGAAGAAGCTTTTATGAAGAATGTAAGCTGGATAAACGACCTTAAAATCAGGGGTAGTTACGGAGTATTGGGATCCAAAAACAATGTCAGTAGTTCCAATGCGTTTAATTTGTTTGGTTCAAGCGTGACGGGAAGTTATTATGATATTACGGGAACAGGCACTTCGGAAGTGGAAGGTTTCTATACTTCAAGGATCGGAAATTCAAGGGCCGGATGGGAGGAAAACATTGTGACCAATTTTGGATTTGATGCCACCCTTTTTGAAAATAAACTGGATTTTTCGGTTGAATATTATAAAAAATCCATCAAAGGCCTTTTATTTACAGAACAATTGCCTGCTGTCATCATTTCTGGAACAACAGCCCCGACGGTCAATATTGGCGACATTCAGAATACCGGGATTGACGGAACAATCACATATAGGGGAAAGATTAACAGGGATTTCGAGTATTCAGTTGGACTGAACCTGACCCATTACAAAAACGAATGTGTGGATATTCCCGATCCGGGTTATTTTACCGATGGCTCCATTCAGGGGGTTGGTATTTCGGTCCGGAATGAAGAAGGTCATCCGGTAAGTTCATTCTACGGCTATAAAATAATTGGGCTGTTTAAAGATGATGATGAGGTCGCATCGGCTCCGACACAAACAGCAGCAGCACCCGGACGTTTCAGGTATGCCGATATCGATGGTGACAGTACGATTACGACCAACGACCGCATCCATCTTGGTGACCCGAATCCCGATATCACCTGCGGGCTTAACCTGGGGTTGAAATATAAAAGGTTTGATTTTTCAGCATTCTTTTATGCTTCTGTTGGTAACGACATCGCCAACTTCAATAAACTTTACCTCGACTTTATGTCGTTTTATCCTACCACGAATAAAAGCAACAATTTGTTGAATGCATGGAGACCCGATAACCTGAACACCACGATACCCAAAATTGAGACGACAGGAAATTTCAGTACCTCGACAACGATGAATTCATATTACATCGAAGATGGTTCTTTCCTGAAACTGAAATCATTGCAGTTGGGCTATACCTTTGATCCCGCTCTTTTGCAGAAGGTACATATATCAAAATTGAGGGCCTATACACAATTGGCCAACGTATTCAATTTGACAAAGTATTCCGGACTTGATCCGGAACTGGTAGGTGGGGATGCTTCCGCATTCGGCATGGATTTGGGCAGTTATCCGAACAATGAGTTTAATATTATCTTCGGAATTTCAGTAACATTCTAATAAAACGGGTATTGCAAATAGTCAGAAACCTTGCAACAGTACATGAAATATAGCAGCTAATTCTGTTTTCTCAGGCGCGTTGCCTTTGTTTCAATCATGTATACCATATAGTAACTATAAAAAATAGAAAAATGAAAAAGAGTTTTATCCAAAATACAGTCAAAGTATTGCTTGTCCTCCTGCTTACCGTTTTTTCATGTTTTTCTTGTAAAGAGAGTTTCCTGGAAGTGGAGCCTTACGGTTCGCTGAGTGAGAGTACTCTCGCCACCGAGGCTGGAGCCAGTAAACTTTTAATAGGTGCCTATGCAGCACTTGCCAATGGTAATTATACATACGGAATCGGGCAACTTCGTGGTGCCGACGAGCAGAGGATCGGTACTGAATCGGGAGTAGACAAATATCCATCGTTCCTGTATTCGGTTGATGACGGGAATGCCATCTGGGTATATTTGTTCAGCGGGGTCACAAGGGCAAACGCGGTGCTTCGGCTTTTACCCAAAGTGGAAGGTGCCTCGGAAGCCAGCATAAAGCAGATGGAAGCCGAAGCTCGATTTCTGAGAGGTGTGTTTTACCACTATCTGGTCATGTTTTTCAAAAATGTGCCCTGGATCGATGAGACTGTAACTTATAGCGACAGGAATTACCTGGTTCCTAATACCGTGGATGTCTATCCCTTTATTGAGGCCGATTTTAAATTTGCCGGAGACAACCTCACCGACACAAAGAGTGAGGTGGGAAGGGCAAACAAATGGGCTGCCAAGGCGTTCCTTGCAAAAATGTATATGTTTCAGCACAAATATGCTGAAGCAAAGACATTGTTAACAGATATCATTGCAAATGGTAAAACATCGAACGGAAAAAAATATGCCCTGCTGGAGGAGTACAACCTGAACTTTATTCAAAGGGGGAAACATGGCAGTGAGGCGGTTTTCACCATTCAGATGGATGTCAGCGACCTGGCCAGAAATGGGAATGGCAATCCATTGGACCAGTACAACGGTACCTATGGCGGTCCGGCAACCTGCTGCTATGGTTGGGGGCAACCTACCTTTGACCTGGTCGACGCTTTCCAGACAGACCCGGTAACAGGATTGCCCCTGCTTGATACCTATATGAACAGCCCGGTGAAGAACGACAACGGGCTGACCTCCTCACAAGCTTTCACTCCCTATGAAGGGACCCTTGATTCCCGACTGGACTGGTGTGTGGGACGAAGGGGAATTCCTTTTCGCGACTGGGGCAACCATCCAGGGAAAGCGTGGATCAGGAACCAAAACAACGGAGGTCCCTACAGCTATATCAAGAACATCGTTGAGCAGGTCACAGCTGCTACTGACCGGGGAACCAGCGGAGCGTCCAACAACCCCTATAATATTATCCGTTTTGCTGACGTGCTTTTGTGGGCTGCCGAGTGCGAGGTGGAGGTTGGTTCTCTTTCAAAGGCTGAAGAACTGGTAAATGTTGTCAGAGCAAGGGCTGCAAATCCCAAAGGATGGGTGAAAAAATACATTGATCCTGCAAATCCGACGAAAGGTTTTTCAGACCAGCCTGCTGCAAACTACAAAGTCGGGCTTTATACCGGGCAATTCCAGGCAAATGGCAAAACATATGCCCGTAAGGCTGTCAGGTTTGAAAGACGGCTTGAGTTGGCCCTGGAACATCACAGGTTCTTCGATATGGTTCGGTACGATGGCAATGATTATGATATCGCAGCAGTGCTGAACTGGTTTATGCAAACAGAAGGGAAGAAATTGTTAAATAAATCGAATAATTATTTAAAGGGAGTCTTCGAAAGGAACAAGCATGAATATTATCCGATTCCGATTACCCAGATTGACCTAAGTGTCGATAAAGATGGGAAATCGGTACTGGTACAAAATCCCGGATGGTAACGACCCACAAATAATGACAAAATAATGAAGAGAAAAGAACATGTTCAATCATTTGACCGACGGGGCTTCCTGAAGATGGCCGGAATCGGTACAGGAGCCGGAATCCTGGGACTGCAGAATATCGCATGTTCAAACAGAAAACAACCAGAGAATCAGCCGGTGATACAGGGTTTCGATGACAAAGGATCAGAAACATCCGGCAAAAAACAATGGATACCTGTTTCAGACCGGAAAATCCGCGTTGGTCTTGTTGGTTATGGGGTCAGTAAATTTGCCGCTGCTTTTGGTTTTCAGGATCATCCCAATGCTGAGGTTGTAGCTGTCAGTGACCTTGATCCGGAGCGTTGTGCAAAACTTGCTGAGGTCACCCGATGCAATAAAACTTATCCTTCACTTGAAGAGCTGGTCAAAGACGATAACATTGAAGCAGTTTTCGTTGCCACCGACGCACCCAGTCACGCCAGGCATTGCATGGAGGTTCTGCGACACGGGAAACATGTGGCATCAGCAGTTCCTGCTGTTTTCGGCTCTCTTGAAGACGCAGAAAAATTGTATGAGGAAGTGAAGAAAAGTGGTCTTAAATACATGATGTTTGAGACATCCATGTTTCGTGAAAATCATTATGCTATGCGCCAGATATACCAGGCTGGTGGATTTGGAAAGGTTATTTATGCCGAAGGCGAATACTGGCATTATTCGGAAAAGGGAATCGGATCGTTCAACAACTGGCGTCACGGAATGCCCCCTCAATGGTATCCGACACACTCCGACGCTTATTATATCGGGGTAACAAATGGTACCTTTCTCGAAGTATCCTGTCTTGGGGTGTCAAGCGCAATGGAACGTTACCAGCAGGGCCAGAACACCTATGGCAATCCGTATGCAACTGAAATTGCATTTTACAGGACCAGTGAAGGCGGAATGGCTCGAATGGCAAGAAGTGCCGACACGATAGGGCACGGCTATGGTTCTGAAACCGGAAGGGTCAGGGGCACGAAAGGTTCATATTATGAAAAATATGAAGGGGATGAAAAAAACCTCCCAGATTTAGAGCGTCCACCGCTTCCTCCGGGAGTACAGGCTGGCGGGCACGGTGGTTCCCATGGAAGGTTAACCGATGAATTTATTACGTCCATTCTTCAGGACCGTAAACCACTTGTAGACGTTGCACTGGCGCTAAACATGACGGTCGGTGGTATTGTAGCTCACCAATCGGCAATGAAGGGAGGAGAGTGGTTGAAGGTTCCGCAGTTCAAATATTGGGGGTAACCACCGAATGACCCCGAGTACTCTTTAATGTTTTTGAGATATGGAAAAGAATACATTCCGTTTAACCAGGAGAAACCTGATAAAAAATGCGGCACTTGCCGGATTGGGGGGGGCTGTTCTCCCACTGTCCGGCCGGGCTGCTACCGAACCGAAAAAAAAGCCAGGCCCCGTTGAAGTGGAAAACAGCAAACAGGGAACCGTCGAATGGCAACTGCAGTTTACGAGCTTTGAATCCCCGGTCACAATGGCTTCCTATCCAATGGTGCGAAATCTTCGTTCAATCAGTATCGAAGGTTTTGTGACCGAAACAAGCCTATACCCGGGACAGAGCCTGGATCTGAAAGTTAGCATGGATCCTCCGGGAAGGTTTGTGGTTGATATTTACAGGATGGGGTATTACGGAGGAACGGGGGGACGGTTCATGAAAAGGTTGGGCCCTTTTAACGGAATAAGTCAGCCGGTCCCGATGATGACCATGGAGCGCCTGCGGGAATGCAACTGGGAAAGTGCGGTTACATTTACGATTCCGGAGGACTGGCCGAGTGGGATCTACCTTGGAAAATTGTCGAGAGATGAAAAATTCGGTAAACAGAGTTATGTAATCTTTGTAATTAAGGAACGCCGCACATCTGATATTTTGTGTCAGGTCAGTGACCTGACATGGCAGGCCTACAACAAATGGCCGGCCAGGGATTCTCTGTACGATGACGGGGGAACGTCGGTCTGGTATACCGGACCAAATGTGAGAGTGAGTTTTGACCGGCCGTACGCGAAATTTTGCCAGCTTCTGGAAGCCCCGCTGTCAGCAGGTTCGGGTGAGTTTCTTCTATGGGAACATCCTTTGGTATTCTGGCTCGAACAACAGGGATACGATGTTACATACTGCTCAAATCTCGACCTGCATTTCGACCCGGATATTCTTGAGCGGAGCAAAGTTTTTATTTCCATGGGCCACGACGAATACTGGTCAAGGAAGATGTTTGACGAAGCTTTAAAAGCACGTGACAATGGCCTGAGTTTTGCATTTCTTTCTGGTAATTCTGTGGCTGGAGAGATACAGTTCTATGATAGTTTTCTTGACAAACCAGGTCGTGTTTTTGCAAAAACACCCAATGTCCATTTTAATGACGAATCGAAACTCATGGGCGTAAATTCCTATGGTGTAGGATACGGGGACTGGGTTGTTAAAAATCATGATCACTGGGTATATGAGGGAACAGGACTGAAAGAAGGCGACAGGATTCCTGCGATAATAGGATGGGAGTTCCATGGTACGCCTGATCCGGATATAAAAGGTCTGGTTGTGGTAGCTGAGAGTGAACTTTCACAGACTGAAAGGTTACACTCAGGCATCATCTATCCGGGAACCAAAGGGAACTGGGTGTTTAATGCAGGCACCTGCTGGTGGTCGGAAGGATTGTCACAGCCTCCCGGGCATATTCCGGCCGGTGATGCCGGCATGGAAGAACCCCCCTATCTTTATGCAAAGGATCCTTATAGCCGTTCGGCACCGGCTGGTCATAATCCCGGCGGCCGTACCTTCGGGGTAAATCGGCATATTCAGAAAATCACTGCCAACGTACTAAACAGAATGATTAAGGATTACCAAAGAAAATGACACCAAATATTGTAATTAGTAACAAATTTGATTGTCAACAATGATATAAAATAATTGGAACTCTATTTCCGGCCGTCGCCGCTTTTTTCAGGTGGCAGGGCTTGCTGCCGGAGCCGGGATTTTAGGATTTAATCAGGCATGTTCAGTAAAAGAAAAGATCACTAAACCGGAAGTGGCAGGGTTTGAAGACAGCGGGCCCAAACCAGAGGCAGCAAAAACCTGGATACCATTTTCAGACAGGAAAGTACGCGTAGGACTGGTGGGTTACGGGGCATGTAAATTTGCGGCTCAATTTGGATTCCAGAATCATCCCAATGTGGAAGTGGTAGCAGTCAGTGACCTTTTCCCTGATCGCTGTGCAAAACTGGCTGAAGTGACCAGGTGCAATAAAACCTATCCGTCCCTGGAAGAACTTGTAAAAGACGACAGAATCGAAGCTGTTTTTGTAGCTACTGATGCGCCTAGTCACAAAAAACACTGTATCGAAGTGTTAAACCATGGAAAACATGTGGCTACGGCTGTACCTGCTGTATTCGGTTCCCTTGAGGATGCCGAGGAATTGTTTGAAGTCGTCAAACGAAGCGGCCTGAAATACATGATGTATGAAACCTCCTGTTTCAGAGCCGACCTGTACGCGATGCGTCAGATATACAAAGCCGGAGGATTTGGAAAAATTTTATATGCCGAAGGTGAGTATTATCACGGTCCGGGTTTGGTTCCGGGCTCTCCGCTGGGTTCGTACAAGAACTGGCGCGACGGTATGCCTCCGCAATGGTATCCCACACACAGCAACGCTTATTATGTCGGGGTAACGGATCTTCCCTTTACCGAGGTGTCCTGCATTGGCAATCCATACCATCCCGATAAATCGGCAGATAATCAATATAATAATCCTTTCAGGGATGAAATTGCACTTTTCCGCACAAAAGAAGGTGGAATAGCTCGAATGGCCAGGACCCGGACTCCTGGTATGGCCAGTGAAACCGGCAGGGTACAGGGAGAAAAAGGATCATATTACGGAAAATATGTGGGATTTGAAAAAAATCTTCCTGATCTGACCCGGCCTGCTCTACCTCCCGGTGTTGAACCGGGCGGCCACGGGGGGTCTCACGGACAGCTTACAAATGAGTTCATTACAGCAATCATAGAAGACAGAAAACCACTCGTCGATATAGCCATGGCACTGAACATGACCGTAAGTGGGATTGTTGCACATCAATCGGCCATGAAAGATGGTGAATGGTTAAAAGTTCCGCATTACGAATTCTGAAAAATGAAGAGGGAGGGATCGGGTTTGAAGTTACTAATGTTCGTGGCTTTGGTCTGCTTGATTTCATGCAAGCAGGCATATAGCGGGATGATGAAACCTGTTTTTCCAGGCAATGAATGGATAAGGATGACTCCTGAAAAAGCCGGATTGGATCAACAGACCCTGGTTCAGATAGATTCTCTGATGAAAAAGGCTGAAGCAAACGGTACCTTGATACGAAACGGTTATCTTATAGCTGAATTCAATTACGGCGGATCTCCTGATAAGATGTTTGAGGTTCAATCCATAACAAAGTCAATGACAGGCATTGTTCTTGGCCTTGCACTTAAAGAGAAGTTGATCTCAAATATAGATGACAAGGTCATTGATTATTTCCCCCGGTTTGATGTCGGGCCTTATACAGCAGAAATCACATTCCGGCATTTAATAACCGCAAGTTCCGGTATTAAGTCGACAATTACCAAAGGTCGCTATTTTGATCCGAACAACATGAAGCCGGGAATTGAAAGCCGGTATCACAATGATCATTGCTATCAGCTTGCATTGGCCCTGACTTATATTTATGAAAAAGATCTGGGGGAGCTGATCAGGGAAAAAGTACTTGCGCCTTTAATGATTCAGGATACGATGAAATGGGGATACCACGGATCGGTTGTCTGTGCTGATGGTAAAGAGGTGCCAGTAGTTGCAGGTTATGCATTTGTAAGACTGACAGCCAGGGACTTGGCCCGAATAGGATGGCTTTTTGCCAACAACGGGATGTGGAAGGAGAATAAAATCCTTTCGCATGATTATGTGGTAGAATCGAGAACACCAATTCCGATCCCGGTAATGGATGCAAGTCCTGATGCCCCTGCCGGCAAAGTTTCCCGATCAAAATATGGCCTGGCATGGCGGGGCAGGCCTGCCGATGATAACAGGATTCTGTGGTATATGAGTGGTAACGGAGGGCAATTTTGTGTCGTTATGCCTGAGTACAACCTGGTCATGACGAAAATAAACAGTTATGAAAAGAAACCTTACACCGATATAGGTGAATTTGAAAAACTCCTGTGGAACCTTGTGAAAGAAAACCGACAAACAAGATAAGTTATCAATGAAAGAATAAAAGGGATCTTTTATTCAACAGAAAATCCGAAGAAAAATGAAAGAAAAATCCATGCAAATGGCGCTGGATTCCCTGAAAACCGAGAGCAAGGCCATTGCTGATATAGCCGGTTATCTCGATCTGGAGGCTTTTTGGAATGTTGTTCTCCTGTTAGGTACCTCACCCAAGATCATCACCTGCGCTAGCGGATCATCGGGCATTGCCGCAAAGAAGTTCGCTCATTCATTGTGCTGTATCGAACGGAATGCCCAGTTTCTTTCTCCGGCCGAAGCGTTGCACGGAGGGATGGGTTGCATCAAGAAAGGAGATGCGGTAGTCATGGTTTCACGGGGAGGAAAAACGGCAGAACTGCTTCCCATCATCGATGTCTGTAATAAAAAAGGAGCAATCCTTGTGGCCGTTACCGAGAATTTAAGCAGTCCCCTGGCGGAAAGGGCGCAGATTACAATTGCCCTGAAGATTGAAAAGGAGAGCGATCAATTCAACGTAATGGCAACCTCCAGTTTTGTTGCCACCGTGGCCCTGTTCGATGCCCTGGTGGTTGCATTGATGGAAGAAACCGGATATAAACTGGAGCAATTTGCGCTGATTCATCCGGGTGGAGCTGTTGGTAGCCGGTTGAATCCCTGAACAAGAAGAAACAATAAAATACGATAATTACATAAAATCAACTGAATATGAACGGAAAGAATCTAAGGATTGAAAAATTGTTTAATAAAAGCAACAATGCGGTTATCATCGCAGTTGACCATGGTATGTTCGACGGTCCGATCCCCGGAATGATCAACATGCAAGAGGTCATTGAAAAAATCAATCCATGTGTGGACGGGGTTCTTTTAAGCCCCGGAATGCTGAGACATTTGCGTCCGGTTTTCAATTACAAGGAAGCACCTCTGCCGATTGTCCGTATCAACTGGAGCTCGGTTTATTGTTTCCATTGGAATTACAACCATGCCAATACCGTTTTGGCACAAACGGTCGAAGAAGCGGTGGCGAATGGTGCAGAGATTGTACTGGCTTCACTGACACTGCAAACCGGAAGTGAAGAAAACGATACTAAAAATGTGGAACTATTCTGCAGGTTGGTCAATGCGGCTGATAAACTGGGTATTCCCGTCATCGGAGAGTATTTCCCCACTTATTCGGGTGAAATTACTCCTGAACAGATGCATGAACAGGTATTTACCTGTTGCAGGATTCTCAGCGAGCTTGGATGTGATATGATCAAAACCTTTTATACACACGATTTTCGCGAGGTTGTTGATAGTTGTCCTGTACCGATTTTTGGGTTGGGAGCTGATAAAAAACCGACTCAGAAAGATGCACTTCAACTGGCAGCTGATGAAATAAGGGATGGGGCCAGGGGTGTTGTTTTTGGACGTAATGCCATCCAGGTACCCAATCCGGCAAAATTTCAGAAAGCACTGTGCGATGTGGTGAAAAACAGAATGTCACCCGAAGAAGCTATTCAAAAACATAATCTTTCAGATTAACAATGAAAGCAAGACCTCTTTCTTTCCTGATCGGGATCGATGTGGGTACTACATCCATCAAGGGAATCCTCATGGACCACTCGGGTGAATCTGTGGCGTTTTCAAAACAGGAATATACACTCGAGACGGGGGAAGGAGATACTTGTGAAATTGATCCGGAAATTTACTGGAATGTTACCTGCCGGATCATCCGGGATTTGCTGGACCATTCAGGGATTGATGCTTCTATGGTAACCGGCGTGTCGTTTTCAAGCCAGGGTGAAACCCTGATCCCTGTGGATCGTTCAGGCCGGCCAGTGAGGAAAGCGATTGTTTGGCTCGATAACCGTTCAACAGAAGAAGCCGGTGAAATCAGGAACAGGTTCGGGGTCCCGAAAGTAATGGAAATCACAGGTCAACCCGAAATTCTGCCTACCTGGCCTGCCACAAAGATACTTTGGATCAGAAAAAACGAACCTGACATTTTTCGAAATGTCGGAAAATTTCTACTGGTCGAAGATTTTCTGTTGTACAGAATGAGTGGCAGATATTGTACCGAATATTCCGTTTCGTCGTCAACCCTCTATTTTAACATTTTTAAAAAGATATGGTGGCACGAAATGCTTGATTTTATAGGCATTTCTGAGAACCAACTGCCCGAGTTGCTTCCTTCGGGAAAGAAGGTCGGGAATCTTACTCCGGAAGCTTCTGCTGCTACTGGATTGACAACAGAAGCATTGTGTGTCACCGGATCCTATGATCACCCGGCAGGTGCCATCGGATCGGGAAATATCCGGAGCGGGGACGTAACCCTGACTATCGGGGCATCCATGGCCATGTGTGTTGCAATTGACAAACCCTTTTCCGATCTCTCGCTCAGGCTGCCCTGCCAGTGCCATTCGGTCGACGAATTGTATTTCCTTCAGCCCTATGGACAAACGGCCGGAATGGTCCTGAAATGGTTTAAAGACGGTTTTTGTCAGGAAGAAGTGAATATTGCTGCCCTGAAAAACAAAGAGCCGTATGATCTGATGGTAAGGCTGGCGGAAGAAGTGAGACCAGGAGCCGATGGGTTGATGATGTTGCCCCATCTGATGGGGACCGGATCGCCCGAATTTAATCCCAAAGTGAAAGGAGTCTTTGCCGGAATCGGGTTGGGAATGGGAAAGGGGCATTTTATACGGGCGATCATGGAGTCGGTTTGTCTGATGATTCATCATAATCTTGTAATAATCAGGGAAAAAGGTTATGAAGTGAAAACCATCCATGTTCTCGGGGGAGCATCGAAAAGCAGATTGTGGAACCAGGTTCTTGCCGATGTGACAGGTTTACCGGTTTGTAACCTGGTTCAAAATGAAAAAGCAGCCCTGGGAGCATGTATGCTGGCAGGTATCGGCGTTGGGGTTTTCCCGGACCTGAAAACAGCATGTGAAGTAACTGTCAGGAAAGGCAGGCAGTATGAACCGGACACGCAGAATCAACAGCTCTATGCCCGAATGTATGAAAAATACAGGAATTTGTACAGTGCTCTTGAAAAATATTGGGATTAACAAACTTAAAACGATGAATGATGAATGCTTCCTTTGACCGTCGGAGTTTTATAAAAACCGGTGCAGGAGCGGGTTTATTTCTTGTTTCCGCAGGACTAGGCAGTTCACTGGCTGGATGTGCACCTGAAAGGCCGGTCCGTATTGGATTTGTCGGAGTAGGAGGAAGAGGCACAGCCATGCTTAAAGTGGCGCTATCGATCGAAGGGGTTGAGATCCCTGCCGTATGCGATATCATCCCGGAAAGAGTTGAAAGGGCCCAACGGCTTGTTCAGAATGCCGGTCTGCCAAAACCGGCCGGATTTACAGGCCCCGAAGATTTCAGGAAACTGGCTGAAATGAAAGAACTCGATGCAGTATATACAGCAACCCCTTTTGACTTGCACACTCCGGTCATGCTGGCTGCCATGAAGGCAGGCAAATACGGGGGGACCGAAATGCCGGCATGTACCGAATACGAACAGGCATGGGAACTGGTGGAAACCTCGGAAAAAACCGGAAAACCATGCATGCTGATGGAAAACTATGCATATATGCGAAATCTGAAAATGGTTCAGGTAATGGTACAACTCGGACTGTTCGGTGACCTGACCCATTGTGAGTGTGGTTACCAGCACGATGCACGGTATGCAGGTTTCGGGCCCAGGGGAGAAATGCTCTGGCGCGCTTTGGGGGGGCAGCACAACGGCAATTCATACCCTACTCATGCCATCGGGCCGGTTGCCCAATGGATCAACATCAACAGGGGAAACAGGTTTGAATACCTTGTTTCGATGAGCAGCAGGACCCTCGGCCAAAACTATTATGCGGCAAAAAAATTCGGTCCTGACCATCCGGGAGCAACCCGCAAATACATTGCCGGCGATGTGAATACTTCTCTTATCCAGACCAGCGACGGAATTACCGTCACTTTGTATTATGATACAAAAAATCCGCGGCCTGCCGACGGGATATACCGGATTCAGGGAGTGAAAGGGATTTACTCTGGTACCCTGAATAAAATCTATCTTGAGGATGTGAGCAAGGTTCCCGATCAATGGGAGGAGATTGATTCCTATCTTCAGAAGTATGAGCATCCACTTTGGAAAAAATTTGGAGAGAAAGCTCTCTCTTCCGGACATGGTGGAAGTGATTACCTCTGTTTCAACGATTTTGTGGAAGCGATCCGACAAGGTACCGACACGCCGATCGATGTCTATGATACGGTGACATGGAGTATTATTACCAAATTGACCGAAGAGTCGGTAGGAAATAAAAGCCGCCCGATCGACTTTCCCGATTATACCAGGGGTGCCTGGAAAAACCGCAAACCTCTGAGAATTGAGCTTGCATGAGGAAGCTGCCGATATATCTTTTTGTCCTCCTGATCATGGCCTGTTCCCCACCGACAGGTCAAAAGCATGACCGGAATGTGGATTTGGTTTTTACCATTTTACAGGAGCGGGATATTTATGAGAAAAGTGATTATGGTGAACCTCCCCAGTTTGCAATCTGGCTTGAAAACAAGAAGACCGGGGAAGTAAAGAGTGTATTTGTGACCTACCGTACGGCAACCGGCAATTTTGAAGGCAAAGCAGAGTGTCCGGTTTCTTTGCCGGTTTGGATCGGAGCCTTCAGAAAGGAAACCGGGAGAAACAATTTTCCGACAATCGGAGCACCGGCACCTGAAACTGTTACCGGAGCAACTCCGAAAGTCAGGGAATTCACTACGCGGGTAACACTTCCCGTGAATTCACACTGGACCTATTATGTGGAAGTAAATGTATCAGGTGACTATACCCCCGAATTCCCGGCTTTAAAATCCGACGGCACCATAGATGCCCAGGGAAACGGACAGCCTTCCATTGTGTACAGGGGTGAGATTACCTGTTCGTCCGGAAATAAATCCGTTCCGGAACTGATCGGACGCACCGAACAAAACTATTTCTCCCCTGAGATTAATCCTGATCTGAATGGGATTGAAAGTGCAAAGAAAGTATTCAGCCGGATCAGTGTGAAATGTGTGGATGTAAATCATTTATCTGAATAAGTGAATATAATTGATTACTAACTGCTTAATAAGGAATCAGTATATTATGATAAGGGAAAATAATATTTCCGGCCTGCCGTTTAACCGCCGTGGTTTCATCAAATCCACGGCAGGGGCGGGTTTATTTGTCGCCGCTA
>CAYNBE010000039.1:0-21529 GCA_964395045.1 uncultured Prolixibacteraceae bacterium | reverse complement strand
TTGCCAAAGAGGATTTTAATCCATTTTTACTGCTTTTTGCCACCGGATTACTGGTTGTATTGACCATATTTTTCAGCAGGAAGATAAAATCTTTTTACATCTCGGGCTTCAAACCGGAAGACCAGAATTACGGTGAAGAACGGTTTGGTTCTTCAACCCTTGCCCGAATTTTGATTAATTCCGGAAGGAAAATAATCCGTCTGGTTTCTTACACTGTTCCGGGAGCATCCCGACCATCAATGAACAGCGAAAAATCACTTACATCAGTGGTAGATTATTATGCAAAACATCCTCCGGCATTTGACGACATCAGGACATGCGTAAATTTTACTGTTTCGTTGCTGGTCATCAATTTTTTTACATCCCGGAAGATGCCGATGTCGACAGTGGCAGTCACTCTTATGGCAGGAATGGGTTCATCACTCGCTGATCTATACTGGACAGGAAGAAATCCGGTGTACAAAATATCGGCTCTGATTTCGATAAACGGCGGATGGATTTTGTCCGCCATAGTTGCCATGGTTACTTCGTCATTTATTGCCTGGATCATTCATGCCGGCGAATTGCCGGTCATTGCATGTCTTCTGCTGTTTGCATTTGTTTTGATTATACGAACGCAGCTCCGGTACCGGAGGCAATCGCATAAAAAATTTCCCGATGACGAAATCCTGGTCGAAAAGGAAGAAACCGGAAAAAGAATTGAAAAACGGAGCTGGCAGGTAGTTCAAACCATTATCTCAGCCAACAAAATCCTATCATTTGCCCTGGATGGCTTGTTAAAAGAGGATCCTGTTCTTTTAGATGAAGCACTTGTAATGAATGATGAACTGAACAGAAAAACGAAGAAGCAAAAAAACAAAATCATCCGGTTTATCTCAGAAATGAAAGATGTTGATTATGATTCTGGTCATTTTTATATCCAGGTTAGTGATTATCAGCGTGAAGTTGCTCATTCTCTGAGTTGTCTTATTGAACAGATGAAAGGATATCTAAAAAGCCGGCAATCGTCGGCGACCGATTTTTTGAACAATGAATTCAGACATCTGGTCAATAACTCTGATGAGTTTTTCAATCTTGCGCTTCACATTGTTAAGGAGGATAAATTCGATGAAATAGGAGAACTTGTTGAAAAAGAAAACGGAATTGTGGATATTCTGCGTGACATTGAAACCGATGAAATCAACCGAATTAAAAACAGAGAAGTAAATACCACTGGATCACTTTCATTCTTTCAGGGATTGTCAGAGATAAAGAACCTATTTCACCACTCGGTCAGCCTGATAAAATCGCATCGCGATTTTATCATTGCCAACAGCAAAGCCACTTAGTTTTGGTTTTTTTATTTTAAGGTTCCATTATTCAAATCAGGCAGCATGTTTTTGTACTTAAAAATGCTTATGTAATTCTCTTTTGCCCGGTGAGAAGCTAAAAAACAGCAAAATAATTATTTTCGTACCACCTGCCGGAGACCCAGATAGTCATTCTGTCTGAAAATAGACGAATCTCAGCAGCATTTGAATTGATGAACCATTAAAATCAGCTTAGAATGAAAAGAATGATGCTTGTTTCCATCCTGTTTGTTTATGCATTTTCCGTAATTGGCCAGAATGCCAACTCAATAGCAGGTGTCTGGTGGAATGATAAAAAAACTTCCAAGATTGAAGTGAAGGAAGAAAACGGCAAGTTTATCGGGACGGTAGTATATATCAGTCCCGAGAAGTATGTAAACGGTGAACCGGAAAAGGATACAAACAATCCGGACCCAAACCTCAGGTCAAAGTCAAGGCTAGGATTGCAGATATTATCCGGGCTGAAGTTCAATCCTTCGGATAAGAAATGGGAAAATGGCCGCATTTATGATCCGGACAACGGCAAAACCTATGATTGTTTTGCCTGGCTCGACAAGGATCCCAATATTTTGTATATCAAAGGTTACGTAGTGGGGATTAAATGGCTTGGGCGTTCAACCACCTGGACCCGGGCCACAAATTAGAGGGCATATTCATGTTCTTCAGTCACTAGGTGCGCCCTGCATTCTGTACATAAGGATTCATTGTGCTGCAGGGTAACCAATCTTCCAGGCAGGAGGGTTTGGTCTTTATCCGGAAACCTGGACCTGAATTCCGCTTTCGCTTACAAGTGCTGCAATCGTCCGGAGTTCTTCCATACTGATTTTTTCAAGTCCTTCTTCCGGCGTGTCACGGGCGATAGTATAAATCATCACCTGTGAAGGTTTGATTTCCCGGATCAGTTTTAACCAGGCTGTAAGTTCAGCCGGTGTGGTATTATCGATGGTTTCTCCTTTGTAACTCCCTCGTATAAACATCGTTTGAATGATTAATTTGCCGTTGAACGATTTCAGGTTTTGAACCAGGTCTGACATGGAAAACCGTTCAACCGGACAGTTAAGTTTTCTTATTGTCGCCTCCATTCCGGAGTCCAATTTCAGTATGTTTTCGTCCACTTTCAGGAGTGCTTTGAAAACCGAATTCCGGTGGAGCATGGTTGCATTTGAAAGGACGGCAACACGGGCCCTGGGTGCATACCTGTCGCGCAGGGCCAGGGTGTCATCAACGTTTTCCGCATATTGTGAATGTAAAGTGGGTTCTCCGTTTCCCGCAAAAGTGATCACATCGGGAAGGAGGCTTTCTTTTTGCATTTTTGAAAGTCGGATTTCCAGTGCACTCTTCACCTCTTTTGCAGTGGGAAGCTTTCTTTTTCCGGTTCCGGGAAAGGGATTCCTGCCGCATTCGCAGTAAATACAGTTAAAGGAACATATTTTTGAGTCGACAGGTAAGAGATTAATTCCCAGCGATACACCAAGCCGGCGACTTTTAACGGGGCCAAACACGATTTGATTAAAAAGAAATGTTGCCATTGTTGCCTGAGTGAGGATTCATGTTTTCAGATGAGCCTGACGGCACTGCTTCCGGGTGTCAATTTCATATTGCGGGTATCATAATCAGTAATCAGGACCAGTCCCGGTTTTTTCCCGGGTTCAATGGTCCCCAGTTGTTTTTTCATACCGAGCGCTTCGGCCCCGTTTCTGCATCCCCACTTCAGCAATTCATGGGTAGTCGTCTCCGGGAAATACCTCTGAAGTGTGATCAGTTCGGAAAGTACCGAAAGCCTTGAATTGCTGGCAAGACTATCAGTTCCGATACAAATGGGGAAGTTTTCACTTCTGAAAAGTGGAAGCGGAGGGAGACTGCCTGAAATGTGGAGATTTGAATTCGGGCAAAGGACCAGATAGGTATTGTCGGTCCGACGTTTTTCTTTCAGGAATAAAACATCATCGGGCCCCATGAAGGTATTGTGGACGAGCAGAAGGGGGGTCCCTTCGGGCAGCTTTTTGATGACCGATTGAAGCGGACTGAAGGCGGAAGGCTTCCAGTGGGAGACGTCAATTCCCAGGTTGTGAACCAGGTGTTCAAGGATGGGTCCGTTGCCCGTTGTAAAAAAGCGAATCTCATCCTCACTTTCCTGGTTGTGAACAGAGAGAATGGAACATGCTTCGGCACCCAGCTTGCCGATTTTTTCAAAAAGCAGGTCGCTTACTGAATAGGCTGAATGGGGAACAATGGAGGCAGGAAGTGAAGCCGAACGGAACAATTCCAGAATCGACAAAGCAGTACCGGTTGCTTTTTCTGCACGGGAAGGATGAAACCCGAAAACCTCAACAAATGTAAAATAGTTTATTTTGCTGTATTTCTTTATGTTCAGAGTCAGTCCGGTGTTTGAAATATCACCGACACCTGCCGTCCCCTCCGAAAACATTTCGGCATCGGCCATTGCTGCAGCAATTGTCATCTCCTTTTCTGGTACCTCTCTTTTTCTGCTGATTTCTCCGATGAATTCGCCTATCCCTCTGTTGCCGGCAATCTTCTCTTTCAGGTGTGATAATTCGAGATGGCAATGACAATTCACAAACCCCGGAGCAATGATCCCGGAATGAATTTCAGTTCCGGTGGAGGAGCCCGACTGATCAACCGATTCCCCGACTTTTGTGACAACCCCTTCATCGGTTACCTGAACTACTCCGTTTTTCAGGGGTGGACCGGTGAGTGTGAATATCCAATCAGCAGCAAATCGTTTCACTCTGTATGAAGGTTTCCGGGTTTGACTGCTTGTTTCTTTTTTTCAGTTGCTTCCTGTTGCATTTCATTGAGCCGGTTCAGTACCCGGGAGTAAATCTTCTCAAATTCTTTCGGTTTCCCCGAATAATAAATAAGCGATTGCTCAAAGATCGAATCGGCTGTTTTGTACTTATGCAGAATGGAATAATAATAATCGGACTCGGTATATTGTTTTAGGCTATTGTTGGTATAATGGCTTGTTTGAAAGACCGATTCGGCCAGATGGATATCGACAAGGATGCTGATCATCCGGTCACGTGAAAGGAGATGGCGTGGTTTTTTTTCAACCGATTTGCCACAGGCTGATATCAGAAGAATAAAAACAAATGACCGGCAGAGTATTTTTTTCATTTAAATTAAAAACAGTTCCGGGTTTCAAAAGTACGAAATAATTTCACGGTTCGGAAAGGCCCTGGTGAAGGGTCCATGTCATGAAGTGACTGGGCCAAACAGTTTTTTTGTCAGCTCTTCGATGCGTTGAATCCTGATCAGTTCAATGATACCGGAAAGGCCTTCGGTACCTTTGTTTGATTTCGGTATGACGATCCGGGAAAATCCGAGCCTGGCAGCTTCCGAAATACGTTGTTCAATGCGGCTGATTGCCCTGATTTCACCAGTCAGACCAACTTCTCCCGCGAAACAGATTTGCTGGCTGACAGGAATATCCAGGTTGGACGATAAAACCGAAACCACCATGGCAAGGTCGGTTGCGGGATCAATGGTTTTCACACCGCCGGCCACGTTCAGAAAGACGTCCCTTGTTGCCAGTCTGAATCCGGCTCTTTTTTCGAGAACTGCCAGGAGCATGTTCATACGCCTGATATCGAAGCCTGTGGAGGAGCGTTGAGGAACCCCGTAGGCTGCTGTACTGACAAGGGCCTGGATTTCAATCAGGAAAGGTCTGATACCTTCGATGGTTGCCGCTATTGCCGTACCGCTAACCGGATGGGAAGTTCTGGAAATCAGGTGTTCCGATGGATTAATTATTTCGGCGAGTCCGTTTTGCCGCATTTCAAAAATCCCCATTTCTGATGTTGACCCGAACCTGTTTTTAACAGATCTCAGAATACGGAACTGGTGATGGGCGTCTCCTTCAAACTGGATTACCGTATCTACGATATGCTCCAACACTTTTGGCCCGGCAAGGTTTCCTTCCTTGTTAATATGGCCGATCATCAGGACAACCACATGGTTTTTTTTTGCATATTTCTGGATGGCTGTTGTACACTCCCTGACCTGTGCGACCGAACCCGGAGAGGATTCAATCAGATCGGTCGAAATGGTCTGGATTGAATCAATGATCACAATTTCAGGGGCATGTTGTTCGACATGCGACAAGAGCATTTCGAGCGACGTCTCGCAAAGGAAAAATGCTTCCCTGCTTATTGATTTCAGCCGGATCGCTCTGAGACGAATTTGTTGCAAGCTTTCTTCGCCCGATACATAGAGTATCTTTTTACCTTTGATGGCAAAGGCCAGCTGTAATACCAGCGTCGATTTCCCAATTCCCGGTTCGCCTCCGATCAGCACGACAGAACCTGGTACCAACCCTCCGCCCAGAACCCTGTTCAGTTCGGTTATTCCGGTGTCAATACGGTCAAATGGAACGACAGGAATCTCTTCAAGTGTACAGGGTTTGTTGGCATCCATCACACCGGCTGAAAGATGACCGGAGGTTTTTCCGGACACCGGTGATACCAGTTCTTCAACGAAAGTATTCCATTGGTTGCACGAAGGGCATTTGCCAATCCATTTCGAAGATTCTGCTCCGCAGTTCTGGCAAACATATCTGGTTTTAATCCTCGACATTCCGTTTTATTTTTCTGATCAATGATGAAGTTGAATAACCGGGAACAAGGTCCACTGTTTCAACCATACCACCGTATGATAACACAAACTCGCTTCCGGCTATTTCTTCCACGGAATAATCTTTTCCTTTAATGAGAAAATCGGGTTTTATCATTATAATAAGATTCAATGGGGTTTCTTCATCAAAAATGAATACAGCATCCACAAAACCGATAGAAGCCAGGATCAAAGCACGTGATATCTCGTCTGTGACAGGTCGTTCTTCTCCTTTCAACCGGCGTACCGAAGCATCAGAATTCAATCCGACCACAAGTTTATCGGCTTTTGCCGCTGCGCATGCAAGATATTCAATGTGACCACGATGTAGCAAATCGAAACAACCATTTGTAAAAGCAATGTGTTTCCCTTCCTTTTTCCAGGCTTCTAAGCAAGGTTTAAAACGACCAGGATCGAAGAAGATTTTATTCCGTATCCGGCTCAAATAATCCATGTCAAAGTTTTTATAAAAGTAAGGAATCTCTCTGTTATTCCGATATCTGTCCTGGCATCAATTCCTGATATTTTGATTGTCGGGTAACCATTTTGTGCTGAATCAACCCGTAAATGAAGCCGCAATACAAGACGTTAGTCATCAATAGCAAATATTGTCTGGACAATACCCGGCTGAACGAAAAAATCAAATAACCAGGATGGAAATCTCTGTTACCCTTCATTTTTATGGCATGAACTTCAATAACAGCCACATTCCGGAGAGGGATGTAAGAAACATGATTGAAATGAAAGATATTTTTAGTTAATTTTGTATCCGTTTAGGACTACATTTAAAAAGTAGATGGAAAACAAAAGAATTCTTTTTATTTCTCAGGAAATTACCCCCTATTTGCCCGAAAGTGAGATGTCAGAGATTTCAAGGTACCTGCCACAGGGTGTTCAGGAAAGAGGCAGGGAGATCAGGACATTCATGCCCCGGTACGGTTGTGTGAATGAGCGGAGGAATCAATTGCATGAAGTGATCCGGTTATCGGGGATGAATCTGGTGATTAACGAAGCAGATCATCCGCTGATTATTAAGGTTGCTTCAATACAGGCGGCAAGGATGCAGGTGTATTTCATTGACAATGAAGATTATTTTCACAGGAAGTGTGTTTTATTTGATCCTGAAAATCATTTTTTTGAAGACAATGATGAGCGAGCCATATTTTTTGCAAGGGGAGTACTGGAAACAGTCATCAAACTGAGATGGGCCCCTGATATCATTCATTGTCATGGTTGGTTGACTGCATTGGTTCCTTTGTATATCAAAAAGTATTACTACGATGATCCGATTTTCACAAAGGCAAAGGTGGTTTATTCGATATATCAGGATGATTTCCCCGGGTCTTTGAATAAGAATTTCAAAAAGAAATTGTTGCTTAAAGGAATTGGTGCCGGAGATGTTAAAATATTGGAGGACCCCAGTTATTTGAATATCAGCAAACTTGCCCTTACCTTTTCAGATGCCATCATCCAGGGATCGCAGATGATCAATCCCGATATCAGGAAATTTGCAGAAGAAACAGGGAAAAAATTTCTACCCTTTCAGTCTAAAGAAACCTACATTGATTCCTACAATACTTTTTACGACGAAATTTAATTTATACATTCCGTTAACAACTTCATTCAAATGTGTGGAATAGTAGGTTATATCGGAAACAGGGATGTTTTTCCGATCATCATTAATGGATTAAAACGATTGGAATACCGAGGGTATGATTCTGCCGGTATAGCGATTGCCGGCGACGGGATTTCGGTCTTCAAGAAAAAGGGTAAAGTATCAGACCTTGAGGAGTTCTGCAACGGAAAAAATGTAAACGGGAACCTGGGAATCGGGCACACGCGTTGGGCAACGCATGGTGAACCGAGCGACAGGAATGCCCATCCCCATACTTCCATGTCAGGGAAATTTACCTTGGTGCACAACGGCATTATCGAAAATTATGCCGAGTTGAAAAAGGATCTGACAAACCTAGGATTTTCTTTTCAGAGTGAAACGGATACTGAAGTTCTTGCTCACCTGATTGAATTTTTTTTTAATCAGGGTGAGGAAATTACTACTGAGGTAGCTGTTCAGCTGGCTCTCTCGAAAGTGGTAGGTGCTTATGGGATTGCTGTTTTGTGCAACGGAGACCGCAACAGGTTGATTGCGGCCAGAAAAGGAAGCCCGTTGGTCATCGGTATCGGGAAGGATGAATATTTCCTTGCTTCGGACGCCGGACCCATTGTAGAAAATACCGATCATGTCATTTACATGAATGATCATGATATGGCAGTTATCGAAAGGGATGGATTAACCATCAGGAACCTTGAAAACAGCCCGGTTTCGCTCAGGATTCAAAAGTTAAACATTTCAATCGGTGAACTTGGGAAAGATGGATTTGAGCATTTTATGCTGAAAGAGATATTTGAGCAGCCCAAAACAATCGAAGAAACATTCCGTGGCCGTTTAAGACCTGAAACCGGTGAGATTGTTCTTGGGGGATTGATGGATGTTTTACCGAAAATGGCCGAAGCCTGCAGGATCATCATCATCGGATGCGGTACATCATGGCATGCAGCGTTGATTGGTGAATACCTGATCGAGGAATTTGCCAGGATTCCGGTGGAAGTTGAATATGCCTCAGAATTCAGGTACAGGAACCCGGTCCTCTCGGAAGGAGATGTCGTTGTTGCCATCAGCCAAAGCGGTGAGACTGCCGATACACTTGCAGCCGTGAAGATGGCACGTGAGAAGGGGGCTATGATCATCGGAATATGCAATGTGGTCGGTTCAGGGATCGCGCGGGAAACAACCGCCGGTGTTTATACCCATGCCGGAATTGAAATCGGGGTGGCATCTACAAAAGCTTTTACAGCCCAGGTAACAGTTTTGACGATGCTTGCCTTTTGTCTGGCATACCACAGGCACATGATTCCTGAGCACCGATATCATGAACTGATCCGTGAACTTGCTGCCATCCCTGAAAAAGCCAGGAAGGTGCTAAAGAATCACTTGCAAATTAAAAAAGTTGCTGAAAAGCTAAAAGATTCGGTCAATGCACTTTTTCTCGGGCGGGGTATCTTATTCCCAGTAGCACTGGAAGGGGCATTGAAACTGAAGGAAATTTCCTATATCCATGCTGAAGGGTATGCTGCAGGGGAAATGAAACACGGTCCCATCGCCCTGGTTGATAACAACCTGCCTGTGGTAGTGGTAGCCCCGCATGACAGATACTATGAAAAGATCGTCAGCAACATTCAGGAAGTAAAAGCGAGGAAAGGAATCATTATTGCCGTAATTTCTGAAGGGGATGCCGCCATGAAAGAAATGGCAGATGAAATACTCGAAATTCCGCTGGCCCATCCCTCTGTTTATCCATTGCTGTCGGTGATTCCGTTGCAACTACTGGCTTATTACTGTGCCGTCCAGATGGGGTGCAATGTTGATCAGCCCAGAAATCTGGCAAAATCGGTAACAGTGGAGTGATTTTTTTTCATCCACTTTTCCAGATTGAGGAAAGGGTTATTTTTGCGAACGATTTATTCAGGATGACACTATCCCAGTTTATCACGTTTTTGCTGATCGGTATTGGACTGAGTTTTGATACTTTCGCCGTCTCCGTTACGTTCGGAATCCTAAAGCAGGATATCCGTTTCAGGCAGGCCTGTATGCTTGCCTTTCCCCTTGCATTTTTCCAGGCGCTGTTTCCCGTGATCGGATGGTTGATTGGTTTATCGCTGAAAAATCTGATTGCCAGTTATGATCATTGGATTGCATTTGGGTTGCTGGCACTAATCGGGTCAAAAATGATTTATGAGGGATTCAGGAACGAAGAAGATCGAAAAGAGTTCGAACCCATGAAACCTGGGGTGTTGATTGGCATTTCAATTGCCACCAGCATTGATGCACTGGTTGTTGGGCTTAGCTTTGGTTTTTTGGATACCCACATCAGTATTCCGGCAATGGTGATCGGTTTTGTCACTTTTTTCGCCGCTATGCTGGGAATGCTGTTTGGAAAGCAGATCAGGGGAAAAACCAGCCACCGCAGTTTGATCATCGGTGGTGGTATCCTGATTCTGATCGGAATAAAAATTCTCGTAGAGCATATGTCAGCATAACAGATATTTACAGCTTGTTTATCTGGAGTACAACAATTTTTTCGGAATCGGGAATTTTGACCTGGTATTTGGGATATGGCAATACGTCCACCAGTTTGAAAACATAATTGTTCACAGTATCGACCGGTTGATGGACTGTGCTCAGTACCACTTCCCCGCTTTGAATTTCCTTTACTTCCAGATAAACAGTTGCTTCTCCCTGCCAGACACAATAAACCCCCTCGGGACAACGGGAATCGGTGATCCTGGTTATTTTCACTGAGAAAGGATCAGAAGGGCAGGTATAAAGGGTTCCTGCTTTCAGCTTAACCTCCCGGTTCAGGATAAAGGATCCGTTATCCTGGTCTTTCTGGCATCCCGCAAGGAAAACTGCTATAAATAGGATAGAGGTCAGGTACGTTTTCATGGCTCTTTTTTTTAGAGACGGGCAGGACTGAAAAAAGTTGCATGAAACCCGTAATTTTGTAAAAAAACATTTCAGTGAAGATCGGAGACCTGGAGTTAGAAAAAATGCCGTTGTTTCTTGCACCGATGGAAGATGTTACCTATAAGTCGTTTCGGTATATGTGCAAGAAATTTGGCGCGGATGTGATGTATACCGAGTTTATTTCGTCGGATGCACTGGTTAGGAATGTGTCGAAAACGAGGCAGAAAATGACTCTTTTTGATTTTGACCGGCCGGTAGGCATCCAGATCTACGGACATGATATTGATTCCATGGTTGTTGCCGCCAGGGTGGCTGAAGAGGCGGGTCCCGATTTTATCGATATTAATATGGGATGTCCGGTTAAAAAAGTTGTACGGAGAGGGGCCGGGGCAGCTCTGTTGCTCGATTTGCCCAAAATGCAAAAAATGGCTGAAGCCGTGGTAAAGGCAGTGTGTTTGCCGGTGACTGCCAAAACGCGGCTTGGATGGGACGAAGATAACAAACCGGTACTGGAAGCTGCTTTACGGCTTCAGGATTCCGGAATAGCTGCACTGGCCATCCATGGCCGGACACGCAGCCAGATGTACAACGGGGCGGCCGACTGGACGCTAATCGGAGAGGTGAAGAACGATCCCCGGATCAGGATCCCGATCATTGGAAACGGTGATGTCAGGAATCCGCAGAAAGCAGCAGAATTTCTCCGGCAAACCGGAGTCGACGGGCTGATGATCGGACGGTCTGCTATCGGACGGCCTTGGATATTCCGTGAGATCAGACATTTCCTGGACACCGGGCAGCTCATCCCACCTCTTACTGTTCCGGAAGTGGTCAAGAATGTAAAGGAACAACTGCACCTCAGCATTGGATGGAAAGAGAATGAAAGGAGCGGCATACTGGAAATGAGAAGACATTTTGCCCGTTATTTCCCGCATATTCCCAATTTCAGGGATTTGAAAGTCCAATTGCTTACTGCCGGACATTTCGACCAGGTCATATCAGTGCTGGACCAGATTGCCGAACGATATCATGGCATGAATGTTGATTATGGTGAAGATACAACCGAATGAAAAATGAGAAATTCTTTTGCACCCTACTTCAATGAGCCCGCCCTGATGGCGAAAATCAGGAAATTTTATGTGAAAGCAGGTCAAAAGGTGATTTATGCCGTGCTGTTGCTCTTTTATATTTTCAAAAATCCGGGAGTCAATTTTAAAACGAATCTGACCATAGCTGCAGCGTTGGGGTATTTTATCGTGCCAGTGGATGCTATTTTTGACCTGGTTCCGGTTCTCGGGTTTACCGATGATTTGGGGGTTTTGATTTACACGCTGGTCAGGATATCTTCACTGATCACACCGGAAATCAAACTACAGGCACAACTAAAAATGAATGAATGGTTCCCGAAGATTGATTCAGGTCAACTCATCACTGTCGAGAGTAAATTCTTAAGGAATAATTGAATAGAGTTTTTTAAACATTTACAGGCTGCAGTTAATAAAACTGAAGTAAAAAATCACTTCATGGCTTGTATGGAAAGATATCCGGAGGGATCTTTATTCATGTGTTAAGTGCCTGAAGATGGTTTCCAAGTCCTGCTTTTTTTCAATCATGCAAAGGATTATCATTCCGTGACTGACAGCAAAACGGAAAAGTTCGGGCCTGATATCTACCTCCTGAGCGGTGGAGACCAACCACCCTGAATTATCAGGTACGACTTCCAGAATACCCTGGACAGAAAGCAAGTCAGTTTCAGGTACAGGTTTGTCAAACTGTACATAAACCTGTCTGAATCCGATTTCCTGATTTGTTTTCAGGGAAGATATCTGGCTGTCAGCAACCATTTGTCCGCGGTTGATAATTACCACACGGTTGCAGATTGCTTCAATTTCACCGAGGATATGTGACGACAACAAGACTGTTTTTTCACGGCTGATTTGAGAAATCAGCATCCTGATTTCATCCAGCTGGTTAGGATCCAGTCCGCTGGTCGGCTCATCGAGAATAAGGACAGAAGGATTGTGGACTAAAGCCTGTGCCAATCCGACCCGTTGACGGTACCCTTTCGATAATGCACCGATTTTCTTGTTTTTTTCACTTTCCAGGCCGGTAAGGCTGATGATTTCCATAATTCTGGAAGCCGGACGGGGAATATGATAAAATCCGGCCGCAATTTCCAGGCATTCCCTGATGTACAGGTCGGGATACAATGGATTGTTTTCCGGAAGATATCCGATATCTTTTTTTATTTCAGGATTGTCAACAGTGATTTTTCTCCCGTTAATCAGTACTTCCCCATGCTCAGGCATAATGCTGCCAGTAACAATTTTCATAAGGGTTGATTTCCCCGCCCCGTTGGGACCTAAAAATCCTGTCAGTTCACTATGCCCGATACGGAAGGAAACATTGCTAAGGACTTTCTGTTTTCCGTAATACTTGGTTATCTGTCTGATATCAATTGACATGCAATCAAATTATCAAACAAAAATAGTTGAATCTTTTTATATTTAGGTTATTGGATTAATTTTGCAAACCGGGGGATGAATAAATGGGCCATGGACAATCCTAATTTCAAATATATCAACGATTTATGCCGTTATCAGAGGTATAAGACCCATGAGGTGGAAATCGGAACGGTTCCTATGGGGGGAGACCATCCGGTCAGGATACAATCCATGACCGATACCGATACGAAAGACAAGGAAGCTACGGTTGAGCAGATTATCAGGATTATCAAGGAAGGAGCCGACTATGTCAGGGTCACGGTGAGGGATTCGCAGGATGCTGAAAGTTTGGGAGGAATAAAGAAAGAACTTGAAAACAGGGGGTATAACAATCCATTGATTGCTGACATTCATTTCAATCCCCGGCTTGCTGAAATCGCAGCCCAAACTATTTCGAAGGTCAGGATCAATCCGGGAAATTTCTATGACAAACGGGCCCAGTTCAGGCATAAGTTGTACACCGACGAAGAATACCGGAATGAGCTGAACAGGATTGAGGAACTGTTTATCCCGTTCCTGGAGATGCTCCGGAAAAACAAAACTGCCTTACGCATCGGTGCAAATCACGGATCTTTATCCGATCGGATCATGAGCCGGTACGGAGATACACCCACTGGAATTGTGGAATCGGTCATGGAGTTTCTCAGAATATGTAAGCGGGTGAATTTCAACAATGTGGTTATTTCGATCAAATCGAGCAACACACGGATTATGGTTTATACGGTCAGGTTGCTCTGTTTCAGGATGCGGCTTGAAGATATGGATTTTCCGTTGCATCTCGGGGTTACCGAGGCTGGTGAAGGGGAAGAAGGCAGGATCCGGTCGGCTGTGGGAATCGGGGCACTTCTTTCTGACGGCATTGGTGACACCATTCGGGTATCTCTGACGGAGAAGCCTGAAAATGAGATTTCTGTGGCCCGCAAACTGATTGCACATTTTAAAACTTATCAGGACCATCAGCCTATTACAGCCCCCTTGCATGCCCAGACCAATCCGTTTGAATATGAAAGACGTTCTACCCGGCCGGTACTCAATATGGGTGGCCGGTTCCTTCCGGTAGTGGTTGCCGACCTGGATGAACGTTCCCTGCAGGAAATACTTCCCATCAGGGGGAAGCTGATACCTGATTATTTCCTTTCAGGAAACAGGGTGTTTGATATTCAGGGAAATGCATATCCTGTGATTTCCCTTGATGAATATCTTTTTGAAAGCACTCGGTGGGGAAGGATGAAATTCATCAGGACCAACAAAATGGAATTCGACCGGTTCATGGAAAGGCACCCTGAGATCATGACCAAACTGAAACAAACCCGAAAGACTGTCCTGATCCTGGAAAGTTATAATAAAAATCCGTTTGCTGAAATGAGGGCTTTCTTCATGATGCTTGAAACACATATCTGGAAAGTACCTGTTATCATTTATCGCAGATACAACGAACGCCACCTGGACGACCTCCAGATCAAAGCTTCAGCCGACACCGGAGGTTTGCTCATCGACGGGTATGGTGATGGGCTTTGTATCTCAAACGAGCACGACAATATTACCTTTACCGAGCTGAAAGATTTGAGTTTCGCCATCCTGCAGGCCTCCAGAATGCGTATTTCCCGGACCGAATTTATCTCCTGCCCGGGTTGTGGCCGCACCCAGTTTGACCTTCATGAAACCACCCAACGGATCAAAGCCCATTTTAACCACTTGGATCACCTGAAGATCGGAATTATGGGATGTGTGGTAAACGGCCCAGGTGAAATGAACGATGTCGACTACGGATTTGTGGGGGCAGGAAGCGGTTAGGTGAATCTTTTCAAAGGATTGCAGCGCGTCAAGCGAAGCATCCCTTTCGAAAATGCAGTAGAAGAGCTTGAACTGCTGATACGTGAAAACGGCGACTGGCGTGACCGGGAGAAATAACCGGGTTTCTGTTCAGAAATAAATGCCGATTCTCATTCCGCCCACCATCAGTGTACCGGAATATCCCATATCACCCCACCAATCGTTGTAGTAACCGTGAAGTCCTGATTTCCGGTTATCGAAACTGAACCTGGCTCCGGTTCCCAGGTAGAAATCCAGATAAAGGGTCTTGCTGATCAGTGCCTGATACCCAAAAATCAGGTTCCCGCCGATTTTGTAAATCTGGGTGCTCACTGTGGATTCTTCCAATCCGATGTATGTCACCTGATCCTCCTGAAAAGTGTAGGATGCCAGTCCGTCGTCTTTTACCGAGTAAAACTGAAATACGGGGCCATAGGCGAAGTAGGCTCCTTTGGGTTCATTCTTTTCTCCGAGGAACAGCCTGTGTTGAATTTCAATTCCTGCACCGGCCATTTCATTGAAATCCCAGATTGTAGAGTTCCTGCGCGCAATATAAAGCTGAGGGGCAACCACAAGCCACTGGTTTTGTGCAGGCAACCGGTAATCAAAATCAATGCGGGTACCATTCACGATAGAATATTGCGGAACCATTCCAACCCCGAAATGCTTTTTCTTTATCAGGTCAGCTTCCTGGCCTGATGCCATCATTGATACAAGTAAAAGTAAAGAGAGGATGTAACGGATCATGATTCTGTTTTTATGGCTTGATTTTTATTTCACTCAGCTTCCGGATGGAATTATTTGCAAGCTCATATTGTACAAAGCCGGTTTCTCCGGTTACAAGTATAAGGTGGTTGTTTAATATCACATCGTAGGCCGAAATATCGCTGAAATTGAATAATAGCTTGACATCCTGTTTGTTGCTCACATCAAATCCTTTTAATCCATTGTCGCAAACCCAGAGTGTATCGTTCCGGATGGCAAGCCCCCTGGGCTGGGTCAGGGGATATTGTTTGACCAAAGCTGGCGATTTCAGATTTTGAAGGTCGATAATCTGAAATTCGTTGGTCCCTCTCCGGCAGCGTTGGTTGCCTGAACTCAGGGTTACATAGGCATATTTGCCGTCCGATACGACCGGATCACAGGATATAACATGTTCAAAAAAAGATATTCTCTGTGGATTTTCAGGAGAGTCAATGTCATAAATGTACATCCCTGTTGAGGTTCCAAGGAAAAGATTTTTTTGAAGCGGAAAGATGGTTTCGATGCCAAAACCAACCGGTCGTGTAACAATGAATTGAGGAAGTTGAGAATTGGCGATGTTGAATATTTTGAGAGAAACCTGATCCACAGCATACAGGTTGTTTTCTGCAATGGCAAAACGGGCCATTGATCCTCCAGACCCTTCTCCGGAGGTGAAACCTGCTTCGGAATCACTTCCCAGCTGACATGAGAAAAAAGAGACCAGGCAACCACAGATCAGAAACCAGGTTCGGGTCATAAATCCTGATTTGTTCATTTTTGTCTCCATCGAACCAGAATTGAGTTTTGTGGTCGTGCCCGGTTTTGCCGGTAGGTCAGGCCGTAACCATCGGGTGCCTGCATTTCGGGAAACACGTTTTTTATCCTGGCGGTAACCTGGATTCCGGTTAATTGCGGATTGAGTGCCAGTGCAACCAGATCGACAGCATTATCGGCATATAAAACGTTATCTTTTACCGCCATATCAATGCATCCGTCTATATGGATAAATGCAATGTTCTCAGGATTCAAAGGATTGGTATTGTCGATGATATGGATACCGGTATACCGATCGTTTATGAATATGAATTTGTCTTTCAGGTAAATTTTTCCGGGATTGACAATTTCGCGGGGAGCCTCAAGCCTGACACTTCTTTCCATTTCACTACGGAGCATGAAGACCGGTTCATATCCCGATTCAGGCTCATATACGAAACCGGAAACCAGCAGATAAAGTGCGGGAATCCACAGGAACAAATATTTTCTCATAAAAGTCCATTCTTTTTTTCAAAAGATAAGAATTGTGTCTGACAGGTTGCGTCTTCATGCAAAAATCCCTGCCGGGGATGTTTCCTGCTTACAAAAGTATATAAATCCTTTCACAGTATCGGGCTTTGGCCTATTTTTGTGGTTCATACAGATATGATTATCATGGCGAAAACAGATTTTAAACCGGGAACGATGATTTACCCTCTTCCTGCGGTCATGGTCAGTTGCGGGGCTGTCCCCGAAGAATACAACATTATCACGATTGCCTGGACGGGGACTATCTGCAGCGATCCACCCATGTGCTATATATCGGTGAGGCCAGGGAGGCATTCACATGAAATCATCTCGCGGACTGGCGAGTTTGTGATTAACCTCACGACAGAAGAGCTAGCAAGAGCCACTGACTGGTGTGGTTGCCGTTCAGGGCGGAAATACAATAAGTGGAAGGAGATGAACCTTACCGCAGAACCGGCGAAGGTGGTAAAAGCCCCGGTTATCGCCGAATCGCCGGTCAATATTGAATGCAGGGTCAGGCAGGTGATTTCACTGGGCACCCATGATATGTTTGTTGCAGATGTGGTAAACATCAGTGCTGAGGAAGGGTTCATCGACCGGACCGGAGCACTGGGCCTTGCACAGGCGCGTCCGCTTGTTTACAACCATGGCCAGTATTACGGGCTGGGAAGGAGAATCGGAAAATTTGGATGGAGTGTGGAAAAAAAGCCGCGGAAGAAAAAACAATCCTGAACGATATCTCTTTTCTTTTTCACCCCCAACATGGCCTGTTCCGGTTCACATTCCTTCAGGGAAGGTACTGGTGTATGGGCTTTTTCATCTTTCCAACGCCGGATGAGCCGGTCGGCTCCGGCAATTAATGACCAGCGTACCAGAAACCCGGAAAACAGGGAAAGTCCGATCAGAATCAATCCCAAGACGTTCAGGAGGTCAACTGACTGCATGATCCCGGGCGATGCAGCCATTCTTTGAAGAAGATAGGACAAGATACATTATGATCCCAACAGGTAGAATTTTGTACTTCATCCGGGAGTCATCAGTTTGAAGATCCTTTCAAACAGGAAATGTTACCCTAGCAGGATGAGCGACAGGGTGAGAAAAAAAGGAGAATTTTTCATTGAGGATAGTTACTGGTTATTTGTGCTAAACAAGTTCACTGCACATCTGAATGGTTGCAAGCGAATCCTGAGGCATGCATTTTTCAGGTAAAAGTTTCTCATCGATACAATGGTAAAAATAGTCGATTTCATTGTAATAACCGTCTCCGGAATTTCCAATGGCAACCTGGCAGGTTTGCACTTCATCCGAAACCTGGATGAACTGTGGGTTCTGTGTTGAATAACAAGCACTTGCCCGGTCGAAGGTTGCCAGAAATCCGGCCCGGAAAGGAAATGCAGGATGAAAAATGTTGCCGCCTTCGATTTTCACAGTCCGGTCAGGGTATGACCATATTGAATGTACATAATCATGCCGGCTTAACCTTCCCGGCAGGCATTCAGAGGTGTGCTGAGGAGGTTTGCCGAAGAGGTCCAGTGCGAAATCGATGTCATGCACTACCAAATCGTACAATGCTCCGCCTGACGACCCGAAAGCCGCCTGTTTCTCTTTCCATTGACCCCAGAGGGGTACCCCTGAAAAACGATACAGGGAAAGGAATTTCAGTTTGCCGAACGATTCTTCACGTATCCAGCTTTTCAGTTTCAGGTATGGGGGCATAAATCGGACCACATGGGCTACCATCAGCGCCACTCCTTTTTTCTCTGCCAGTGCGATCAGTTCATTCCCCTGACTGATATCGAGCACAAATGGTTTTTCAATCAGAACATGCAATCCATGTTCGAGGGCTTTCAATGCCATTGCGTAATGCAGGTTGGTATGTACACAAATGTGGGCAATATCGGGATGTTCAGCATGAATGCACTCCTCAAGGGTTGGATAATATCTGACTTCTCTGATTTTTTCGGCCTGAATGTCACCGGTTGAAAAATTCCCGGCTTCGGAAAACAATCCTCTTTCAACAGCTCCGGCATCTGGTTCCACAATTGCTGAAAGCTGTACATTTTCATTTTTCAGTATATTCAAAGCATGGGTTTTCCCCATAAACCCGAAACCGACCACTGCTGCTTTTTTCATACAAGATTTATTACAAAGACGGCCTATAAATCAATACCAGAAGAATTCATCATTACGCTTCTGCCTTTTTCATTTCAGATTCATTCCTGAAAAACAAGGCAAAAGCAATCAGGATCGCCAAAGACATCAGGGCGGTGATTCCCCAGATGGCTTCCCAGTTGTATGAGGATGAACTACCGGAAACAACGGTAAAATTATCAATGATTTGTCTGGAAATGAAATTTCCTGTCAGCAATCCCAGTCCAAATGTAACCAGAAAAATAAAACCCTGTGCCTGGGATTTCAGTTCGGGAGGTGCTTTTTTGTCGATGTAAATCTGGCCCCCGACAAAAAAATACCCAAAAATAAAACCATGTACGAGGATTCCGATAAAATAGGTTGGCTCGAAATTGAACCTTATACCGCTGAAAAAAGCAAGATACCGGATGAAAAGGAAGAACAAACCGATGATCATGGTCTTTCTCAGTCCAACTTTTCGAATGGAGTAGGAAACAGAGACAAGGATCAGCATTTCGGCCACCTGTCCCCAGTTCATGGTGATGGTGATATATTTAAATCCGCTGTTTTGCAGGAATTCCGAATAATAAGACCAGTACATTGAAAAAGGGATCACCGACAGGAATGAAAGGATAATAAAAACAGCAAAATTCCTGTCAGACATCAGTTTGATGGTTCTCAACCCGAAAGCATCGATCAGCGAACCTTTCTTTCCTTTTAACAGGGGTGGGGTTGGCGGAAGGGAAAGATTAAAGAGAAAAGCAGTCAGGCTGATGGCCCCTGCACAGAAAAACGGGATGTTTGTACCGTCGAAGCCGGTTTTAAAAACATTGACCGTTACAAGGCTGAAAACACCGGAAGCCACCCACCCGATTGATCCGAAGACCCGGATACGGGGGAATTGATCAGAAGGTGCATGCGTCATGGCAATGGAACTGGTCAGGCTCCAGGTAGGCATGTAGCAAAGCATTGACAGCAACAAGATTAGAAACAGAAGATCGGGATGGGTTGTCAGTCCTGCAAGCAACATCAGAATCCCGTTTGCCAGGTTAAGCGCTGCCAGAACTTTTTGACCGGGGAAATATCTGTCGGCAATCATTCCGAACAGGGGAGAAGCCAGACAACCAATGGCCATGGAGCTAAGAATCAATGCATTTTGAAAACCGGTAATATGGATATTTATCAAGTAGGCAGCGAAAGGAACCCACCAAACAGCAAACATCATGTGTTGGAGGAGCATCATGACCGAAAGACGAAATGGATTTGATCGGAAAAAAAGCTTCATAATTCTGGTATTAAGCAGGTGTTTTTATGAATGATCTGATTCTTTGTTCATTAACAGGTTTAATATATTTCGACGTTTGAAACAACCGGACAGGCCCTTGAATCCAGGATATTGATCCTGATCTGCCGGGTTTCGGCCGGTTTCTCAAAGCTGATAATCCGTTTATATCCGACCGTTGTACCCTGTGCGATTTCGACCCAGGCACCGTTTACACAGGCTTCGATATTGAAACTGCGGATTCTTTGCCCGAGGCGTATATATTCCTGTATGGCTACATACTTTACGGGAGTCGATTTTCCCAGATCGAATGTAAGGCTCCCCTTTGTTTCTGAATCTTCGGTTGCCCAGTAGGTTTCTGGATCATCATCCACCAATCCCGATGGGGCAAAACGCCGTGATTTACCCCTGAAACTGTCGGCTGTCACGCGACAACCTTTTGCAAGGTTTACAGCAAATGCCTGATCGATCAGTTTTTTCCATCCCAGCAGCGATTTCACATCATTTTCGTGAAGAAGGCCTCGCCGGTCGGGCGGAATATTCAGGATCAGGTTGGCACCCCTGCCGACCGAAGTGAGGTAAATATCAAAGAGTTTTTCAGGTGATTTCACCATTGAATCTTCCTCCGGATGATAAAACCAACCCGGACGGATGGAAACATCTACTTCGGCCGGAAGCCAATGTTTTCCATTTTCGCTACCCTGGTTTAACAACGAACTGATTCCTGGCTTTCCTGCATAAATCGTATCGGTGTCCATCATACACCAGTTGGTTTCGCCGACAAAACCGCTCTCATTTCCGCACCAGCGGATATCCGGTCCGGCATCACTGAAAAACAGGACCTCCGGTTCCATTTCCAGCACCATTCTGATGGTGTTGGGCCAGTCATAATAGGTTGCACCGTCGATCCTCCGATTTTCATTGGAACCGCCATAAAAACCGTTGCCACCATTAGCTCCGTCGAACCACATTTCAAAAACAGGCCCATACCGGGTAAAAAGCTCACGTAGCTGGTTTCTGTAATATTCGATATAAGAAGGGGTTCCATAATCAGCCCGGTTGCGGTCCCAGGGTGAAAGATAAATTCCGAATTTCAAACCGTACCTGTCACAGGATTCCCTCACTTCCTTTACAATATCCCCGTTTCCATCTTTCCAACTGCTGCTTTTCACCGAATGTCCGGTAAAATCGCACGGCCAAAGGCAGAACCCGTCGTGATGTTTGCAGGTCAGGACTATTCCTGTCAGTCCTGCATCTTTGATTATCTTTGCCC
>CAYNBE010000038.1:0-21610 GCA_964395045.1 uncultured Prolixibacteraceae bacterium | reverse complement strand
GTCATTCCGGGTAAGGCTGATATTGTATTTCGATATTTTTGTTCCCCCGGAGAAAGAGAGGTTATGATACAAAATTGTACCTGTCGTCCCAAATAATTGATCCTGCCAATTGTATCCTGTTAATTGTTGATACAAACCAATATCCTGAAAAACCCCATAATATTTTTCAAAATTACGACTTGGATCAATTTCATATTGCCAAAAAACATATTCATAAGGGTCAAGTACATCCAATGTTTTTGCAATTTTTTTCACCCCATAATAGGCATTATAACTCACTTTGCCTTTCCCTTCGAATCCTCCTTTAGTCGTAATCAGGATAACCCCGTTTGCACCACGCGCCCCGTAAATGGCCGTAGAAGAAGCATCTTTCAAGACATCGATAGAGGCAATATCCGTCGGGGCAATGTCATTTATATTACTTACAGGAAAGCCATCAACGATATAAAGCGGTGAGTTATCCTGGGTAAGGGAACCACCGCCACGTACACGTATTTTTATTTCAGCATCGGGCGATCCTTCGGTTTTGGTAACCTGAACACCGGCCATACGGCCCACAATGGCCTGAGAAGCAGAAGTTACAGGTATATCTTTCAGTGTTTGTCCGCTCACAGATGAAACAGAGCCGGTAAGATCTTTGCGCCGCACTGTGCCATACCCGACCGCTACCACTTCTTCAATTCCAATGGCATCTTCTGACATTGTCACAATGATGGAAGCTTTGCCTGCAACAGCTATTTCCTGCGTCTTCATCCCCACAAACGAAAACACCAGCACTGCATCGGGGTGGACATTCGAGAGGGAATAATTTCCGTTGGCATCCGTGATGGTTCCCTGTGCTTTCCCTTTCACAGCAACCGTTACACCAGGCAGCGGCTTACCTGACGAATCGGTGACCTTCCCCGAGATACTATTCTGTTGCCGGGCAACAGCCTCCGAATATTCCTTCATCATGGCCTTCGGGCTCAAAATGATCTGCCTGTCCATGACCAGGTACTCAATGTCGGTCCCTTTAAAGATAGATGCAAGGATCTCATGGATGCCCAAATTGTCGGCCTTGATGCTGATGCTCTTTTCCACATCCACCAGTTTGCTGCTGTAGAGGAAATAGAACTCGCTTTCATCCTCAATTCTGGAAATCACATCCCTTACTTTGGTGTTCTGCATATCAAGCGATAGTCTCGTCGTCTGCGAATAAGACGAAACAGCAATGGCCTGGTATATCACAATCACACTAAACAACACGGTCAGTTTCATAACTCTTCCGATTTTAACCCACCGGGGATCAAACACTCCCCCTGTTTTCAACTTTTTAAATATTTTCATAAATTCGCAATGATTTTGGTTCGTGAATAATTTTTGTTAAGACTTTTAATGAATCCGAATCGTTAGGAAGGTGGTGGCACACCTTCCTTTTTTATGTTCTGTGGTCTACTTCTTCATGGGCATAGGTTTTTAAGATTTCTACAGTTTATTTACGATATCTGACAACATATTTCTGCCTGCTAAAACTTCCGTCGGCCTGCCGGGCCATTTTTTCTTCCCTGATGACCAGCGGCGCTGCATGCCTGATATATTCCATGATCTGCAGGAACGACTCGTCCTTCACCGTCATGGTAAAAGGCAAATTTTTAAACCGGTTTCCCGGATCGTCCAATTCGATCTCCACATTGTACCACCTGGCCAGTTTTTTAAAAATCTCGCCTAGAGGATCATCCCTGAACACCAGCTTTCCCTCAATCCATGAGATATACTTGTCGAGTGATACATTGTGCCTTATGAACTCTTCCTTTCCCGGCATACTGACCAGGCAGTCACCCGGAACCAGAAGATACTCCCTCTCCTGTCCTTTTCCGAGCCGTGTAGCTGATATATTACCCGAAACCAGTGCAACCGAAACGCTCCCTTCGTCTTCATAGGCTGAAACATTGAACCGGGTACCCGTCACCTTGATCCGGTGTGTGGCAGTGATGACAAAAAACGGGTGCAGTTTGTCGGACGTGACATCAAAAAAGGCCTCTCCGTTTAAAATCACCTGCCTGTTGCGTTTGGTGAAATTTTTCGGATACCGGATGGTGCTTCCCGAATTTTGCCAGATCAGCGTCCCATCGGGTAGCTCGGTTCTGATTTTTGACCCGGCCGGGGTGTTGATGGTGATAAAAGAATCGGTTCCCTCGTAGGGTTTCTTCGTGGAAATATAAAACCAGATGCTTACAAACACGAGCGGAATGAAGAGCAGGGCGGCAATTTTCATCAGTAGATCGGTTGCTTTCCTGAAACCTGACCTGAAATTCCATTTCTCTTCCGAAAGATTGATTTCGTGGTGGATGTCTGAAAGAACCCGGTGGATGTCAGATTTTTCCTCTTCCGACAATGGCAGGGTTTCGGAGTCTGCCTCCTGCCATTTTTTTTTCATGATAGCCCGGATTATATAATTGGAATATGTGTTTTTAAAAATATCAATGGCTTTCAGGTATTCTTCTTCCGAGCTCCTGTTTTGCAGAAACTGCTCAATCACCAATTCAATTTCCCTGTATTCTTCCAATGCCATTGGTACTGTTGTAATCGATCTTCCGGCCTGATCTTCGGTAAAAAATACAAAAGTTAATTAATTCCTCTTATGTTTACGCCATCTGCAGGAATAATATCATCAAATTATATAGGTTATACGGTTGAAGTGGTAAAAACCCTGAAGGGAATTGAAATATTTTTTTTATACCTCACCCCCCTGCCCTTCAGATAAACCGGAACTGACTCTCTTTTTACACCTCACGCCCCTGCCCCCCTCTCCATTTTGGAGAGGGGAAATGTAGCTGTTTTTCAATATTACAGCAAATCTATTTTAGGGGGGTGAGGTATATTTTCAATAAAAAAGCGAAAGAAACAAAATGCCCGGGACACTGCCATCGGCCAGTCTCGATTTCAAAAATTTCAATGCCAGGTTCAGTTGGGTTTCCACGGTTTTTACGGAAATTTCCAGATCGGCGGCAATTTCTTTGTTGGAACGCCCTTTCTCCCTGCTTAGCCTGAAGATTTCCCTGCGTCGAGGTGGCAATGCTTCAATGATCTCCTTGATCTGATGGTCCAGTATCATGAAATCGGCACTGTTCTCAATGCTTTGCTGACCGAAACCGAAATTCTTTTCTAGCGTTTCACAATACTTCTTTTCGTTCAGCCTTTTTCGCAGCAAATCAATGGTAATGTTGTATGAAACAGTGAAAAGATAGGATTTAAATGATTTTTCTTCAGATAAATCCTCCCGGTTTTTCCAGATTCTCAAAAAAGTATCCTGGATAATATCGAGGGCATCTTCCCTATTCTTGAGAAGCATGAAAGCAAACCGGTAGAGCCGCCCGCTATATTGTTCGTACAACAGGTCGAAAGCTTTTACATTTCCTTTCAGAAACCCGGCTACCAGTTTTTTTTCGCCGACAACTTCAGTTTTGCCCATTATTCATCGGTTCATGTACCGTATGTGGACAAAAATACAATAAATACGAATTTTACCTAATTGATTTATAAATGAAATGAAAAACGTCGACGGATCAGTAGAATTCAGAGGAAACCCTTATCCTAAAATCTTACTGTCCGGATGTTCAGGCGAATAAAGGAGACCTTGAGTTTGTTGGGTTCTTTGCCTTATTGCTGCATGGCGCGCATCCTCTCTTCCAGTACTTTAATTTTTGCCTCGGCATCGACCTTTTTTGCTTTTTCCTTTTCCACAACGTCGGCTGGGGCGTTTTGGATAAATCGTTCGTTCCCTAATTTTTTCATCACGGAAGCAAGAAATCCACGGGTATATGCCAACTCCCCGGATAGCTTTTTGATTTCTTCCGCATGATCGGCCTGAATGGAGAGAGCAACATAATAGGTAGTCGACTTCACCCTGAATGAGGCAGCACCTGTCACTTCGTCGTTTACCACCCTGACTCCTTTGAGATTACAAAGTTTCTCCAGCACAGGCAGGTACTCCGGTTCATATCCCTTTTCCCCCGGGCGGACAAAAGTCTCAACAGGTTCTTTGAAAGAAATCCCGTGGTCAAGCCTGATCTTTCTGATACCAGTAACCGCTTCCCTGACATTGCCGAATGCATCGAGGATGTTTCCATCAAAGGGTTCCTGTTCCGGCATAGTCGATATCATGATGCTTTCTCCCTTCCTGCGTTCCTGAAGGTTCTGCCAGATTTCCTCCGTGATGAATGGAATAAAAGGGTGCATCAACCGGAGCAGACTGTCGAACAGGCCGATGACTTCTCTATAGGTTTTGTCATCGATAGGATTCCCTGGTTCAGGCTTGACAATTTCGAGCAACCAACCCGAGAATTCATCCCTGAAAGTCGTATAAACAAGCATGAGCGCTTCGGAGATACGGAATTTGCCGAAATAGTCGGTAAGTGTAGCGTTTACTTCGTTCAGCTTGTGCCGGAACCACTCTGTTGCCAGGGTAGAATGGATAGGCTGGACTGCGTTTTCAGAAATTTTCCAGTGTCGCACCAGTCTGAATGCATTCCATATTTTAGTCGCAAAGCCAGCACCCTGCTGTGGCAGGCTTTCATCGAAAAGCAGGTCGCCTCCGGCCGGTGAACACAGAAGCATCCCCACCCGAACCCCGTCTCCTCCGTATTTTTCGATCAGTTGAAGCGGATCGGGAGAGTTTCCCAGCGATTTCGACATTTTGCGTCCGAGTTTGTCACGCACCATCCCCGTAAAATAGACATTTTTAAAGGGATAATTTCCTTTATACTCATAACCGGCAATGATCATCCGGGCCACCCAGAAAAAGATGATATCAGGGGCGGTGATCAGGTCGCTGGTCGGATAGTAATATTTTATCTCATCATTGTCGGGGCGGTTGATCCCATCAAATACGGAAAGCGGCCACAACCAGCTGCTGAACCAGGTGTCGAGCACATCTTCGTCCTGGCGGAGATCATTCATGGACAGAGACGGATTTCCGCTCACCATCCTGGCATGTTCAAGTGCTTCTTCTCCGGTGACAGCCGCAACAAAACTGCCGTCGGGAAGATAGTAAACCGGAATCCGGTGGCCCCACCACAGTTGTCGGCTGATGCACCAGTCCTTGATACCCGACATCCAATGCTGGTATATGTTTTTAAATTTGGGGGGATAAAACCGGATGTTGTCGTTCATCACATTCTCCAGGGCAGGTTTGGCCAGTTCTTCCATCTTCAGGAACCACTGTGCGGAGAGTTTGGGTTCAATGACTACATCAGTCCTCTCTGAGTAACCAATCTTATTGGTATAATCTTCAATTTTTACAAGATTTCCGGCTTTCTCGAGCATGGGAATAATCTTCTCACGCGCAACAAACCTGTCTTCCCCTACCAGGAGAATGGCATTTTTGCTCAATGTTCCGTTGTCATTGAATATATCGACAGAATCAAGATGGTGGTTCATCCCGATCAGGTAATCGTTGGGATCGTGGGCAGGCGTAATTTTCAGGCAACCTGTTCCGAATTCCATGTCAACATAATCATCTTCAATGACCGGGACCAGCCTGTTAATGAGGGGAACAAACACCTTTTTCCCCTTCAGATGATGAAATCGTTCATCGGCAGGATTCACACACACAGCTGTATCTCCAAGGATGGTTTCGGGCCTGGTGGTGGCAATGGTGACAAAGTCCCTGTCACTGCCTTCGACAAGATAACGAATATAATAAAGCTTCGAATGGACTTCTTTGTAATTTACCTCTTCATCGGAAAGAGCAGTTTGGGCTTTGGGATCCCAGTTGACCATACGAACGCCCCTGTAGATATACCCTTTGTTGTAAAGATCGACAAATACCCGGATAACCGACTCGCTTCTCAGGGGGTCCATGGTGAAACAGGTCCTCTCCCAGTCGCACGAAGCTCCCAGTTTTTTCAGCTGTTCGAGGATAATTCCGCCATGTTTATGGGTCCATTCCCAAGCGTGTTCCAGGAAGGTTTCACGGGAAATCGCTTTTTTTTCGATTCCCTGTTTTCTGAGTTTGTTCACCACCTTGGCTTCGGTGGCAATCGAAGCATGGTCGGTTCCGGGAACCCAGCAGGCATTTTTGCCTGTCATCCGGGCCCTTCTGATCAGTATATCCTGGATGGTATTGTTAAGCATGTGGCCCATATGCAGCACACCTGTCACATTGGGTGGCGGGATCACGATGGTATACGGCTCCCTGCAGTCGGGAACGGAATGAAAAAAGCCCTGATCAAGCCAATATTGATACCATTTTGCCTCTGTTTCTGCCGGATTGTATATGCTATGAATTTCCATACCTGTAACCACTTGTAAACCCGTTAAAGAAAAATAAGTCACAAAAGTAGCAGGAATTCATGAAAGCACAACGGATAAAGGGAAGGAAATCTCCCCCGATAGGGACTGTGTAGTATCAGTGATGAGCGGCCTCCATTTCTTCGGGGTCGTGTTTGTGTTTGAAGATGAAGGTGAACAACACAGCTACGATGAGCGAATAAACGGCAAAGCTGATCCATATCTCTTTCCAGAGAAAATGTTCGCCTTCCCTGAAAAATTGATCGATCACAATTCCGCTGATCCGGCTTCCGAGAAAAGCACCGAACCCGTTGGTCATCATCATGAAAAGTCCCTGGGCACTGGCACGTATGGCCGGTATACATTGGGTTTCGACGAAAATCGACCCTGAAATATTGAAAAAGTCAAATGCCATCCCATAAATAATGCACGAAAGGATGATCATCCACAACCCATCATCGGGATTTCCATATGCGAATAGACCGAACCTGAAAATCCACGCCACCATACTGATCAGCATGACCTTTTTGATCCCGAACCGTTTCAGGAAGAAGGGGATGGCAAGGATGAAAAGGGTTTCCGATATTTGTGAAACCGACATGATAATTGCAGGAAATTTCACCGCTATCAAATTTGCATATTCAGGTATTTTGGCAAAATCATGCAGGAAGGTATCCCCATAGGCATTTGTCAGCTGAAGGCTTGCACCCAGTAACATGGCAAAAATAAAGAATGAGGCCATTTTCCTGCTCTTAAAAAGGGCAAATGCATTCAAACCAAGGGCACTTGCCAGGTCGGGCCGGTGGCCTTTGGCAGGCGGGAGGCATTTGGGCAGAGAAAATGCATACAATCCCAGGAAGAGAGAAGAGACTGACGCGACATAAAATTGTGCCGGTTTTGTCTCAAAACCGAGAAGGCTGATGATCCATAAGGCAACGATAAACCCGATGGTTCCCCACACCCTGATCGGCGGATATGCCTTCACAATGCTGAACTTATTCATTTTCAGCGACGTATATGCAACCGTGATGGAAAGGCCAATGGTGGGCATATAGAACATCATACAAACAAGCATGATCCAGAAAAAGAGATCGGGATTGTTGATCTGGGGCAGAATGAAAAGGAGCACTGCCCCGGCAATGTGAAATATTCCGTATAATCTTTCTGCATTGATCCATTTGTCGGCAACGATTCCGGCCACAGCAGGCATAAACAGCGAAGCGATCCCCATAGTCGAAAAAATTGCGCCGAAATCGGTCCCCGACCATTTTTTTGTCTGAAACCAATACGCACCGATTGTTAAAAGCCATGAACCCCAAATAAAGAATTGCAGGAAGTTCATGATAATCAAACGTTTTTTTAAACTCATAGGGTGAAGTTTGTGAAGGGAGGAAAATGGAGCTGCTACTTCCGTCTTTTAATTTCGTCCCTAATCAAAGAGGCTTTTTCGTAATCTTCATTCTGAACAGCTTCGTCCAGTGCGGCTTCGAGTTCTGAAAGCGAATATTTGGCATAAGCCGTTTTCCCGGTTGATTTTGTCTCCTCTTCCCTGGCTGCCGGCCTGACCGGATGTTCTTCGTTTACCTCCAGGACAATTCCAGCTTTTCTCAATATCTCCTCTGTCGTATAAACAGGACAGTGAAAACGGAGGGCTAAGGCAACCGCATCAGAAGTCCTTGAATCGATACGAACTTCCTTGCCATTTAATTCACATAAAAGTTCAGAATAGAAAACCCCCTCTTCCAGTTTGTGAATAATCACTTCGAGTAAGGTGATATCGAAAGCCACGGCAATATTTTTAATCAGGTCATGTGTCAAAGGCCGCGGAGGTTTAAGCCCTTCGAGCTGAATGGCGATGGCCTGGGCTTCAACCGGACCGATAATAATCGGGAGACGTCTTTCCCCGTGTTCTTCAGCCAGAAGAAGGGCATAAGCGCCCGATTGTGTCTGGCTGACCGACAGGCCTAATATATTCAACTTCACTCTGTGCATGACACCTATGAAGATTATTTCTGCTCTGGCAAATATAGGTCATTTTTGTTAACTATCATCAAAAACAAGCTGTTTCGGTAAACCTGATCAAATTTTCATATCCAAAAATTTGGTAATCGCAGAAGAATGGTTACTTTTGCAGTCCCAAAATTGGCTTGTTCAGGCCTGAAAAGTGAAAACCGGAAAGTTTATCCGCCTGACAGGCATAACTTTAAAAAGATCAGGATGTACGCTATTGTTGAGATTGCAGGACAGCAGTTCAAAGTTGAAAAGAACAAAAAAGTGTTTGTGCACCGGCTTCAGGCCGAAGTGGATGACCCGGTGGAATTCAGTAAGGTTTTGCTGGTTGACGATGATGGTGATGTAAAGATCGGGACCCCTGTGGTGGAAGGTGCAAAAGTTACAGCCAGGGTCCTTGAGCATACAAAAGGGAAGAAAGTGCTCGTTTTCAAAAAGAAAAGGAGAAAAGGATACCAGAAAATGAACGGTCACCGCCAGTGTTTTACACAGATTTTGATTGAAGATATTGTTGGATCATTTTAATTTCAGAAACCATGGCACATAAAAAAGGTGTAGGTAGTTCAAAGAACGGACGCGAATCGGAAAGCAAACGCCTTGGCGTTAAGATTTTCGGTGGTCAGGCAGCAAAAGCCGGCAATATTCTGGTTCGCCAGAGGGGGACAAAACATCATCCCGGCCCAAATGTGGGAATTGGCAAAGATCATACCCTTTTTGCGCTCGTGGACGGGACAGTTGTTTTCAGAAAAAAACAGGACAATCGCTCCTATGTTTCGGTCGATCCCATTGTTCCGGTTGTGGCAACCGAAGCCGAAGCAGGTGTAAACTGAACATCAGGTTCATGGATGATATATAAAATCTCCTGCCGGCAACTGCAGGGGATTTTTTGTTTTGTTACTTTTATCCCTTTCAATAATCAAGAGGAATGCTAACACTGAGAACGATTCAGGAAAATCCTGAATCAGTCATCCGGAAACTGGCAAAAAAAAGGTTTGATGCCCGTGAAATTGTTAATTCAATTGTTGCCCTGACCGGTGAAAAGAACCAGATCCAGGTAAAGGCCGACAAATCAAGGGCTGAAATGAACCAGATTGCAAAAGAGATCGGGCAGCTCATGCGGGAAGGTAAAAACCATGAAGCCGTAAGGGCAAAAGAACGTTCTGCCGAACTGAAAGAGAACATCAGGGCACTGGAACAGGATTTTGCAGGATTGGAAGGAAAAATCGCAGAACTGGTTGTTTTACTGCCTAATCTTCCACATGAATCGGTCCCTGAAGGAAAAAGCGCCGAAGATAACTTGGTTGTCCGCTCAGGAGGGAACATGCCTGTGTTGGAAACATATGCCCTGCCTCACTGGGAACTGGCAGCTCGATACAACCTGATCGATTTTGAACTGGGAGTAAAACTGACCGGTGCCGGATTTCCGGTTTACCGTGGAAAGGGAGCCAGGTTGCAAAGGGCGCTGATCAATTATTTCCTCGATATGGCCAGGAAAAACGGATTTGAGGAAATCCAGCCCCCCCTCATGGTGAATGAAGCATCTGCATTTGGAACCGGTCAGCTTCCTGATAAGGAAGGACAGATGTACCACATCACCCCGGATCATTTTTATATGATTCCCACAGCTGAAGTTCCAGTCACTAACATATACAGGGATGTGATTCTCGATGCTTCCGAACTTCCCGTAAAAAACTGTGCATACAGCGCCTGTTTCCGTCGGGAAGCCGGATCATACGGAAAAGACGTCAGAGGGTTGAACAGGCTTCATCAATTCGATAAAGTAGAAATAGTCGAAATTGCACATCCCGATCACTCCTACCAGGTTCTGGAGGAAATGGTCACCTATGTTGAAAAACTTGTACAGGCACTGGAACTGCCCTATCGGATCATCAAACTTTGCGGAGGGGATATGGGTTTCACTTCAGCGATGACCTATGATTTTGAAGTATGGTCAGCAGCGCAGCAGAAATGGCTGGAGGTAAGTTCTGTATCCAATTTTGAGTCGTTTCAGGCAAACAGGCTGAAACTCCGGTTCCGCGAAGAAGCTGGGAAGAAACCCCAGCTGGCCCACACACTGAACGGAAGCGCCCTGGCTTTGCCACGGATTGTAGCCGCGTTGCTCGAAAACAATCAAACTCCTCAGGGAATTGTCATCCCGCCGGCATTGGTTCCCTGGTGCGGATTTGACCTGATCGGATAATTGAAACTCCCCGCCGCAGAGCAGCGGGGAATCCCTGCCTGACTGTCGGGCAGGCGATTCCGTCAAGGACTTCCTTATTGCAAGGTTCGCTTACCCCGCGTCAGAGCCGACGGGGAATGCGCTCACCGGAATTCACCCCCTAAAGCCCCGGTCCGTTAGTATTTCCGGTTGAATTTCTGCATCAGCACCTCTTTTACTTCCTTTATGCTGAGCGAATGGCCCAGTTCCTGTTCCATGGAAGTAACGGCCGATGATGCAAATCCGCATGGATTGATATACCCGAAGTAACGAAGATCTGTATTCACATTTAGTGCAAAACCATGCATGGTAACATACCTGCTGACCCTAACCCCGATTGCACATATTTTCCGGGATTGCGAAGGGTTTGAGGCAAATGTCCATACCCCGGTCGCCCCTTCCCTGCTTCCACAGGAAATTCCGAAGTCAGCCATGGCTTCTGATACTGCTTCCTCCATTTTCCGGATAAATTCTTTCACTCCCAGTTTGTAGAATTCGAGGTCGATCAACGGATATCCAACAATCTGGCCGGGCCCGTGGTAGGTGATATCACCCCCCCGGTTTATCCGGTAATAGGTTGCCCCGATCTTTTCCAGGAAATCAGGCCTGATCAGCAGATTCGACTCGTCGCCGCTCTTGCCAAGGGTATAAACATGCGGATGTTCGACAAGGATAAAGTAGTTGTCAGGGGAAGGTTTGCCACCCGACTTTTTTGATTCGACAATCGAAGCATGAAGCATTTCCTGGATATCCCAGCACTTCTTGTAATCCTCTATTCCCCTGTCAATAAAATTGAATGCTGTCATTATTGATCCGATTGATGATGCATTTCCGAAACAGAGGGGGTTATCAGACAATATACCGAGGTAGTCACAAAATTCCGCAGAACCGGAATAGCAGAAACCAGCGAAGCCTGCCTCACGGGTTTCAAGTTGAACTTGACCTCATAATTTGGATTGATAAAATAAAACCTCCTGGAAATCACCTGATAACCCGTTTCTTTCACAATTCTCATAAACCTCTCAACCGAAAGACGTGTTTCCCTTACCTCAAGAAGGCTTTCTATGGTACCGTTGCTTTCTCCTCCTGATTTCAGCAAAAGCCTGTACAGCCATTGAGGCAGAAGGTGGAAATAGGGCAGCCTGCTTAAAATCCTGTTCCGGCATACCTGCTGGTGGCCGCCAAAAGGATTCTGCCAGGGAGGAAATGCAAGATAAAACAATCCCCCTTCTTTAAGGAATGATTTGATAAAACTCATAAAAAGTCGCTGATTGTGAATGTGTTCAATAACATCCCGCATAATGATCAGGTCAAATCCTGAATCAGGAGGATCGGTTTTATAAATGTCATTGCAGATTAAAGTAAGGTTTTCTTTATGGGGATGGGCAGCAAAAAACGAACGGGCAAGTTCTATCTTATTGCAGGCCAGGTCAATACCAGTTGTTTTGCAACCAATCTCCAAAAATGGCTTCAGGTTTCCCCCTTCTCCGCATCCGACTTCGAGTACCCGCATACCCGGTTCAATGTTCCGGTAATTACTGATAAACGGAATTACATGGTTTTCTGTCGTATACGCCTGTTCTTCAAAATATTGAATCCGGTTCCGGTGTCTTGTCTGCATATCCTGATTATCTGGTCCCTGTATCCTTTCTGTTTCATGGAAAGATACATTATATCACGTTGAAATGGTTTGAGTATGCCAGAGATTTCCTGAAACACCCAGGCCTGTTACACTCCGGCCACCTTTCTTAGTGCATTGATATTAAGAAATTTCACCTTTCGCCCCTGCAGTTCGATCAACCGGTCCTGCCTGAATTCCGATAGCAGCCTGATAACCGACTCCGTGGCGGTCCCAACCATGTTGGCAAGTTCTTCACGGGTCAGCGAAATCTGAAGTGTATTTTGATTGTCAAGTTCAAAGTTATCCTTTAAAAGGAGCAATATTTCGGCAAGCCTTTCCCTTACCGATTTTTGGGCAATATCGGTGATGTATTCATTTGCTTCACGCAATTCGCGGCAGGCAATCTGAAGCATCTGAAGCGAAAAGTGCCAGTTACTCTGAATCAGGTAAAGCAGGGTTTGATATGGGATATGACAAAGGACTGCTTCCTCCGTGATTTTTGCAGAAGTACAGGCCAACTCCTGACTGATCAGGGAACGGTAAGCCATGATCTCCCCTCTTTTGGCAAACCTGATAATCTGCTCTTTGCCGTCTGTCCCGGTCTTGAATATTTTCACGATTCCTCTGGTCACAAAATAGAAACCTGTCAGACGGCTTCCTTCCCTGTATACAACAGTCCCTTTTTTATACAGCGAACAGCTTTTTTCCTGATTCAGTCGGACCATCTCTTCATCGGTCAGTTTCTTGAAAAGGTGAAAACTTCCCAGATCGGCATCGTCTTCTGCCGGACGTTTCATCATCACTCTCATAGCATTTCTGTTTATTGTAATAAATATGCCGGATAACGAGCTATAAAGATACAACTTCCGTTTGAAATCCAAAGTTCGTTGATTTAAAGCTATTAACAAACCTGAAAAAGAATTGTTTTATCCATTCGGACCTTAGCCTGAAAAATGACAAACAGGCAGGCAACAAACGAAAAAATCATTCCGGGAATCTATTGTGAACAAAACAACGGCTCATTTGTCTATATATCTCGACATACAATAATAACATTGATAAAACATTTTTAGATATGAAAATACAGGTAGTAAAAGCATCGGTTGTATTGTTTGCGGCGATTCATGGGGCAGGTTCCCTTCGGGCCGAAACATTCAGGATCGATCAGGATAAAAGCATCGTCAGATGGAACGGAAAGAAAATTACCGGCGAACATCATGGAACCATTGCGATAAAAAGCGGTGTGTTTGATGTGGTAAACAAAAATATTACCGGAGGAACCGTTGAAATCGACATGACCTCTATCCTGAACGAAGATATCAAAGATGCAGCCATGAACGGCAGGCTTGTCGGACATCTCAAATCGGATGATTTTTTTTCGGTCGAAAAATTCCCGTTATCGAAATTGCAGCTCAGGGAAATTAAAAATCTCAAGGGAAATGAGGTTGAATATACAGGAGACCTCACCATCAAAGGAATTACCCATCCGGTCACTTTCAGGGCTGTCACAGTAGTTGAAGGAAACAACCTCAGGGCAAACGGAAAAATAACCATCAATCGGACAAAGTATGATGTGCGGTATGGTTCCGGGGCATTTTTTTCAAACCTGGGTGACAAGCTGATTTACGATGATTTCACACTCGACTTCAACATCGAAGCAGGGAAAAACGAATGATGGAAGACATACATATAGTCGGGTGAATAGATGGTATGATCCCACCACACAAAAGTGAATGTGAATAACCCAAAGACAGGGGCTTAACGAGCCCCTGTTTGTTTTTCGCTTACCCAGGCCGATTTCAGTGTACTAATCTGAAGTTCTTCGACCATCAGTTCGCCTCCGGTACAGAATAAAATATAATCCCGGTCAGATTCCTGATTGAAGAAGAGGTTAGAAACAACGATCCTTCCATCGTTGACGAAGATTTCCACCGATGCCCGGTCGATGATGATATTGAGAAATATTTTGTTGTCAACCGGTTCAACCGGGATAACTTTTCCCAATACCGAAAGTGTCTGCCGCCTCACATTGTATACCAGCTCGGTCCCTGGATTCTTTTTCCCCGATCGCAGCATAAAACCAAATGTCTCACAGGTTTTCAGGTCAAACCGTCCCTGAATATGGAGGCACTCACCCTGAACTTTTTTGATCAGGTTTTTATTGATCCCCGGGATCAGGTTCTCGCTTGTCCAGCTGAACTTCTTATCGTACATGGTCTCAATTTCCCTTACCGGTTGACGAAAGAGAAAAATTCCGTTGTTTACTTTTTTTAGCAACAACTCACAGGGAAACGTCAACTGCCCGGAAAAGGGCATACCCGGCCATGTTCCGTGCTTTAACATGGCTATTTGAATGGTCCTGCCATCGGCCGAAGGAATATTACTCCAGGTATGTGGATTGCTATAGCCGGTGCCGAAATCGCCCCTCATTCTGATGCTTTCCGGTTGGAACTGCTCTCCGTCGAAAGACCCGATTACATAATTCCCGTCTCCCTCCATGACCACCCACTTTTTCTCATCTGAACGGTTGTTCACTTTTAGTTCGATAAGGTCCGGAGTGCCGTGAAATCCGGCAAGGTGGCTCCTGAACTCCCAGTCGGTCAGATTGGAAGATGAATAGAAGGAAAATCCCTTTGTCCGGTCATCGTTCCCCGATTTCCTTAACAAGGCTATTATCCACCGACCGGTTTGTTCGTGCCAGAATACCCTGGGATAGCAGGCTTCATCGTTTTCATCCCAAGGGATTACAGGATTTCCACTGTATTCGTTCCAGCTGATTCCTTCATCGGTGCTCCAGAGTATCCGCTGTCCGCTTTGTTTTCCAGTATAAAAGAGAATCCATGTTTTGTTTTCCCCTTTCTGAACACCGACGAGATTTTGATGGTCAATAATGATACTACCCGGCGATATCCATCCGAAATCTCCTGATTGGTTTTTTTCAGGTGTCACCTGACATTCAAGCTGTTTCCAGTGAATCAGGTCGGCAGAAGCAATATGCCCGAACCGGAGGTCTTGGACACCGGAAGTATCCTGGTCATTAGAATAAAACAAATGAAATTTTCCTCCTGAATAAACCATCCCGTTCAGGTTTTCCAGGGATCCCTTTTCGGGTGAGAAATGGATTTGGGGACGGTATAATTCGTTATATACGTTAATGACAGGCTTGCCGGAAGTAATCAGAAGCAGCAGGAATCCTTCTGCAGTGCCAACAATTAAATTTCTTATCACATTCATAGGTTCCTCCTTCATGCAATTATTGTCAGTACAGTCTTTTCCTTTTCACCAGGAAAGAGAACAACACATGTTTAAAATCTTCATTGATATTGGCTTCAACCAGATCGATCCTGTATTGGCCGCATTTTACTTTCAGTTCTTCGAAGTAATGGTCGACATTTCTCACGTATCCCTCTCTGATCTCCCAGGGATTCAGGCTTACCGTCTGCCCGGTTTCAAGGTCAATAAAGCGGTGAGGCCGGTTACTGAACTTAAATTCTTTCTCCAATTGATGGTCGGTCACATGAAACAGGATCACTTCGTGCTTGTTATACCGGAGGTGCTGAAGGGCTGAGAAAAGCTCATCCGATATCCGGTGATCGAGCATATCGCTGAAGATCACTACCAGCGACCGTTTGTGGATGCTCTCAGCCACCTGGTGCAACACGGCTGTTGTGTCGGTGGTTTTTCTGAGCCGTGCAAAACCCGGCATAATCAGTTCCCTTAGCTTTCCCATGAGTAATTCGGCATGGACAGAAGACAATCGGGGAAGGGCATGAAATTCCAATTTGTCGGAAAAAAGTGTTAGTCCGACTGCATCCCGCTGCCGCCGAAGCAAATGGATTAAAGCAGCAGAAGTGTACACCGAAAAAGCCAGTTTGTTTGCCTGCAGTTTGTCTCCCTTTGAATAAGGAAACAGCATCGATGAGGATGTATCAATCACCAGTTGGCATCGAAGGTTGGTTTCTTCTTCGAATTGCTTTACAAAAAGCTTTCCGTTCCGGGCATACAACTTCCAGTCGATATGTTTTGTCGATTCCCCCTGGTTATACAGCCGGTGTTCGGCAAATTCGACCGAGAATCCATGAAACGGGCTCCGGTGAAGCCCGGTGATGAAACCCTCCACCACCTCCCGGGCAATCAGATCAAGATGGTCAAACTCCTGAAATTGCTGAATATCGATCAGATTTTTCATCCTTCGGAGGCGGCGCAGGCATTTTCGAACTGTTTATAAAAGTGCGTTCAGTTTGTTTACCAAAACCTGTTTGGGACAGGCTCCTACCTGCTTGTCGGCAACCTCTCCGTCTTTCAGGAAGAGGACCGTCGGAATATTGAGTACCCTGAAACGGTTTGCCAGCTCAGGGTTGGAGTCAACATCCACTTTACCTACGAGGGCCCGGCCTTCAAACTCTTTGTGGAGTTCTTCGATAAAGGGAGCAATCACGCGGCATGGGCCACACCAAACTGCCCAGAAATCAAGAACCACCGGTTGCCCCGATTTAGTCACCAATTCTTCAAAATTCGTTTCTGTAATCTCTAAAGCCATATTTCAAATATTTTTTAAAATTCATTGTTACCGTATACCGCAAAAATAATTAATTGATCCTATATCCAATCTCGGTGTGTTCCTCAAAAAAACGGAGGATTTCATCGGTGATTTCAATTCTCGAATTTCTCGAAAACAACTGGATTGAATTTTCGGTTTCTTCATCAAATATAGCAAACCTGACCATTGCATTCCCCTTGTTCTTTTTCATCATCTGCTCAATTTCATCCACAATGGCTTCATTAATCTGGGAAAGCGGAATGGTCAGTGTGATGCTTTTCACATGTTTCTTCCTTGCCTCTGAAAGCAACTCGATATGGTTTACCTTAAATTCAAGGCTCTCCGAATTAAACCTTTTCTGAACCTTTCCCCTCAGAAGGATAAAAATTCCCTGTTTGCAGAATTTTCCATATTCAACATAATCGTTCTGGAAAAAGAAGAACTGTCTGGAATCGGTGTAGTCGGAGAGTGTCAGTTTGCTGTATGGTTTCCCGTTTTTAGCCCGAGCTTCCCCGGTATCGGTTATCATGCCACCGAATGTGATCTCCTGGTCCATGAACTCTTCAATTCTTTCATTCAGATCTTTCAGGGTTACTCCCCTGGTACAGAAATTTTCAAGTTCGAATCGGTATTCATCCAAAGGATGTGCGGTCAGATATATACCGATGACGTTTTTTTCCTTTTCAAGCAGCATAAACTGCGGCCATTCTTCGATCGCCGGAATCTCAGGCCTCTTCATGGGTTGCTGTTTGCCGGTACCTCCGAAAAGACTCTGCTGAAGTGACATTGCATCACTCTGGACTTTGTTTCCATACCGGATCAGCCGTTCAATGAAATTGACAGGATCGTTCTCATTTTCACCGACAAAAAAACAACTTCTTGTGATGTTTCCAAAACTGTCGAACGCTCCTGCCATCGCCAGAGCTTCGATTGTCCGTTTGTTTATACTCTGAAGGTTAACCCTTTCTACAAAATCGTAAATATCCTTAAAATCGCCTCCCTTTTTTCTCGCTATGATAATGTCGTTGACTGCTCCTTCACCTACTCCTTTCACGGCGGCCATCCCGAAACGGATATCCCCGTTTTTATTGACTGTGAACTTGATGTAGCTTTCATTCACATCCGGCCCTAGAACATTCATATTCATCCTTTTACACTCCTGCATGAATTTAGTAATCTCCGTCAGATGGCTCAGGTTCCGGCTCAGGTTGGCTGCCATAAATTCGGAGGGATAATGGGCCTTCAGGTAACCAGTCTGATAGGCAACATAAGCATAGCATACCGAGTGCGATTTATTGAATGCGTATGCGGCAAAAGCTTCCCAGTCCTTCCAGATTTTTTCAATCACATCCTCCGGTTTTTTATTTACCTGGCTGCATTCCGAAATGAAACGTTCATTGCTTGTACACCCTTGAATAAACCGCTCTTTCAGATTGACCATCATGTCTTTGATTTTCTTTCCCATAGCCTTTCGGAGCATATCTGACTCCCCGCGTGTGAAGTTTGCCAGCAGCATGGAAAGAAGCATCACTTGTTCCTGGTAAACCGTAATTCCATACGTCTCACTCAGATAGATTTCCATCATGGGAAGATCATATTCAACCTTGCTTTGTCCGTTTTTCCGGGCAATGTATTCCGGAATATAGACCATGGGGCCGGGCCGGTAAAGGGCATTCATGGCGACGAGGTCTTCAAAACGGTTGGGTTTAAGCTCCCTGAGGTGCTTCTTCATTCCTTCCGACTCAAACTGGAAGACTGCGGTTGTTTCACCCCTGCTGAACAGGTCGTATGTATCCCTGTCATCAAACGGGATATTTTCGATATCAATGGTAATACCTGAAGACAATTTTACATTTTCGATGGTTTCCCTAATGATCGACAACGTTTTTAATCCCAGGAAGTCCATTTTAAGCAAACCGAGGCTTTCAACAAAACGACCGTCGTACTGGGTTGTAGGCAAATTATCGTCTTTGGTAGGCATTAGGGGGATATGGTCGTTCAGGGGTTCGCGGCTGATCAGAATTCCGCAGGCATGAACCCCCGATTGCCTGACCGAACCTTCGAGAATTTCGGCAAACCGGATGGTTTTGGCAATGAGGGGATTCGGGGAATTGCGTTCTTTTTTTAAGTCCGGATTTTCCTGAAATGCCCTTTTAAAAGTCATTTTTGGAGTGTCAGGAACCATCTTTGCCAGTCTGTCGGCTTCGGAAAGAGGCAGTTTCAGGACCCTGGCCACATCGCGGATCGCCAGTTTGGTGGCCATTTTCGCAAATGTGCAGATATGTGCCACCTTGTCTTTTCCGTATTTCTGAATCACATATTCCAGTACCGATTGCCGCCCATCGTCATCAAAGTCTATATCGACGTCGGGCATATTGATGCGGTCAACATTCAGAAACCTTTCGAACAGGAGGTTATGCCTGATGGGATCTATGTTGGTAATTCCGGTGCAATACGATACCACTGCACCTGCAGCCGAACCCCGTCCCGGCCCAACCAGGACGCCCATTCTGCGGGCTTCATTGATAAAATCCTGGGTAATGAGGAAATAGCCCGGATATCCTGTTTTCTCAATGGTGGCCAGCTCATAATCCAACCTCGAAACCACATGTTCGGGCAAAGGATCACCGTACCTTTTCAAGGCACCCTGGTATGTGATATGCCGGAGGTAATCAGATTCAAATTTGATTCTCACAACTTTTTCAAATCCTCCAAGCTGATAATAAATCTTTTCGGTAAACTCTCCGATCAATTCCTGTTCGGTGAACCTGGACCTGAAATCTTCCTCGTTTCCGAATTCGGCAGGAATCGGGAAAACCGGCATGATCGGATCCGTATCAAGTGTATAATCTTCCACCTTGGCCACAATTTCAGCGGTATTCTCCAGGCATTCAGGCAAATCGGAAAACAATTCGTTCATCTCTGCCGTAGTCTTGAACCATTCCTGCTTGGTATACCGCATCCGGTTCTGATCATCTATATCCTTGCCGGTATTGAGGCATATCAGTAAATCATGGGCATCGGCATCCATGGCATCAGTAAAATGAACATCATTTGATGCAATGACCTTTGTGCCGGTTTTCATACCCAGTTCAATGATCATAGGGTTGACCATCATCTGCCTGTCGTACACTTCCCTCCTTAATTCAGGTATTTCAGTAGGATGCCGCTGGATTTCGAGATAAAAATCATCCCCGAACACTCTCCGAAACCATGCGATGGCATTTTCAGCTTCCCGCTTTCTGCCCTCCGCCAGAAAAGTGGGGATTTCACCCCCAAGACATGCTGATGTAACAATCAATCCTTCTGAGTGCTGTTCAAGCGTTTCCTTGTCAATCCTTGGCTTGTAGTAAAATCCTTCCATATTGGCAATGGTGATCAGTTTCACCAGATTCCGGTATCCCGCTTTATTTTTCGCCAGCAAGATAAGGTGGTCGCCCGACCGGTCTTCCTTTCCCGTCCGGTCGTCAATCGACCGGGTCGCAACATAGGTTTCACACCCAAGGATCGGTTTGATCCCCTCCTTTTTGCAACACACATGAAATTCCTTGATGCCAAACATGGCCCCATGGTCAGTCAGGGCCAAAGCTGTCATACCATCGGCTTTGGCTTTCTTTACCAGGCTTTCGATGCTGGCGGCACCATCCAGAATGGAATATTGCGAGTGGACATGAAGATGGGTAAATGGTATCAGCGGTTTATCACTCATTTCGGGCTTGAGTAAAAAGGTTTTGTGAAAATGAACATTGCAGCTCCAACTTTTCTGCAATAAATTTAAGAAATCATCCTGAAGAAAGGTGGTGTGTTCATAAATTTCCGGCAAATTAACCGGGGAAATGGGATATCACCTGGCTGAACCGAAGATATTGAAGTCATATCCGGAAACGGTGGAACAGAACCTCCGGCAGGTGAATCCGGTATTTGAATGTTACAGTTGTATTTCAGAGGAGATTTTGTCCCTGATTTCAATAAACTGCCCTTCGGTTAAATTCAGTTTTTTCCTGAAATTGAGAAGATCGGCTTCCGATTGCAGGGGAATCAGATGGATATGGGCATGTGGCACCTCAAGTCCGAGCACCAATACTCCGACCTTGCGGCATGGAATAGCTTTTTTTATTCCATCGGCCACTTTTCTTGCAAAGGTGTGCAATCCGATATAGCTCTTCTCATCCAGGTCAAAAATATAATCTGTTTCTTCCTTTGGAATGACCAGGGTATGACCTGCGGCAACAGGGGAAATATCCAGGAAAGCAAGATAGTCATCGGTTTCGGCTACTTTATAGGCAGGTATTTCTCCATTGACGATTTTAGTAAATATCGACGGCATTTTTTTCGGTTAAAGTGCAATTTCAATAATTTCAAAACGGATGATCCCGGCCGGAACTTTTATTTCGACTGTATCGCCCACTTTTTTCCCGATCAGGCCCTGGGCAATTGGAGTGGTTACCGAAATTTTTCCTTCCTTCAGGTTGGCTTCCGATTCAGGAACAATGGTATACTGCATAGTGGTGTTGCTTTTCTGATTCCTGATGGTGACTTTGTTCAGAATTTGTACCTGCGAAGTATCGATTTTGGTTTCATCGATGATCCTGGCATGTGCAATCTTGTTCTGAAGCCCTGCAATTTTGGCTTCCAGCAACCCCTGTGCATCCTTTGCTGCATCATATTCAGCATTTTCTGTGATATCACCCTTTTCAATTGCTTCACCAATTTGTTTAGAAATTCTTGGCCTCTCCACATTCATGAGAAACTCAAGTTCTTCTTTCATTTTTTTCAACCCTTCCTGTGTCACATAGGTACTCCTGGTCATTCTTTTTCCTCCGATTTGTTTGATGAAGCATTAAAAAAAGAGAAAGAATTCTGATCTCTCAGAACTCTTCCTGACTACAAATATAGTTTTTTTATTTTTCTTAATAAAAAAATCGTTAGATTTTTAGATAAAAAAGATTTC
>CAYNBE010000037.1:0-21622 GCA_964395045.1 uncultured Prolixibacteraceae bacterium | reverse complement strand
TTTTCAAGTTCATTTGGTATAATTAGTGGAAACACATGCCTGCCTGCCGCCTGCCGGTAGGCAGGGTAGGCAGGTAATTCGCATGTAAGGGTTAATCATTCCGGTTGGAGTTACGCTAAATATGCTCATTTCATGGCGTTTTAACAGACAGTCCCGAATAAATATACGTAAAAAGTTTGATAAAATAAAGAAAATCAGAATATGCTTTTAGCGATCGATATTGGTAATACGAACATTGTTTTTGGCATTCACTCTGAAAGTGATTGGATCTCAAACTGGAGAATCCAGACTGATCCCGAGAAGACAGCAGATGAATATGAGGTGATATTCCGGACACTGATTTCTAACGGACAGGTATTGCCCGACCAGATTACTGCGGTTGTACTCAGCAGTGTTGTACCTCCGCTGGTACGGCCTTTTATGGAAATGATCTCAGGTTTTCTGAACATCACACCCATCATTGTCGGCCCTGAAATATACGATAAATTGCCCATCGGGATCCTGAATCCTTACCAGATTGGATCGGATCTGGTTGCAAATTCGCTTGCAGCATATAAGAAATTCGGCGAATATACCATGGTTGTCGATTTTGGCACTGCCCTCACCTTTACCACCATAGGACAGAAAGGAATGATACTCGGGGTAGCCATTGCCCCGGGAATGAACACGGTTGTCAATGCCCTTGCGGGAAAGACAGCACAATTGCCGAGGGTCCACCTGGTGCCACCCCCTTCGGTTCTTGGACAGAACACGGTACATGCCATTCAGTCGGGCATTGTGTTCGGATATAGTGGGCTTGTCGATTCAATTATCAGCCGGACAGAATCGGAATTAAACCACCGACTGACCGTGGTTGCCACGGGGGGATTAAGTACCGTGATGGCTCCCTTGGTTCCTGCCATCCGTCATATTGAACCCCTCCTGACCCTCGACGGCTTATATTTGATCAAATCATTTATTGCATCAGTTTGATTCCAGCAACTTTAACAGTTCATCAAGCTTCGGAGTAAGAATAATTTCAGTGCGCCGGTTTTTTTGTCTTGATTCTGGAGTTTTATCCGGGTCCAGCGGAAGATATTCACTTCTTCCGGCGGCAATAATCCTGACCGGATCAACCTGTTTGTTCTGCAGCAACACCTTTGTGACGGCAGTAGCTCTCATCACACTGAGATCCCAGTTGTCTTTGACCTGATTTGTACCCCGCATGGGCACATCGTCGGTATGCCCTTCCACCATTACATTGATATCCGGATTAAGGGCAAGGACCCCTGCCAGATCTTTCAGTGCCTGCTGTCCTCTGGGATCAACATCCCACTGACCCGATTTGAATAAAAGCCGTTCTTCAAGTGAAACATAGACCTTGCCATTCTTTTCGAATACCGACAATCCGTTGTTCTGAAATCCCATCAACGCTTCATTCACCTTCAGTTTCAGCAATTGTACCGCTTCCTCTTTTTGCCTCAGGGCTTCCTGAAGTTCCAACAGCCTGGTGTTTTTATCTTCAAGGGCTTTCATCGATTCCCTCAGTTTATCTTCCCTTTCATTCAAATCTCCACGTGCTTTCTGAAGTTCACTCAGCAAAGCCTCAATTTCAGAGGAGGTTCCTTTTTTCAGTGTTTGAAACTGGCTTTCAAACTGCTCCTTCTCCCGTTCCAAACGCTGCGATGTCTGGATAAGCTGCTCCTTCTCCTTTTTTATCTGTTCCAACTCAGACTCAACTGCTTTTTTCAGCTCGCTGCAACGGTCGTATAAACCGGTCAGCTCGGTATTTTTTGTGGTAAGATCAACCACCTGCTGGTTCAACCTGGCTTTTTCTCCGGTTAATTTTCCCTGCATCTCATTGAATTTCTTCGTCGAAACACATGACATCAGGACGAATACCATCATCCCGATGATTGATTTATTCACCATTTTCATATTCATAAAATCACTGATTTATAGGGGTTAAATATATTCAATTTTACGGGCCGATCAACCCGGCAGGAGAAATCAGTTCAAATATTCTATCTTTGCAGGTTGAAAAACATATCAAATGGAAGAGTTCGGAAAAAATCTTCTTCAGACCATCCGAACCCCTGAAGACTTGAGAAAGCTTAATCGTAAGGATTTGCCTGAAGTTTGCAGGGAACTTCGCGAATTCATTATTGAGTCGGTCAGTATAAACCCCGGGCACCTCGGGGCAAGCCTTGGCGTAGTCGAGTTGACCGTTGCCCTGCACTATGTTTTCAACACACCGTACGACCGTTTGATCTGGGACGTTGGTCATCAGGCATACGGGCACAAAATATTAACCGGACGAAGGGAGGTTTTCAATACTAACAGGAAATCGGGAGGAATCAGCGGATTTCCGCGGCCATCGGAAAGTGAGTATGACAGCTTCGGTGTCGGACATTCGTCAACATCCATTTCGGCTGCAGTCGGGATGGCGGTTGCTTCCCGGATTCTTCATGAAAACCGGAAAATTGTTGCTGTAATCGGGGACGGGGCCATGACTGGAGGGATGGCTTTTGAAGGGCTGAACAATGCCGGGTTCCTTCATTTGGATATGCTGGTGATCCTGAACGACAACAATATGGCGATTGACCCAAACGTGGGAGGAATCAGCCAGTATTTGCTGAATATTACAAAGTCACATGCCTACAATAAACTGAAAGATGACGTGTGGGACGGGCTTGGAAAACTACGAAGGCTGGGAGGTTTTGCCCGCAGGGTAGTTCAGAAAACCGAGGTTGCTCTGAAATCGATGTTACTGCATCAAAGCAACCTTTTTGAGGCTTTTGATTTTCGCTATTTCGGACCTGTCGATGGCCATGATATCGATTACCTGATCAAAGTCCTTGCCGACCTGAAAGAGATCAAAGGCCCCAAAATCCTGCATGTGATCACCAAAAAGGGAAAGGGATTTCCAAAAGCAGAATTAAATCAGACGGTCTTTCATGCTCCCGGCCTGTTCGACAAAAATACGGGAGAATTGGTCTGTTGCAACAGCGACCTGAAAAAAGCCCCCAAATTCCAGAATGTATTTGGTGAAACAATCGTGGAGCTGGCTGAAAAAAATGAAAAGATCGTCGGGATAACACCGGCTATGCCAACCGGATGTTCCCTGAATATCATGATGGAAAAAATGCCTGGCCGGGCATTTGATGTTGGTATTGCCGAACAACATGCGGTAACTTTTGCCGCAGGATTGGCCTCACAGGGAATGATCCCGTTCTGCAACATCTATTCTACATTCTTGCAACGGGCTTATGACCAGGTTATTCATGATGTTGCACTTCAAAACCTGCATGTGGTTTTCTGCATCGACCGCGGAGGACTGGTGGGAGAAGACGGTGCCACCCATCAGGGAGTATTTGACCTTGCATACATGCGTACACTTCCCAACATGGTGGTAGCAGCACCTATGGACGAAACAGAACTGAGAAACATGATGTACACTGCCCAGCTCGACGGGATGGGACCGTTTTCTATCCGCTATCCCAGAGGATGCGGTATCACTGTCGACTGGAAAAAACCAATGGAGAAAATTGAACTGGGAAAAGGGAGAATCCTTACCGAAGGAGATGAACTTGCCATCCTGTCGATTGGAAAAGCAGGCATCTTTGCCCAGCGTGCCGTTAAAAAACTCCGGCGTGAAGGAATTTCTGCCGCACACTACGACATGCGCTTTGTGAAGCCTCTCGATTCAGAAATTTTACATGCTGTATTTACCCGATTTAAAAAAATCATCACGGTTGAAGACGGGACGGTTAAAGGGGGATTCGGAAGCGCTGTTGTTGAGTTTATGGCTGATAACAACTACTCAGCCGAGGTGAAAATCCTGGGGGTCCCCGACAGGTTTATCGAACAGGGAACCCAGGAGATTCAATACCGGGAATGTGGAATCGATGCAGAGGGTATTTGGCTGGCTGCACGAAAAATGACTGACAGATAATTTTTTCCTGCTAAAACCGTTCATCCCTATAAGAAACCGAAAAACATACGACTTGAATATTTACCTGAAAAAACGGAGGTGGAAAATCCTGTTGTTGTTCACAGCAGTCCTGATCGGAGTTGCTTCTCTGTTGTACACAAACTGGCTGACTGACAAGCTTTCGTTGGAAGAAAGGAAGAAAGTCGAATTATGGGCAGAAGCTTCTAAGAGGCTAGGCAGTGAAACGGTTGGTTCTGAACTCGATATCTCTTTGATAGAAATGATCATTCATCAGAATGTGACCAACCCTCTTGTGCTTGCCAATGAATCGGATTCAATCCTGCTCTATGCCAACATTCAGGTAAAACCCAACCGTGAAAAAGAGATTCTTAAAAAGGAATTTCGCAAGATGAAGTTACAGAACCCCCCAATTGAAGTAATTATATCTGAAACTTCAAAACAATTCATCTATTACCGTGAATCCTATCTATTGAGAAACCTGAGGTTATTCCCGGTGGTGCAACTGATTGTGATCTTTCTTTTCATCGCGGTTGCATATCTTGCATTCAGTACTTCCAGAAAAGCCGAACAAAACCAGGTCTGGGTCGGAATGTCAAAGGAAACTGCCCATCAATTGGGTACACCCATTTCATCCCTGATGGCATGGGTTGAGCTTCTGAGATTGCAGAATGCCGATGAAACTATTGTATCAGAACTGGAAAAAGACATTCAACGCCTGGAGAGAATTACAGAACGATTTTCGAAAATCGGTGGAAAACCCGAATTGCTCCACACCGACCTTTCCGTTGTGATCCATTCGACAGTCGAATATCTAAAACGCCGGTCCTCTGACAAGATCAGGTATGAAATTGACTGCGATCCGAAAAAGAACTGGGATGTACCTTTAAATGAAGCACTATTTTCCTGGGTGATAGAAAATATCTGTAAAAATGCAATGGACGCCATGAACGGTTCGGGTACCATTACCCTTTCCCTGAAAGAAAAAGAAGGAGGAGTGATACTCGATCTGAAGGATACAGGAAAAGGCATTCATAAATCGGATTTTAAAAATATTTTTCAACCAGGCTATTCAACCAAAAAACGGGGTTGGGGGTTGGGATTGTCGCTGGCAAAGAGAATCGTTGAAAATTACCATGGAGGAAAAATATTTATACGGGAATCGGAGATCAACAAGGGAACTACTTTCCGGATCGTTCTTCAAAAAAAACACACAACAGGATAATATTCAAATAATTTCAGCTGTTCATTTATTCATATTATAAAAAAGTATAATTTTGCAGCACTTTTTTGCCGTGGAAAAATTGTCAACATATAACATTGCCTTCAAGGGTTTGGCTGAAGGCGCTCATGTTTTTGACTACCACATCAGCGATGCGTTCTTTGTTCTTTTTGAAAACAGCCTTGTTGAACAGGCAGATGTGGATATAAAAATCACACTGGAAAAGAGAAGCACATTCATGGCACTAACCATTGCACTTGCCGGAATTATCCCACTCGTCTGTGACAGATGCCTTGAGAAATACGATCAACCGGTTACCCATCATGCCGGTTTGTTCATCAAATTCGGAGAATCAACCGGGTCGGACGACCAAGATGTTATCTGGCTTCATCCCGATGATTTTCAATTCAATGTGGCGCAATTGATTTACGAATACATCTGTCTCAGTATCCCCCTGAGGCATGTGCATTCACCCAAGGGAAAAGGATCAACAGGGTGTAATCCCGATATGCTGAAAAAGCTGGAAGAACATACTCATACAGCCGGAAGCAAAACGGATGAAAGATGGGACCAGTTAAAAAGTCTGACAAACAAAAATTAAATAAAAGCTATGGCACATCCAAAACATAAACACTCGAAAACGAGAAGAGACAAACGCAGAACCCATGACAAAGCGGTTTTGCCAACCCTGACAACCTGCTCAAATTGCGGTGCTTCTGTCAAAATGCACACAATTTGCGGCGAATGCGGTTATTATCGGGGGAAAAAAGTAATTGAAAAAGAAATTGCTGTTTAACCGGCCTCATGAAAAGATCAGAAATTTCTGATCTTTTTTAATACTTCACCATCTCTTTTTTTTAACTTTATAAACGAATACCCCGGTATTCACAAATGAGGTCTAAACAAATTGAAATAGTGAAAATGAATCAAAAATCTTACCCTGAGACACCTTCTCAGAATATCAACCTGATCAGCTCGGGCACAAAGATTACAGGTGATATTGTTGCTGAGGGAGATATCCGGATCGACGGATCACTAAAGGGAAATATTAAATCAAAAGGTCGGCTGGTAATCGGCAGTTCAGGAACCGTCGAAGGGGAAATCCTCTGCGCAAACATTGAAATTGCCGGCAGGTTCAAGGGCAAAATATCTGCAGCCGAACTTTTAACCATGAAAGCAACAGCCGTTGTTTCAGGCGACATCATTGCATCAAAACTTGCCGTGGAACCAGGCTCACTTTTTACAGGCTCCTGCCAGATGGGGCCCATTCCTGAGAAAATGCCGAACGAAACACACAAATAAATACGACTGAATACCAACAGCCGTTTATTTGTCCAGATATCCATTCTTCGGATTTGGAACAAAATAACAACTTACCGGAATTCTTTTTCCATAAATTGATGGATGACTCCCAAAATACGGGGCATGCGCAATTCCTGCCTGTTCATTGCCGGACTATTCATTTACTTAACGTTAACAAAAAGCCGTGAGAAAGAATCCTGTTGTATCCCGGTTCCTTAAACGACTGATTCTGGTTACCCTGGTTGTCTCCCTGGTCATGTCGATTCTATTTTATTTGTTTTTAAGGAATTACTATTCTCCTCTTTTCCCGTTCATTTTGCTTTTTTTCTTCTTATTCACATGGATTACATTTACTGTCCAGTCAGGACTGGTAAAACAGGAAATGGGAAAATTCACACGGGTCAGTATGATGATCACCCTTGGACGGTTGCTTCTCTCCATTCTTCTGACAGCACTGCTGATCATAGCGGACAAGGAAAATGCCATAGCATTGGTCATTGTCACAGGGTTTCTGTATCTTGTATTTACATTTTTTGAAGTTTCCGAATTATCAGCTTATGTCAGAAAGGCGGGAAATAAAAAGAGCAAAACTACGTAAACCTAAAGACGACATGACTGGTTGTTGAAAAAGAGGTAAAAAAAAGAGTACATTTACAGTGTTTTAGATCATATCTCAGCAGTGACGATGTTGTTCCGAAAATACTTCATTTTCATATTGGTATACCTAACAGAAGTGCCGCTGTTTCTTTCAGCCAGGGACAACGTTGACACAATCCGTACAGAAATATCGCAAACTGCTGAAAAAAAGAAATTTGATGCCGGAGAATATGTAATTGAACATGTTTCCGATGCTTATGAATGGCACATCCTGACCATCGGGCATACCCACATTTCTGTTCCATTGCCGGTCATTCTGTACAGTAGAAAAAGTGGATTTCATCTTTTTCTCTCATCCCGGTTCCACCATGGTGAAAATGCCTGGAAAGGATTTACAATTGCGGGTGAAGGAAAATTCAAAGGAAAAATAGTCGAGCTCGATGAAAGCGGTAAGGTCACAGGCCGGCCCCTTGCTTTTTCAATCACGAAAAGTGTAGCGGGAGCCTTGATATCAGCTTTCCTCCTTCTGTTTATCATGATTAAGGGAGCCCGAATGGCTGTCAGAAATGCAGGAAAAGCACCGACCGGTCTTGTAAACCTGATTGAACCTGTTGTTATTTTTGTACGTGATGACATTGCAATTCCTGCTATCGGAAAGGAAAAATACATGAAATTCCTGCCTTTCCTGCTGTCTGTGTTTTCGTTTATCCTGATCAACAACCTGATTGGATTGGTTCCTGTTTTTCCGTTTGGAAGCAATGTTACGGGGAATATTTCAGTCACCATGGTGCTTGCACTTTTCACTTTTTTCATGACCACTTTCAACGGGAACAGACATTACTGGAAAGAAATTTACAACCCCGATGTTCCATGGTGGATGAAATATCCTGTGCCTCTGATGCCGTTTGTGGAGTTTTTCGGGATGTTAACAAAACCCCTTGTTTTAATGGTCCGGTTATTCGCCAATATGATGGCCGGACATTTAATTGTAACGGTATTTATCAGCCTTATTTTTATTTTTAGCAACATGATGGGGCCTTATGCAGGATACCTTATCAGTCCGGTTTCGATAGGATTCTCGGTTTTTATATTGGTTTTGGATATCCTGGTGTCGTTCATACAGGCTTTTGTTTTTACTTTGCTGTCGGCCCTTTATTTCGGAATGGCCACAGCAGAGCATCACCCATGATTATTTACGGTTTAACAAATACAAATATGGAAACACTGTTCATTCTTTTAGCTGAATTTATTCTGGGTCCTTTCGGAGCAGCTTTGGGAGCAGGAATGGCCACTATAGGCGCCGGGATCGGAATTGGCAAAATCGGTCAGGGCGCCATGGAGGGAATCGCCCGCCAACCTGAAGCCAGCGGTGACATCCGTTCTACAATGATTGTTGCAGCAGCCCTGATCGAGGGGGTGGCATTTTTCGCTGTTATAACCTGTATGCTTGTTATTTTCTTTGCATAGACCTGTTTTAGGAAAGGTTCAGGTTGATTCAGATTCGTCCATTTATTTATTCAAACTAACACAAAGATCAAAATGGGTTTGGTTACACCGGATTCCGGAACCATTTTCTGGTTACTGGTAATTTTTGGTATCGTAGTTTTTCTTCTTCGCCGGTATGCCTGGAAGCCAATCCTGAATGTGCTGGCGGAACGGGAGAACTCAATTAGGGAGGCTTTAAACTCGGCTGATCTGGCCAGGAAACAAATGGAAGAACTGAAAGCCGGGCAGGATGTAGCCCGGGCAGAAGCATTGAGGGAAAAAGAACGAATCCTGAAAGAAGCAAGGGATATCAAGGAAAAAATAATTTCCGAGGCAAGGGAGAAAGCGGGACAGGAAGGAATGAAAGTACTGGCACAGATACGGGAACAAATTGAAAATGAAAAAAATAGAGCCATCAGCGATATTCGGAAACAAGTGGCTGAATTGTCGGTCCAGATAGCTGAAAAAATCTTAAAGGAGAAACTTGAAAAAACTCCCGAACAGGAAAAACTGATCCGTTCCCAGATAGAGGATTTCAAACTGAATTGAATATGGATCAGAGCAAGATCGCTGTCAGATATGCCCGTGCACTTTTTATGCTGGGAAAAGAGACTGGTAATACAACCATGCTTTACGAAGATATCCAGAAGATCGATTCAATTTTACACCATTCTGAAGAGCTGAAGGCGGTTATCTCAAATCCTGTTATCAGGATTTCGCAGAAAAAAACAATTCTCCAAAAAGTACTTCAACCATCTGTTGGCGAGCTGACCCTGCGGTTTATTATTCTTGTTGCAGAAAACAAAAGGGAACAGCATCTTCCCGGCATTTGCCGGAATTTTATCGACATGGTAAGGAAGGAACTAGGCATTGTTCCTGCGGTAATTACCACTGCCTGGCCATTAACCGGGGAAATTTCTGCCGTGATTCGTGATAACCTGGAAAAGGAAACCGGTAAAACTGTGGTACTAAGTGAGAGAATAAATCCCTCCATCATCGGCGGGATGATTCTTCGCATCGAAGATCTTCAGTATGACGGAAGCATTTCCGCTCAATTGGAAAAAATCAAATCAGCATTGCTGGTATAAACAAGATCATACATCAACAACGCAGATATGGCTGAAATACGACCATCGGAAGTTACCAGTATCATAAAGAAACAACTGGAACAATTTAGAATCAATGCAGATATTGATGAAGTGGGGACGGTTCTGCAAGTCGGGGATGGAATAGCACACATCTATGGCCTTTCCAACGTGGAGTCCAATGAGATGATTGAATTTGAAAGTGGCACCAAAGGAATTGTTCTCAATCTTGAGGAAGACAATGTGGGAGCTGTCATTCTGGGACCATCTGAATCAGTGAAAGAAGGACACACGGTAAAACGGTTGAAGCGAATGGCTTCGGTCATGGTTGGTGAAAATCTTATCGGAAGAGTGATCAACACTCTGGGAGTGCCTTTGGACGGAAAAGGCCCCATCGGTGGGGAGCTTTTTGAAATGCCCCTGGAAAGAAAGGCCCCGGGGGTCATTTTCAGGCAACCGGTCAAACAGCCACTGCAGACCGGATTAAAAGCAATTGACGCCATGATTCCGATCGGCCGTGGACAAAGGGAACTGATCATCGGAGACCGCCAGACGGGAAAAACAGCTCTTGCTATTGATACAATCATCAACCAGCGGGAGAATTTTGAAAAAGGGAGTCCCGTTTATTGCATTTATGTGGCTATCGGACAGAAAGGCTCAACGGTTGCCAGCCTGGCAGCCACACTTGAAAAATACGGGGCAATGGACTATACCGTCATCGTAGTGGCAACAGCTTCCGATCCTGCCGCCCTGCAGTTTTATGCACCCTATGCAGGTGCTGCCATCGGTGAGTTTTTCCGGGATACAGGCCGGGATGCACTGATTATTTATGACGATTTATCAAAGCAGGCTGTTTCATATAGGGAAGTATCACTTCTGCTCAGGCGTCCTCCAGGAAGGGAGGCTTATCCGGGAGATGTGTTTTACCTGCACTCACGTCTCCTTGAAAGAGCTGCCAAAATTATTGAATCGGACGAAATCGCTTCAAAAATGAACGATTTGCCCGAATGTCTCCGCAGCAGAGTGAAAGGGGGAGGATCGTTAACTGCAATGCCCATTATCGAAACTCAGGCGGGGGATATTTCGGCTTACATCCCTACCAATGTCATTTCCATAACCGATGGACAGATATTTCTCGAATCAAATCTTTTCAATGCAGGAATCCGGCCGGCTATCAATGTGGGAATATCGGTTTCCCGTGTCGGTGGATCTGCCCAGGTAAAGGCTATGAAAAAAATTGCCGGAACTTTGAAACTTGATCAGGCTCAGTACAGGGAGCTGGAAGCATTTTCCAAGTTTGGCTCCGATCTTGATGCTGCCACTCTCAGGGTACTCGACAAAGGAAAAAAGAACGTTGAAATCCTGAAACAACCACAGTTTCAGCCTATGAAACTTGAACATATGATTGCTATCGTTTTTTGCGGAACACAGGAATTGCTAAGAAACGTCCCTGCTGAAAAGGTGAAGCTTTTCGAAGTCGATTTTATTGAAAGGCTTGAGCTTCAACACAAAGAAACCCTTAATACCTTGAATTCCGGCACCCTTCATCCTGATGCTGAATTTGTCCTAAAAAAAGTAGCCGGGGAAATTGCCGAAAAATATGCGTTGGCAAAATGACCCAATATTTTTGCCCTTTTTATACCTGATGAAAGAAATCATATCATAAAATTTGCCGCCGTATGTCGGGACTGAAGGAAATCAGAAGCCGGATCGCATCGGTTAAAACCACCCGCCAGGTTACCAATGCAATGAAGATGGTATCTGCAGCAAAACTGAAAAAAGCCCAGGATACGGTATCTTCATTTATGCCTTATGTTTCCGGGTTGTCGAAAATTGTATCATCCCTGATTTCTTTTGAAGAGGAGAATATCAATATTCGGAAGTTCACCCATCCAAAGCCACCGGAGAAGATACTGGTGGTGTTAATTACTTCAAACCGTGGATTGTGCGGAAGTTTCAATTCGAAAATCACTTTTGATACCTTGCAACTGATCGGTTCGGAATATTCAAGTCAGATAAAAAACAACCATGTTCATTTTTGGGCTATTGGAAAATTCGGGGAGCGGTTGTTGAAAAACCACAAAATGAATGTTTTAGGGACCTTTCACAGACTGATTGACCAACCGGTTTACGGGGAAGCTTCGGCAGCAGCAAATATGATGATAGAAAACTACATGAAAAATGAATACGACAGAATTGTCCTTTCGTATAACGGTTTCGTGACTGCTACACATTATATTCAAAACTCCTCTATTTTTCTTCCCCTGCAAGTCCTGCAGAATGATAAAAAGAGCAATGCCGATAATGTCATTTTTGAACCTTCGCGCGAAGAAATTGCAGCAAAGATCATCCCGATGTACCTTCAATCCCTGTTTTACGAAGCGTTGCTTGTTTCATCTGCTGCCGAACACGGAGCAAGGATGACTGCCATGCACCAGGCCACCGACAACGCCACCGAATTGATTTCAGAACTCACACTTCAATACAATAAGGAACGCCAGGCTGCCATTACCAAGGAAATTTTGGAAATTTCAGGAGGCGCCGAAGCGCAACGTAAAGAATAATGGTCACTCAACCCTGCACATGATCACAAGATTGGGGGCAGGTTGAAAACCATGCTGGAATACGCACCTGCGAAAATCAGCCACCATCTGCCTTAGTTCCATGTATCCGGCAAGGCCTTCTGCCTTCTTTTGGGTTGCCTCCATTTTGGCAATCCAATCTTCCAGAACGATAGGATCAATGTCTGGTTCATTTTTACGGAGGAAAGTGAAATTATATGTTGCATGCAAACCGCACATCGCAATCATACTAACAATCTCCCCTTCAGAAAAAGTTTCCCTGTGGGGAATACCTAGCAAGCGGTCCACACCGGCTTTATGGTGATGATACAATTTCTGGCACTCCTGGGCCGGATTCAAACCACTGCTCACAATCTCGCTGACAACGATCCATCCTTTCCGGACCACAACCCGCTTCAATTCATTCAGCGCTTTGGCAGGCCCTGAAATGTGATGCAGTGCATTGGAAATTGTCACAAGGTCGAATTGATTGCTTCTGAATTCCAGATTTTCCGCATTCATCTTCAGAAACCGGAACTTGTTGTCAACGAACCTCCTGCGAGCTTCTTCAAGAGCATTTTCATCAATATCAACACCGGTATAATAAGCTTCGGGGAAACTCTCAGATATAAATCCCAGAAAGTCTCCTTTTCCGGTACATACGTCGAGTATGCTGGTGATTTTTTGATCTTTCAGAAAATCTACGATTCTTTTCATAACGAGAGGATCATTTAAACCTTTTATTATTTGTCCGGTTATCGGAGTGTCAAAAAAACAAAAAATTCTTTTTGTGTGCTTAAAACATTTAGCTGTAATGGTGAATGCATTAAAACACCTGCCCGCCTGCCGGTAGGCGTGATAGGCCGGGCAGGCAGGTAATCCGCATATAAGAGTTTATCATTCGGGCTGGTCCCGACATAAGCCAGAATGCTCATTTCATTAAAAAAAGTGTATTTTTGCAGCAGCTACGTGGAAAGATTTGTGATTGATTGCAACCACTATAAAATGCTAAAACAATCTGTAAAACATTGGCTTGCCAGTCCCTTCATCCAGTAGAACAAAATTTTGTAAACCGTGCCAGTACAGCATGGCACATTAAAAAGTTAAGAATAATGAGTTATTTATTTACCAGTGAATCTGTATCGGCTGGTCACCCCGATAAGATAGCCGATCAGATTTCAGATTCGTTGCTGGATCAGTTTCTGGCATATGACCCGGAATCCAAAATTGCCATTGAAACCATGGTGACAACAGGCCAGGTGATTGTTGCCGGCGAAGTAAAGTCAAAAACCTATGTCGATATCCAGGATGTGGTGAGAAAAGTGATCAAAGAAATCGGTTATACCAGAGCGGAATACCGGTTTGACGGAGATTCATGCGGAATTCTGGTTGCTATCCATGAACAAAGCAGTGATATTACCAGGGGTGTTGAACGGCCAAAGAGAGAGGATCAGGGGGCAGGTGACCAGGGAATGATGTTTGGTTACGCCTGTCGGGATACCGATCATTACATGCCTCTGCCATTGGAGTTGTCACATAAGATTCTGCTTGAACTGTCCCGGATCAGGAAGGAGACGGGTAGTCCGATGCCCTATCTCCGGCCTGATTCAAAGTCACAGGTAACGATTGAATACAATGAGGACCACACCCCGAAAAAAGTGCATACCATCGTAGTTTCCACACAGCACGATGAGTTTGCGGAAGAAAAGGCCATGCTGGCAAAAATAAGGCACGACGTCATCCATATTCTGATTCCCAGGGTTGTAGCACAGCTTCCCGAGAGAATCAGAAATCTTTTTCATGATGATATCATTTACCATGTCAACCCCACAGGAAAATTTGTAATCGGTGGCCCGCATGGAGACAGCGGACTAACCGGCCGCAAAATCATCGTTGATACATACGGAGGCAAGGGAGCGCATGGCGGAGGAGCATTTTCCGGCAAAGACCCTTCTAAGGTTGACCGTTCAGGCGCTTATGCTGCTCGGCACATTGCTAAAAATTTGGTTGCTGCCGGAGTTGCTGATGAAATCCTGATTCAGCTTGCCTATGCCATTGGAGTTGCAAAACCGGTCGGGGTATACGTCAACACATATGGAAGAAGTCATGTTCAACTGACTGACAGTGAAATAGCTGCAAAAGTAGAACAGATATTCGACCTCCGCCCGGCGATTATCGAAGAACGGCTTCAGCTACGTAAACCCATCTATTTCGAAACAGCAAGTTACGGACACATGGGACGTGTTCCGAAAACGGTCACAAAGTTGTTCAAACCGCCCTACCATACTGAAAGATCCATTCCGGTTGAATTGTTTACGTGGGAAAAACTGGATTATGTAGATACTGTAAAAGCAGTATTCTTCCCTTGATTTTTTGAGGTTTTTACTGTAACTTAATGCCGGTATTTTACGAATACCCTGTCAATGAGGGTATCATCAAACCGGTAAATCATGGGAATTAACAGAGTGACTTTGGCCGTTCTTCCAAAATCCAGGGCAGAAATCCTGAAACTTCTGCTGGAAAAGGAGAAAATAAGCTGCTATTTTGAAGAGTTGCACCTTCCTGAGGATACTTCTACTCAGTCAGTTCGTATCCAGGTCGAAGATCAGGATCTCGAAAATGGTTTTTCGGTTCTCGAAGAATTCATGGGAAAATCTTTTCCCGGTTCCAGCCAGAATCCCGATGCACCAAGACAGATACTGGTTCCGGTTGACTTTTCTTCTTATTCACAAAAAGCTGCCCGAATTGCGTTTGAAATTGCATTTCAGCTTAAAGCTGAAATGGTTCTGCTCCACTCCTATCCGAATCCGATCGCGTATTCAGTTCCTTTCAGTGATGTATACGCGTTTGACACCGGATTAATGCTACACCTTGAGAATGCAGAAAAGGCTGCCCGGGAAAATATGGAGACTTTCCTAAAAATTCTGGTAGAGAGTGTTTCCAAAGAACGGTGGAACACAATTTCAACTGAGTATATGATCAAAGCCGGGGAACCGAGCGAAGATATCCTCTCGTACACCCATTTAAATAGGGTTATTTTGGTTGCAATGGGAACCCAGGGAAAAGCAGGAAGTGAATATGACATCATTGGAAGTGTGACTGCCGAGATTATCTCTTCTTCGAAAGTCCCGGTTCTGGCCATCCCGGCCGATACACCTGAAAATATCGCTTCTGTCTTTCACAAAGTTCTCTATGCCACAAATTTCGACAACAAAGACTTCTCTGCCATTGAGACCCTCATCGGTATCCTGAAGCCTTACCATCCTGAATTACATTGTGTCCATATCGGTATTAAAGGCGATCCCATGTGGAATCTTGCCCGATTGGAAGGTATGAAAAATATTCTTTGTTCAAAATATCAGAAAGAAACATTCAAATGTCAATTGATCGACGGGGTTGATATTCTCGAAGAGATCGAGAAATATATCACCGAGAATAGTATTGACCTCTTGGCATTGACAACGCACAGGAGAAGCATGCTTTCAAGGATTTTCAATCCCAGTATCGCACGTAAAATGTTGTTTCACACAAATATACCCATGCTTGTTTTTCACGCCTGAAAATCAGCTTCTGCCTGCCCCGATATCCTGTAAAAAACAGCTCGCTGTATGTGCGATCGCCTCGCTGACAGGCCTGTAGCTAAAACCGAAGGTCCGGCATATTTTAGATCCGTCAAATTGTTGTTTCAGGTTTGAATTGGCCACTGTTTCTTTCGTAATCCTTACAGGTGCACCTATAAGGATTCCCCAGAGCGAAGAAGCCCTCCATGCGATTTCAAGTAATAAATCGGAAGCATAAACCGAAGGCTTCCGTTTTCCAAGGGCATCCGCAATCAGATGAAAAAACGACTGATAACTCATGTTTTCTGCGCTGATCAGGTATTTCTGTCCTTTTGAAATCTCAAAGTTCTCTTTCTCGGTGAGAAGAAGTATAGCACTGACTACGTCCCTGACATCCACAAATCCGGTGGTCCCTTTAGTATAGAATAGGAGTCCCTTGTAAATCACCGGGAAAAAACCTGAACTTCCATTGTTCCAGTTACCAGGGCCGATAATAATGGAAGGATTTACAACCACTGCATCCAAACCTTCTTCCATTCCCCTCCAGATTTCGGTTTCAGAGAAAAATTTGCTTTCAGAATAACCTGAATTTTTCTTTGACGGCAACCATCTGGTTTCTTCTGTGATTGCCATACCTGGCTCAGTTTTTCCCAAGGCAGAATTTGAACTGACATGACATATCCTTTCCACCCCGCATTCAATGGCTGCATTTACAAGATTTGCTGTTCCCTCTACATTATTTCGTATCATTTCCGATTTTTTTCTGGTATCGAACGAAACAATGGCAGCACAATGATAAATAAGATCTACTCCTTTTAAGGCATGATAAAGCGAAAATTCATCCAGAATGTCTCCTTCTGTCCATTCAATTCCCCGGTATAACTTCTCAAAATCATCTGTATACCATGAGAATATCTTTCTAACCATTTCTGTGTTGCTGGTCTTTCTTTTCAAGGCTTTCACATGGCCGTGTTTTCGTGTGAGCTCCAACAACAAATGGCTTCCTACCAGTCCGGTACCTCCGGTTACAAATATCATACGCTTCTTATCATTTTATGTAATCATTTTCTGGCTACACTGCAATCCCGATTTTACAGTAAGTTCAATCCTCTGATTTTTTCTGGAATGGAACTGCTTTTGTTCCAAAGTCACGTGCAGTAATATTCCGGATACGTACCCTGATCACCCCCACATTGCAGATAGACGGGCGGCTGAATTCAAACGACCGGGAAGAGTATTGTGCCATCAACTTTTTCATACAGGAGACCTTTTCATTAAAATCCTCCACAAATTCTACATCGCCTTCGGCAATCACCGATTTGGATACAACCCTATAACTGCATCCGACTGAAATATCCTGCCAGGCCAGTTCCTCGCCCGATACCCAGGTTACACAAACCCGGGGATTTTTTTTCATCGTTTCCCATTTTTTACCCTCCTGCGCTGAATGCAGGATGATACAATCACCATCAAGGGCAAAATTCATGGGCAATACGTATGGTTGATCGTGTTCACAAACAGCAAGATAACAGATTTTGCATGACCGGATGACAGAGTCGATTTTTTCACGTTCTTTTATATGGAGTGTCCGCATGGTCGTACAAAATATTCACACAGCCAAATTACATATTTTCAGGGAAGGGCTGCACAATGGCTTCCTGAACTTTTTCAGATTTCTTTCGTCAAAATCCGTATTTTTGAACCATAATCGATTCAACATGGAAACATTTACAACTCGCCAGAATAAGATAGCACGTCTGATTCAAAAAGAGCTGGCAGGTATCTTTATCCGGGAACTGAAACCCGAGTTTCCCGGATTGCTGATCAGTGTGACCATCGTCAGGATAACCAGCGATCTGTCATTGGCCCGGTGCTATGTCAGTATCTATCCACCTGACAAGGCAGCAGAAACCCTTCTTCATATTCAGCGGATGACTAAAACCATCAGGGGTATTATTGGAAACAAAGTTGCCAAACAGTTGCGGATAATTCCTGAATTCACATTCTACCTGGATGACTCCCTGAATTATCTTGAAAAAATCGACCGCCTGCTTGAAAAATAAATCTGTAACCCCTTCATAAATCCATGCTTTGAATCTCCCCTTTTTCATAGCAAAACGGTACCTGATTTCCCGGAAAAAAAGGAATATTATTAATATCATTTCGGGTATTGCTACAGCAGGTGTATCACTTGGTACTTTTGCCCTCGTGGTTGTGTTGTCTGTATTTAATGGTTTTGATGACCTCATCAAGTCATATTTCAGTATTCTGGATCCTGATTTAAAAATTACCTCCTCAAAGGAACCTCTTTTTGACCCTGCATTTGTTCGCGATTCAGTACTGGCAACTGTACCAGGGATTTGCGGTTATTCCGAAGTGATTGAAGAAAACGCACTCCTGACCCACAAAGGCCGGCAGGTTATTGCCAGTATAAAAGGGGTTTCACCTGGCTTTAACCAGATTTCAGGGATTGACAGCCTGATCATCGATGGTTCATTCATTCTTGAAGCCGATGGCCTTTGTTATGCTGTGCCGGGTGTTGGCGTGGCTGCAAACCTCGATTTAAGAAGCAGGTTTACCGAACCAATTCATGTATACGTACCCCGTAAGGGATTGAAAACAGCTTTAAGACCTGAAAATGCACTCAATTACAGTCCTATTTATCCTTCAGGTATCTTTTCCCTGTTGGAAGAAGTGGATGCCAGAACAGTTTTCGTACCCATCGGCTTTGCTGAAAAATTGACTGGTAATAAAAACAAAATCAGCTCATTGGAGATAAAAGTAAGTAACATTAACGATCTAAATAGAGTTAAACGGGAAATTGAAGAAAAAGCAGGTCCCGGTTATTTTGTCAAGAATAAATACCAGCAGCATGATACGCTTTTTAAAACCATGAAAGCTGAAAAGTGGATTACATATCTTATTTTGCTGTTTATTGTGACCATTGCTTCTTTCAATATCCTTGGAAGCTTGTCGATGCTCATTATCGATAAAAAAGAAGATATTCTTATTCTGCACAGCATGGGGGCAACCAAACAACTGATCAAAAAGATTTTTTTGTTCGAAGGTTGGCTGATTTCCATTATCGGAGCAATATCTGGACTTATTACAGGAACCGTGGTTTGCCTGATTCAGCACTATTTTAAGATCATTTCCCTTCCAGGTAACGGTTCATTTGTTATTTCGGCTTACCCGGTACACATTCAGATACCTGATTTGTTTTTTATATTTGGAATCGTACTTCTGATAGGTCTTGTTGCAGCATGGTATCCGGTCAGATATCTTTCCAGAATGGAGCTGGGGCTCCATTTATCGGGAATCTGATTTTTTTCTCAAACCTGTTGCTTGTCAATCTGTTTTCATGTCTGTTTTTTATATTTTTAATCTGTCTTTTCCACTATAACCTCTTATAAGAATGAAAGCCCTTGTCAAAATCAAACCGGAAAAAGGTATTTGGATGGAAGAGGTTCCCATTCCTGTTCCTGGTCCGAACGACGTACTTATAAAGATAAGTAAATCAGCCATTTGTGGCACCGACTTGCACATTTACAAATGGGATGAATGGGCCCAGCAAAATATCAGGACACCTCTGATCATCGGGCATGAATACATGGGATATGTTGTAGAGACAGGTTCTGAAGTCGAAAACATAAGCGTGGGTGACCGGGTAACTGTTGAAGGGCATATCTCATGCGGATATTGCAGGAATTGCAGGCGGGGAAGACAGCATATATGCGATAATACCATCGGGATTGGAGTAGGCAGGGATGGAGGATTTGCTGAGTTTCTTTCCGTTCCCTCCAGGAATGTTTTACATATCGATTCCCGGATTCCGGATGAAATTCTTTCTGTTCTTGATCCTTTTGGAAATGCAACACATACAGCACTTTCATTTCCATTACTGGGTGAAGATGTGTTAATAACAGGCATTGGTGGCCCAATAGGAGCAATGGCTGCAGCCATTTGTAAATTTGCAGGTGCACGCAATGTGGTAGGGACCGATTTAAGCCCTTACCGCCGGGAACTTGCGCAAAAAATGGGAGCTACCCTTGTAATTGATCCTGCTTCTGAAAACCTTAAACAGATGATGAAAACCCTTCACATGGTCGGAGGATTTGATGTGGGACTTGAGTGTTCTGGTTCCCCAATTGCTTTCAATGACATGGTTAATAACATGTATAACGGAGGAAAAATCAGCCTCTTGGGATTATTGCCTTCTTCCACACAGATCAACTGGAGCAAACTTATATTTAAAGGCCTGACACTGAAAGGAATTTATGGCCGTGAAATGTATGAAACCTGGTACCAGATGGAAATGATGCTTCTGTCCGGTTTGGATATTTCGGGAATCATCACACACCGATTTTCTGCCGATAGATTTCAGGAAGCCTTCGATATCATGGAGTCAGGAAATTGCGGAAAAATCATACTGGACTGGAATTTCAAACAATAGCCCCTACCCTTCAAACTTTTTTACTGTGAAAACAGGGCTTGTTATAAAATCAACCGGGAGCTGGTATACTGTTGTTGATGAACGGGGTACAAAATATGAGTGCCGGATCAGGGGCAACCTCAGGTTGAAGGAGATCAAAACAACTAATCCAATTGCTGTTGGTGATCATGTCGATTTTGAATTGACCGATGGACATAGTGGGGAAAAAATAACCACTCGGGGATTAATTTCAAAAGTTCATGAAAGAAAAAACTATATCATCCGCCGTTCCCAAAATCTGTCAAAACAGGCACATATCATTGCAGCCAATGTCGATCAGGCATTTCTGATTGTCACTATACAGTATCCATTGACATCCACAACTTTTATTGACCGGTTTTTAGCTTCTTCGGAAGCATACAGGATACCTGTAATACTCTTGTTTCATAAAATTGACCTGTATAATTCAGACCAGATGGAAACGATAAATCAACTGTATGCTCTTTATGAAAAAATCGGATACCGTTGCATCAAAACATCTGTGCCGAAAAATATTGGATTTGATAACCTTAAAACACTTATGACTAATAAAATAAGCGTTTTTAACGGCCATAGCGGCGTTGGAAAATCAACCATTATCAATCATCTGCAACCTGGATTCCATATCAAAACAGCTGAAATTTCAGATTTCCATGAAACCGGAAAACATACTACAACTTTTTCAGAATTATATACCCTCGACTTCGGAGGATATATCATTGATACGCCGGGGATAAAGGCTTTTGGAATGTTGGAAATGGAGCCCTGGGAGATATCTCATTATTTCATTGAGATTTTCCGTATTTCCCCGGGATGTATGTACAACAACTGTTCGCATACACATGAGCCGGGGTGTGCTGTTAAAGACTCAGTCCGGAAAGGAGAAATTGCCGAATCACGTTACATCAGTTATCTCGGATTGCTCGAAACAGATCAGAAATACAGGCCTGCCTGGTAACCTGTTCCACGTGGAAACAATAAAGGGATTTCTTTTCGATGTATTTTCCTTACTCCTGAACAATGCTGGTTTAAGGCAATGATTTTCTATCCTGCAGATTTTTAAAACATTATGTTTATCAGATCACATCTTTCAGACTGATAGCCACTTTCGCTCAAAAATAAAAAACAACAACGATTCTAACTATTCATCTTTTGGCAGGTTTTTGAAATAATTGTAAATCAATCTGGCTTTGCTCTCCCCTATTTCATTTTGAAGTTGATTTAAATCAAGATGACTTAGATTCTTGACTGATTTATACTTCAAAAGCAATTTTTTGCTTGTAGCGGATCCGATACCTGCAATCTGGTTTAATTCTGTTTTTATTAAATCGTTCGATCTTTTTTGCCGATGGATAGAAATTCCAAACCTGTGCGCCTCATCCCTTATTTTTTGTATGAGTTTTAGCGA
>CAYNBE010000036.1:0-21721 GCA_964395045.1 uncultured Prolixibacteraceae bacterium | reverse complement strand
CTTCCTTTTATTACAATCTCAACAAGGAGAGATTCTCACACTATTTTTGATGCGTGGTCACCAATGGCGTTATTCAACGTTATTTCGAAAAAAAACGATACTTTTGGCAAAAAAACATTCGGACAATTTGAATGACCGGAATGACAACAGACCTGACCTTGGAAACGTATTTGTGCTTGAAAGGTTAAAAGAGGGGGACCGGAAACTCTTTTCAATGTTGTTCAATTACTATTATTCCGGGCTGGTTGTTTATGCCGCTCATTTCCTCCATGACCCGGATATGTCAGAAGATGTTGTTCAATCGGTTTTTATCGGTTTATGGGAAAACAAGCAATCCATTCAATCACTGTCGGTCAGGCAATACCTTGTTCATTCAGTAAAGAACAAGTGTATCGATCTCATCAGGAAGGAGGAAACCAGGAAAAAATACACTTCGCGTCAACTAAACCTGGATGCAGTTTACCAGGGGGAGTTTTACACTGAAACCGAACTGCGGGAGATCATCCGGAAATCGATTGACAAATTGCCGCCCAAATGCCGTGAAATCTTTATTCTGAGCAGGTTCGACAACCTGAAAGCCAAAGAAATAGCCATAAAGCTGGAATTGTCGCCACGAACAGTGGAAACACAAATCCTGAAGGCATCGAAATTGCTCCGTGAAGAGCTGAAAGATTATTTGTTTTCTTTTCTTTTATTTTAATTTCCTTTATACGTATAAATTGACATCTTCCCGTCTTATTGTTACAGGCAGGAAAATATGGAAGATGAATTTACAAAATATGAGATCCTTGTTTTGAAAGAATTGGAAGGAGAAATTACGTCGCCGGAAAAAGAAGAGCTGGAGGCGTGGCTCCTTGATCCAATAAACAGGGAGTATTTTCTGGAACAGAAGAAACTTTGGAATTTGACCGGCGAGCTCCGCAGGATGGAGAAAATCAATGCGGAAACCGCCCGTATAAAAGTTGAGCGGAAGCTATTTGGAAAAACCAGTCTCAGCTTATTTCGCCGGTATCTTGAGCGGGTTGCAGCCATTGTTTCAATCCCTTTGCTTTTTGCTTCGCTGTGGTTCTATTTCAACAGGTACACTCCGGATGAACCCGTTGAAACAACTGCTTTTAACAAGATTGAAGTCCCTCTTGGGATGAGGTCATCTGTGATTTTGCCCGACAGTACCCTGGTTTGGCTGAATGCAGGAAGCACCCTCTTGTATCCCGTTCCTTTCGGATCGCACGAACGCCGTGTTGAATTATCCGGTGAAGGTTACTTTGAAGTGAAGAAAGATTCCGGCAAATCCTTTTTTGTTTCTGCAAAAGGAATTGACATCAGGGTTGTTGGCACCTCCTTCAATTGCTGTGCATACCCTGACGCGAAATACACCGAAACCATGCTGGTGGAAGGTGAAATCGAAATGTCGGTAAAAGACAGGGAAAGCAGGATTGTCATGCACCCGGGAGAGCTGGCCACATTGACGGGAAACCAGAGCCGAATAGAGGTAAGAAAGGTTCATTCTGACAAGTATATTTCCTGGAAATCGGGGAAGCTTGTTTTCCGGGACGACCCTATGGGAAAAGTCATTGAAAAACTGGAGCGATGGTATAATGTTGAATTTATTGTTGACAACATCGAAATTCTGGGATATGTTTATTCAGCCACTTTTTCGGGGGAAAGCCTCGACCAGATGCTGAAAATGTTTGCACTTTCAGCTCCCATCGAATATCGGATTGTTCCAAGAAAAAAACTGGCTGACAACAGCTATGAGAAACAGGTTATTCATATAACAACCAAAACCAACCTTAAGGATATGAAAAAATAAAAAAAGGGAAAAGGAATGTTCGTACCATCCCTTTTCCCGCCATGCAAATAAATATTGCCTATTTATTAACACTAAATCACAACAAAAGTATGAAAAAAAAATGGGTGTTTAAACGGGAAGAAGCCTGTTTGGACTTTTTCCGCAAATTATTTAAAGTTATGCGACTGACATTTTTTTTACTTTTTGTTTCTTTAACCCAGGTAATTGCGGTAAACAGCTATTCCCAGGTTACCAGGATCACACTGGACATGAAAAGTACGACTGTCAGGGATGTACTTTATGAGATTGAGTCAAAAAGTGAGTTCTATTTCTTCTTCAACAGCAAGCTGGTGGATGTTGACCGGAAGGTCGATATAAAAGTCACCAATGAGCGGATCGACCAGTTGCTTGCCAGGTTATTCGAAGGCCAGGATGTTTCGTACACGGTGATGGACAAGCATATCATTATCCAGCCTTCTTTCGTGGTTTCTGAAAATGAAGCCCGGCAGCAGTCTCAAATAACAGGCAGGGTGACCGACGTTTCAGGCTCTCCATTGCCGGGTGTGACGGTGGCGGTGAAAGGGCTCGCAAAGGGAACAATCACCGATAGCGACGGAAAATATCTGTTATCCGGCATTTCATCCGATGCGATCCTTGTATTCTCGTTTGTGGGGATGAGGACCCAGGAAATTCAGGTTGCAGGCAAAACTTCGGTGAATGTGGTGATGGAAGAGGAAACCATAGGACTGAATGAAGTAGTGGCAATCGGTTATGGTACTGTAAAGAAAAAGGATCTGACCGGTGCTGTTGCAACGGCAGGGGGTGAAGAACTTGCAGGAAGAAAGACTATGAAGTTATCTCAGGCCCTGCAGGGGGCAGTTTCAGGGGTGGCAGTTACCCGAAGCGGCAGCAGGCCGGGAAGCGATGGGACCATCCGTATCAGAGGTGTAACAACCATTGGCGATAACACACCCCTGATTATTATTGACGGGGTTCAGGGGACAATGGCCAATGTAAATCCCAATGATGTGGAAAGCATTTCTATCCTGAAGGATGCTGCTTTTTCATCGATCTACGGGTCAAAAGCTGCTGCAGGTGTCATTCTGATAACAACCAAAAGGGCAAAATCAGGCGATTTCAGTTTGAATTACAACATGGAATACGGTTATGAAAAACCGACCAGTGTGCCGAAATTTGTTGATGCCGTGGGTGTTTTCAGGTATCAGAATGAGGAAAAATGGAACGATAATTCAAACACCGGATCGGAATATCCGGTGTGGGCTCAAAATATCGTTGAAAATTACGCCGCACTTCATGCAGAGAATCCCGACAAGTATCCCGATACCGACTGGTTGGACATGATGATGAACGACAATGCACCCCGGCAGAGCCACCGGTTATCCATTACTTCGGGGGGTGACAAACTGAAAACGAAAATCCTGATTGCAGATGAAAAAACCGACGGGGTTTTTGATGGAATTTCCTATGAAAATATCACACTCAGGGCAAACAATGATATCACTGTTAATAAATTCATTTCAGCCACAGTCGATTTGAATTACAGGTATGTAATAAACAAGAATCCTTCCTTTCTTGAAACTACGCAGACAACTCCCGTGGGTACATTCAGTACCAGTGCACCGTTTGCGGCATTGTGGTCCGACGGACGGGTGGCTGTGGGACAGAGTTCATATAATCCGTATGCATTGCTTAAATATGGTGGTTTCAACCATCAATGGGACAGGATCGGCAACGGAAAAGTTGCTCTTGATATCAAACCATTCGAAGGTTTGTTGATTTCCGGAATATTTTCCACGAATATAAACAATTCAAAAAACAAGATATTCATAAAGAAAATTCCTTATACCAACTGGGAGGACCCGAATATTATAGCAGGTTATATCAGCAGCGCCCGTGTAACTTCTCTGGAAGAAGGAAGGAGTGATGGAAGCAATTATGTTACCCAATTTCTGGCCAATTATCAGAAATCAATCGGACAGCATAGTTTGAATCTGCTGTTAGGGAATGAAAACTTTTATTCATTTTCGGAGTCGGAAGGTGCTTCGAGCCAGTACCTGCTCTTAACAACTTACCCTTACCTGGACCTGGCAAATAAAAACTATCTGAGTGTTTTGGGCAATGCCTCCGAGTATGCCTCCCGGTCGTTTTTCGGGCGCCTGATGTATGATTACAAAAACAAATACCTCCTGCAGGTGAATGGCAGGTACGACGGCTCATCCAGATTTCATCAGGATTACAGGTGGGGTTTCTTCCCGTCATTATCTGCCGGATGGGTTGTTACTGAAGAACCATTTATGCAAAACGTAAACGGTTTGTCATTTCTGAAATTCAGGATTTCGTATGGCTCTCTGGGAAATGAAAGGATCGGAAATTACCCGTACCAGGCAACAATTAACTTTGGAAACGATGTTGCTATTCAGGGAACTTCAGTTGTTGCAACACAGACGGCATATATATCGAAATATGCAATCCGGGATATTTCGTGGGAAACAACCGAGTCGTTGGATGCCGGACTGGATGCTTCCTTTTTTAACAACAAACTGGGACTGACCTTCGATTATTATCATAAAGTTACAAAGGACATGTTGCTGGCACTCGAAATTCCGGACTACCTTGGTTTGTCGAATCCTGACCAGAATACAGGCAAAATGAATACAAAAGGCTGGGATTTTGAACTCAGGTATAATAACACGATCGGTAAGCTGTCATACTCTGTCTCAGCAAATCTGTCGGATTACAGATCGGTGATGGGTGATCTTGGCGGTACTCAATTCCTTGGTGCACAGGTGAAATTCGAAGGGAGTGAGTTTAACGAATGGTATGGATATAAAACCGATGGTTTGTTTCAAACCAAAGAAGACCTGGATAATTCAGTCAAACTAAATACCCAGATTAAAGTTGGTGATATAAAATATCTGGACCTTAGTGGTCCGGATGGTGTTCCCGACGGAAAGATCACGCCTGATTACGACCGGGTATTGCTTGGAGGTTCATTGCCCCGGTATCTCTATGGCGGGAATATTTCCCTTGATTATAAGAATTTCGATTTGTTCCTGAGCTTCCAGGGAGTCGGAAAACAACTGGCAAGGCTTAACAATAATATGGTATATCAAATGAATATGGACTTCCCTGTTGAAACACTCGGCAAATACTGGAGCCGGTATAACTCAGACGAACAAAACCTGAAGGCAAGGTATCCCCGGCTTTCAAATACTGCTTATAGTTCAACCTATGGCACCTTTTCCGATTTCTGGCTGATCAACGGCGCTTATTTCAGGCTGAAGCTTATCTCCCTTGGGTATAACATCCCCGGACCGCTGGCAAAAAAACTGATGTTGAAAAATGCAAAAGTCTATGCCAGCCTTACCGACCTGCCTTCGATAAATAATTTTCCCAAAGGCTGGGACCCTGAAACCTCCACCACTTCCTATTTTGTAACATCATCCCTGATTTTTGGTTTATCCGTTAACTTTTAAAAGAAATGCCATGAGAAAATATTTGATCATATCAATCGTGACAAGTTTGGTTCTGTCGAGTTGTAATGATTTAACGCTTAATCCTTTATCACAGGGTTCAAGTGAAAACTGGTACTCCAATGAGACAGAGATACAAATGGCTTTGAACCGTGTTTTCAGCAATGCATATTTTGAAAATTTAAGGTTTCCGAAATCTGATTTTTTAGGAGCCTGGTATGAAAGCTACGCCGATGACTATATCAACAGAGAAGCACCCACCAGTGAATGGGCAGGAGGTACCCTGAACGGAGAAACCGGTTTTGTCGGCCAATGGTGGACTGCCTGGTATGAATGTATTGCCTCGGCCAACCTGATTGTGGAAAAGGCTGTTAAGGCAAAGGGTGAAATCAGTGAAACCAAACTGAATCAGTACATTGCCAATGCAAAATTTGCAAGGGCGGTGCATTATTCGATGCTGATTTTTTATTTTGGCGATGTGCCATTTTACACAAATACACCGACCATTGAAGAAGCGTTTAATATGTCGAGAACCCCAAAAAAAGTAATCCTGGATGAAATATACAAGGATTTTGATTTCGGGGTTGCCAACCTGCCCTTAAAGTATTCCGACAATGAGGTGGCATATGCCACGAAAGGGGCAGCGTTGGCTATGAAAGCGAGGATTGCATTGTATATGGGCGACTGGGCCACAGCCCGGAATGCCGCAAAACAATGCATGGACCTGAACCAGTATGAATTATATTCCGACTTTTTTAACTTATTCGGACAGAAGAATTACAGCACCAAAGAGTTTATTTTCATTCTACCCAGGTCAATTGCATACAACCTTCATATTTTGCACATCAGCCAGATCAACGACAGGAACAGCGGAGGTTTTTCAACTTATGGGCCGTCATGGGATTTGTTTTGTTCATTTCTCTGCACCGATGGCCTGCCAATTGATAAATCCCCACTTTTCAATCCGCGGGAACCTTTTAAAAACCGTGATCCCCGGTGTTCCGCAACTCTTGTGGAACATGGAACCTATTTTCATGGGATCAAATTTGAAGTGCATCCCGATACATTAAAAGTATGGAATAAGAATACCAACAGTTATCAGGCAAACAAGAACTCAATCGGGGTTGACCAATATGCATGTTACAACGGAATAAATCTGAAAAAATATATGGGCGACGGATGGTACGACTATGCAACAAAGTTTTCCGATCCCGCAAACATTGTCATGCGTTATGCCGACGTTTTGCTGATGTATGCCGAAGCAAAAATTGAACTGAATGAAATCGACCAGACTGTTCTGGATGCCATCAACAGGGTGCGTGCCCGTGCCTACAAGGTACCCTATACCCAAACTTCATCATATCCCGCCGTTACAACCACCAATCAATCGGCATTGAGAAAAATTGTCCGTGTTGAACGGAGGATGGAACTTGCATGGGAATGCAGGAGATTGGCCGACATCCTGCGCTGGAGGATAGCTGAAAAAGTGCTGAATAGACCTATCTACGGATTGCTAAGTCTTACGAACATCAGAAACAATGTTGTGAAACCAGGAAACTGGTTTTGGCCCGAGGTACCACCGATTGATGAAGACGGATGTCCTGATTTCACCTCTCTTGCCAACAAAGGGATGATACGGTTATTGGCGCGGAGAACATTTAATGCTCCCGCAAATTATTTGTTGCCGATACCTACCAAAGAGATTTTGGTAAATGCCAATCTGGTCCAGAATCCAGGTTATTAATGGTTTCTGTAAAAATTTCAGATTTTTGGAAATAAGTCAGAGTAAGGTTAAAGAACATCGGGTTAATTTATTAACCCGATGTTCAAAAAAATTGTTGACTGTATAGCTTTCACCAATATCTGGAAATTCAGTCCTATGAAGAACAACATGAAAAATTCGAAACAAACTCACCCCCGTGGCGACCGCAGGGTGACGCCTGCCTGTCCTGCCTGCCGACAAGTAGGCGGTGGGTTAATGTATTCTATATCAAAGAAATAAGCAATTTTATTTGAACAAGTTACTTGAGAGAACTGAACAAGGCACCCTGAAGGGGTGCAATAGCAATAACCCGGGGCAGCGCCCCGGGAAAAAGACGCACAAGACACCCCGACCGTTGTTCGTTACAAGGCACCCTGAAGGGGTACAATAGCAATAACCCGGGGCAGCGCCCGGGGAAAAAGATGCACAAGACCCCCCGATCGTTGTTCGTTGCACCGGCGTTGATGGGTGGCGCAAAAGAAACCAAAGGGGGACGGGATGGTAAAATCCAGCTCCGGGGTCAAGTTGCAGGAGAGAGTTTCTGTTTTTCAATGCGGATTTGCTGTGAATCTTTGCGAAATGTCGTCAGACTCCGGGGGGGAGTGACCGGAACGGTGGCCTTGAAAACTGTACAGGTAAACTTATCGAAATGCGACTATATTTTTAACTGGTGCTTTGCCATAGATTGCAGTGAAAGGTGATATCCCGGATTGCAATTCGTTAAAAACCAATGATAATGAAGAAGAAAAGTATTCAATCATTTTATTTTTTATTCCTGGTATTTTGTTATGCATGTTCAGAAAAGCAACATAACCAGGTTGTTATATTCAGTCCGGCTGAAACCCCTTTAAGCTCCATCGTTTCTGCAAACGGGGGGATATTTCAAAAAAATGACACTGCATTATTTGTCAGTACCACGAAGAAAATGGGATATGCCGGGATACAGATTCAGGGATCTTGGGACCTTTCCGGATGTGGAACTATTAAAATCGGAATAGAAAACCGCGATGGCAAGGGCGCGTTACCTTTGAGGATCAGCCTTGAAAATCCAAATGCAGATATAAAACGCTGGGAGGATGGGATTTATGTGTATAAAATCACTGTTCCGGCTGGTGTCTCAGAAGAATTTACCTTTAAGATACCTCCAAAAATCCCTTATCCGGAAGTGGTCGGGAAATTAAGGGGAATCCGGTATACACCCTATTCCGGTGTTGCATACACTCCTTATTTCCGGGCACCTGCCGGGAACAAGACCTATCCCCGCTCCTTTCTTGACCCATCTGAAGTTGTGGCAATTACTGTTTGTTCAGCCTTGCCAAATACGGAAAGGGAATGGAGCGTTAAGCACATTCTTGCAGAGGGGGGTAATCCCGGATTGCTGCAACCCTGGATGAATATTCCTCCGCAAAAGTTCTTCCCTTTTATCGACGTCTATGGTCAGTTCAAACACAAGGAGTGGCCGGGAAAAATAAATTCTGACGAAGATCTGAAACAAGCCCTCGCAAACGAGCTTGCTGATATAGAAAAGCATCCGGGACCTGCAGGTTGGAGTAAATTTGGCGGATGGGAAAACGGTCCAAAGCATAAAGCAACCGGGCATTTTTATGTGAAAAAGATAAATGGAAAATGGTGGATGGTCGATCCTGAAGGTTGCCTTTTCTGGTCACACGGGGCCGTGCGGGTGACTCCTTCATCTGCGGTGACCCCTCTCGATGATGTTGTCTCTGATGGTTATCATGATGCTTCGTTGTCTGATTCTGATATTGTGTTCAATGGCAGAAGGTTTTATTTTGAAAACCTTCCCGGTGAAGGGACCCCTTTTGCCGAATTTTATTCGACACATGACCAACTGTTAAAACCTTATTACGAAGCCCGGGGAATAAAAAACACCTATGATTTTTCTTCATCCAACCTTATGAGAAAATATGGGGAAGGATGGAGGGAAAAATTTGCCGGAATGGTTCACAAACGGTTTAAAAGCTGGGGCATGAATTCCATTGCAAACAGTTCGGACAAAGAGATTTGTCTTCAGGATAAAACACCGTATTGTGACCGGGTTGAATTAAAATCTCCCGAAATTGCGGGTTGCCCCGACAAGGGGTGGTGGAAAGTGAAAGACCCTTTCCATCCCGAATTCCGGACAAGCCTGAGGACCCAGTTGATGTTGCATAAAACCGAACTGGATGATCCCTGGTGTTTTGGATTTTTTGTGGATAATGAAAATTATTGGGGAGGGATCACATCTTTGGCGGAGTGGGCTTTACAATCACCTGCTGAACAGCCTGCCAAAAAGGAAATGGTTACCCGTTTAAAAAGGAAATACAAGAATATTGAATCATTGAATTCAGTCTGGAAATCAGGTTATTCCGGCTGGGACGATTTATTACGGTCACAGGAAAAACCTCCTTCCGGTTCAGAAACCGATTGTGAGGAATTTGCCAATGTCCTGATTGAGGCTTATTTTAAAAATATCCGGGAGGTATTTAAAGAGGTTGCGCCCGATAAACTCTATATGGGATGCAGGTTTGCCGGTTATCACGAAAACCTGTTGAGAATATCGGCAAAGTATTGCGATGTGATGAGTTATAATATTTACCGGTTTACCCTCGATCAATTCAGGTTGCCCGAAGGAATAGACTTGCCCGTGATCATTGGTGAATTCCAGTTTGGTGCCCTCGACCGGGGATCAATTTGTCCGGGAATGATACCTGTCGAAAACCAGCAGGAATATGGGAATGCCTACTACAATTATTTATTGTCGGCCCTGCACCATCCCAGTGTGGTGGGGACCCACTGGTTTCAATATTCCGATTTGGCAACAACCGGAAGATTTGACGGGGCAAATTGTCAGACAGGATTGACAGATGTTTGTGACACCCCTTATCCGGAGATCATCGCGAAAATCAGGGAAATAGGATATGATCTGTATGAGATTCGTGATAAAAATGAATAAGTTACCTAACATTAGGGAAGCAATCCATACAAAAAACAGGGTAATTATGATATACCAACTCACCCCCTTTCCCCTCTTTTCGCGAAGAGAGGGGTGGCGCCTGAAGGGTGACGCCTGCCTGCCGGTAGGCAGGGGGTGAGTTAAAATATTCTGATATAGTGAATTAAATAGGTTTTTGAACGAGTAGTAAAAGAGCTATGCAACGAAGAAATTTCATACGAAAATCAGCCTTTGGGGCAATGGGGTCGGCTATTTTACCATTATATACCAGTGGACAAGGTGGAGCCCCTCTGGTAAAAAAGGGAGCCGGCTTTGAATTTGCATTATCTGGTCAGGCGAAAAACAGTCTGCTTTCGCTTGATTGGGTTCATGATGCTTTGGTTGTGGCAATGCCTGCTGCTGCTGTTGGCGGATGCCAGGCCGGAATCTATACTGCCGCTGAAAATGGAGTGAAACCATGGCGGCAGGCTATTATCCGCTGGCTGACCAGCAGGAGTGTCCAGGGCAACGGGGCTGTTCTGGTGCGGCAGGAAGGCAATGAAGGCGGTGCCGGCCTTACTGCATTGATTGATCCCAATGCAGATTACCTATTCGAGGTGCTTGTTCATGTCCCCGGAGGTGTGTTTTTTGGCGATGCCCAGGATAAGAGCCTGCCTGTTTGGATTGCCGTCATGGATATGAATGACAAGGTCATTGCAGAATCACCGGTGACAATTAACTGGGGAGACTGGGCGACAGCACAGGTTTCGTTTTCCAGTGGTCCTTTGAGGGAGGTGCGTTGTGTTGCCCAGGCTCGTTCGCCAAAGAGTCTGCCTTGCCTCTATTTTGTGGAGGGATTTCGTTTGACAAGGAAAGACCATGCATGGTGGAACCCGCAAAACCTGTTTTGCTCTTCCCGGACAACTGTCCGTCTGAAGGATGAAAGGAAACTTCTGATTGAAACGCTTGATCCTGACATCGTGGGAGGGCACAATGGTGTTTATCTCAACGGGGACGGGTTTTTTACAAAGCTGGGTATCGCCGTTGGCGGAGGCCACTGGGAGCAGGAGTATAACCATTTGTCGGTGGATGATCCGATGGTGGAACTGTTCCGCGAAGATGGCATGGTCAGGGAACTGGACGGGAGCATTGTCACAACAAGCAAGCTGTGGCCCGGTTACCACATGTGCCACAATGCCCCGGGATGGCATTCCTACTATAAAAAACGGTTGACAAGAGTTGCACCTGAAGTACATATCATCTCCCAGGATAATATCTGCTCAGCTTCTTTCATGTCCTGGGGAAAGAATGGCTGCTTTTGCCGCTGGTGCCGCACCGGTTTTCGGGAATGGCTCCGCAAACAATGGAATCCCGGGCAGTTCAGTGCAGCAGGTATAGGCGACCCTGACAATCTGGACATAGTCGATTATGTCAACCGGGTAAAAGTGAACACTGTTTCAAAGGGTGCTGAGGCTGTATTGGCTGATCCGGTGCTCAGGGCCTATGTCCGTTTTAGCTACATATCCCAATCAGACCGCTGGCGCGATTCCGTGAAAGCTGTGAAACAGGCTGCCGGTCACCCGGTTGCAGTTTGTGGTAACCAGTGGGGCTCTAATGGGTTAAGACCCTATTCTACTATTCTGTCACAGATCAGCGATGTGGTATGTACTGAAACCGGAATCGGAGGAGGAACTTACACCACAACACTACGTACGTGGAATGCCCTCGCCACAAAAGGCAGCTTTGCTGCTGGAGAATACCGGCGCCCCGTATGGCTTTACTTATCATCACTTTTCCATACATCAAAAGCTGCACACAGTTATTTACAAATGGCCAACTCACAAGCCTGGTCTGACGGTGGGGTGCCCATGCCCTGGGCCACCGCGGCCGGATCGAGCGGTTGGTTCTATGATACGGAAGCTATGATGTGCAGATTTGTGCAGGAACACCGTGAATTGTTTGTTCGAAGGGATTCCATCGCGAATGTCGGACTGATATATTCCTTGCCAACACATGCCTGGCGGAATTTTTCCGCTTTTGGCCTCTCTTCTGATAAATACAGCAGATGGTATGTTGCACTGGCTCAGACACTGGAAGAAATGCACATTCCGTATGAAGTGAATTGCTGGTGGCACCCGCTGCTAGGTGATGAAACGGTTTCCATGGAACGTTTTTCAAGATACAAGGTGCTGATCCTTCCGGGGGTTGATTGTTTTAGCGAAGGTCAAAGGGAGGCAGTCCGCAGATTCCAGGCAGGTGGTGGAAGGGTTATCAATCTTACCTGCCCGAAATTGTACAACGAAGATGCCATTCCCCGGCCTCCGGATCAGACTTTGGCCGTTCCCGGTAAAAATCTGTTTGAAATTAAACCCGAACTTTTGGAAGCCACCATCTCCGGTAATGCAGAAGAGTCTTCGGTGGATTCAGTAAAAAGAAAAAAAGCCGTTAAAAAGCTTCATTCTGTAATCAGTGCGGCATTGTCAGGCGATGTGATTTTGAAGAGTGATGCAGGTTCCGATATCTGGAGCAATCTCTGGCTCGACAATAGCGGGAAGGTTTTGGCATTGCATCTGGTGAATGGTGATATTGATGAAGGGAATGATACATTCCGCATTTCCGGACAAAGCCGTTGGAGTGTCCGGCTGCCTGACGGGCTTCCTGTTTCGGATGCATTGTTAATCAGTCCCGATAAATCAACGGCGTCTGAAGCATTGCCGGTTGAGACCGGGAAGGGCTGGGCAACCGTTGTTGTTCCCCGTGTGGAAAGTTATTCAATTGTAGTGTTTTATGCAGGCGATGCGCTGGCCAAAGCCGGACGGGCAGCCAAAGCACGCCGGGCCGAATGGATGGCTTTTGTGGCAAATCAGAGTGCAAGCAATTTGTGATGACAGGCAGGATTTCCAGAGTCCCCACCGGGACGGGGACTTTCCCAAGTCCCCGAAAAACAGGAGTTGGGAAACTCCTGATCCCGGACAAATACAAATTTTAAAAAGATAAAAAATGGGAAAGTTTAAGAGAATACTGATCGCAGCGGCATTGTGGATGCTTTGTTTTTCAAACGGCATAAACGGCCAGGATGTGACCGAAATTCTGCTCTACCCCGATGATCCGGCATTTAAGCCTGAAAACAGGGAAGAAAAAAGAGAATATGATGCCGGCGGATTAAGAAATGTGATTGGAAAGGTTGTACCCAGACTGCTCGTTTACAAGCCTGAAAAGTCCTGTGGTGCGGGAATCATTATGTGCCCCGGAGGAGCAAAGAACCATGTGCCAACCTGCCGCCTTCTTGCCGAAAAGTTAAACCCACTGGGTGTTACTGTCTTTGTATTGATATCCCGTCTGCCTGCCTATGAATCAGAAGCTAACTATTTGGATGCGTCCTTACAGGATGTGCAAACTGCATTCCGTGTAGTTCGCAACAGGGCCGGGGAGTGGGGACTTGACAAAGATAAGATCGGGATATGGGGCAATTCTTATGGAGCTTTTTTAGCATTTATGGCTGCGACGCATTACACCATACCATATGTTCCGGGGACCGATACTGCCGGATTACGTCCCGATTTCCTGGTATTGGCATGGTCGGGTAGTAGTTCCCGTTTGAGGGCACGTGATACAACAAAAGAGTTTTTTGGAGGCAAACCTACTGAGGAGCGGATACATTATTTCTCTCCCGACGAATGGATCAATTCCAAAACTCCCGCAACCTTTATTCTGGGTGCCAATGATGATTCCGTTGGTAATCCGGCCAATGCTGCATGTTTTTATGAAACATTGAAAAAATCAAATGTGCCTGCAGAATTGCATATTTACGAAAAAGGAGGTCATGGTCTTGGTAGAATAGATACTGATGTCTTTGATGCGCTGATGAATCAGTTTGTGTTGTGGTTGAGGAACAGATGATTAATATTTATGAGTACCCAAAAAAAATCAAATAAAATCACCCGCCGGGAATCGCTAAAGATTGGTGCCGGATTGGTAGCCGGATTTGCGGCTGCTTCAACGGGATTCGGAGCATTGGCAATTGAAAACAATAAAAATGCGCAGTTTGCAAGTATTCAGTCAAATTTGTTAAAAGAGTTTACCAACGGTACCCGGTCTGTTGCTTCAACACTTGACTGGGTTCAGGATTTGCTGGTGATTGCAATGCCTGCGGCTGCTGTGGGCGGCTGCCAGGCCGGGATCTACACTGCCGCAGAAAATGGAGTGAGGCCATGGCGGCAGGCCATCATCCGCTGGTATACCAGCAGGAATGTCCGTGGCAATGGTGGTGGCCTGGGGCGGCAGGAAGGGAAAGAAGGGGGCGCCGGATTAAAAGCCATCATTGATCCCAACGCTGATTACATCTATGAGGTATCGGTTTATTCATCCTCAGGATTGCAGGCCTGGGCAACTGTTCTTGATACAAACGACCGTATTGTGTCAGAGGAATCGTTTACGGTGACCAAAGATGATTGGATACATGTTCAGGTATCGTTTAACAGTGGCTTGTCACGGCAGGTGAAATGTATCGTTCAGGTTAAATCCCCGGAACATCTACCCTGTATTTATGCGGTCGAGGGCTTTCGATTATTCCGCAGGGATTATCTGTGGTGGAACCCCCAGAATTTTTTTAATTCTTCGCGTACGGTCGCGATACTCCGGGATGAAAGGGATGTGCTTATCAGCTCCATTGATCCCGATGTTGTCGGAGGCCACAATGGAATGTATCTCAACGGAGACCAGTTTTATTCCCGGAATGGAATTGCCGTTGGAGGTGGACATTGGGAACAGGAATTCAATCATCTGGCGATTGACGATCCGATGGTTGAACAATTTCGCAATGACGGGATAGCACGTGAGTTGGATGGGAAGGAAGTCCTCGGGGGTAAACTGTGGCCGGGCTACCATATGTGCCACAATAATCCGGGCTGGCATTCCTATCATAAGAACCGTTTAGCGAGGATTGCACCTGAGGTGCATGTAATATCCCAGGACAACCTGAGCGTCTGGTCGTTTTTAAAATGGGGGAAAAATGGCTGTTTCTGCCGTGGGTGCCGGAACAGCTTCCGGGATTGGCTGCGTCAGCATTGGAACGCCAACCAGTTCAGAACCAACGGAATTGATAATCCTGGTTCGTTTGACATTGCAGAGTATGTCAAAAAAGTAAAAATGACAATCCTTTCAAAGGGAACGGATGCTGTTCTGCAAGACCCGGTATTAAGGGCATACGTACAATTTCAGTACGCTTCGCATCTTGATCTTTGGCGGGATACAGTGGCGGATGTGAAGCAGGCTGCAGGCCATCCGGTTGCAATCGGAGGAAATCAGTGGGGTGCGAATGGAGTATGGCCCAGCGCGGTGGCGCTTTCCCAAACGGTTGATTATATTTTCACGGAAGGCGGTGGAGGATCATTGGATGCCTCAAAACGGGCAGAAGAAGTATTGTCATCGAAACTCAGTTTTGCAGCGGGAGAATACCGGCGTCCTGTCTGGCTTTGCATGTCGGGCCTGATGCAATCCCCGCAAGCTGCAAAAAGCAGACTTCGACTGGCAAACAGTGAGGTTTTGGCAAGTGGCGGACTGCCGATGACGTGGTCAACAGCCCCGGGGGCAACAGGATGGTACTACAATACCGAAGCCTCAATCTACCAATTTGTCCAGAAACACCGTGCTTTATTCTCACGACGTGAAACTTGCGCAAATGTGGGTTTGGTTTATTCGCTGCCCACCCATGCCTGGAGGAACTTCCCGGTTTTCGGCCTTTCATCGGCAAAATACCAGCAATGGTTTGTGTCGTGTGCCCGGATAATGGAAGAACTCCACATTCCTTATGAAGTGAATTGCTGGTGGCATCCTTTGCTGGGAGATGACACCATTTCAATGGAAAGGCTTGATCGATACAAAGTGCTGGTCCTTCCGGGAGTCGATTGCTTTACCGATGAACAAAGGGAGGCAGTGCATAAATTCCAGTTACGGGGAGGGAAAGTCATCAGCCTGAAATGCACTGAACTATGTAACAAGGATGCCGTCAGGCGCAATGATAACCTGACCCTGGTAAAAAAAGACCACACCCTGACTGAAATTGCTCCTGATTTGCTTGCCGGTTATATCGAGGCAACCCGTGACCCATCTTCAGGTATCATAATGAGTTCAACCTCAGTTTCAAAGCGCCTGAAATCGATATTTGCTAAAGCAATGAACGAAGCAGAAATTCTGGAAACCGACGCACCTGAAACTGTCTGGAACAATCTTAGTCTGACTGAAGACAGAAAAGTTTTTGCGTTGCATTTGGTGAACGGCAATATCGATGTGGAGAATGACCGGTTTCATAGTGTTGAAAACAGTCAGTGGAAAGTCCGTTTACCTGAAGGACTTCCGGTTGATAAAGCCATCCTCTTAAGTCCTGACAAGCCTGATAAGCCGGAACCAATACCAGTCAAAGTAAGGGATGGATGGGCAACAGTGGTGGTTCCCGAAATTGAAAGCTATACAATTGTAACACTCTTTTCCGGCGATGCTATGGAAGAAGCGGAGGAGAAAGCGAGGGAAAGACGGGAATACATGAAATCGGTCATAAGAGGTTTCCAAATGGGCTGAAAGATCAGAATCATGCATATATATTACAAATGAGAAATTTTCTGATATTATTGGTAATAAGCTTATTGTTCCTCAGTAACAGTCTGAAGGCTGATTCTATGTCTGATGGGAATGGAACTGCAAATATTGAGAAAAGGCAAAAAGAGATGGTTAGGCAAGAAGGTGTGGGTATCTTACTGGGAAAAACTGTTGAAGCTGAAAATCCGGAGGTTACAAGGGGAGTCCCGACCCTCTTTGTTGTCTACGTTAGAAATGCCACTACTGCCCTTTATCTTAACGGGAAAAAGGTCCCCTGGCAAAATTCAGAGTATTCCTTAAAAACTCCGGGCGGGGTGTCCGTAATCAAATATTCTGTTTCGGTGCCTGTAAAACAGGAGGAGAATGTAGTTGGGATCTGTTCTTTTGCTACCGGGAGCAGTCCGGGATTAAGGATAGAGGCAGGCCGTGAAGAGACCGACAAAAAATGGAAAGCCGGAATGCCGGAAGATGACAAATGGTTCGAAGCGGGTTTCGATGACAGTGCATGGCCGCTAAGCGTCCCGGCATCCCCGAAATACAGCTGGGGATCACAGGATGATGTGAATAATCCGTCATCCTACGCATGGGGTGCTGATCCGGCTGCCAAAAAAGTCTGTTTCAGACAAGTAATCCGGGGTATTGAAAAATTGGACCAGGATGTTAAATACACGGTTTATGACTGGGGAAAGCCCCTCGATGGGCTGGGGTACCACCGTGCCATCGTGCGGGTCCCTGAAGATGCCGGAAAGTCGGTTGAATACATAGGCAGGTACGAACAGCGCGCACCGGACGCCAACGCCGTCTGGGCGCATATCCCCTGGCGCAGACGCGATGCCAATCCTGAGCAAAAAGCGATATTTATCCACGATTCAAAAACCGGTAAACGGATCGAAAATTTTGAGATCATCAACCTGAACCGGGAATACCTCGACGTGGTATTCGAGCCGTTAACCGTTCCGGGTGATTACGAAATATATTACCTCCCTTATTTCGAGCGCTACAACATCCCATCCTATTGGGAGACAATAGAAGAATATGTGAAACCGTATAACCTCTGCGACGGGAACTGGCTAGCCAGGGTAAGCTGGCGGGTTGGAAATTCGAATGCCATAACGCCGAAGATTGCAGACGGCCATTGGCAGCGGTTGCCAAAAGCCGGGCTTGTTGAAATACAATCAAAAACCGGGTTTGACAGCTTTTATCCGATGGAAGTCCCGGCGACAAGAGAAGAAGTTGCTGAGATCATCGTAAAAAACCGGAAAAGCGAATACCTGGTTTTTCCCGAAGACAGGAAGTATCCTGTCAGGATGTTTGAGACCATCCCATTGAAATGGGCAAAGACAGGCCCTTCAACTGAGTTTAGGGGTGAGGCCCAGCCCGGCGAGTATTATTTCTTCCAGATAGGCGTTTTCGCTGTGAACAGCGACATCAGGAATATCAGCGTCAACACAGGCGGACTAAAGAACGGGAAGGGCAATACAATCCCGGCAAGTAAATTCTGTTGTATCAACACGAGTGGTTTGGATGTGCTTGGCAAATCCTTCAATACTACATTTAACATGCTGAAAGGGAAAGTGCGTCCCCTGTGGGTTGGATTTCAGGTTCCCGATAATGGAAAAGGGGTTTACACGGGGACGGTTGTTGTCAAACCTGAAGGGATGGGGCCGACAACGATAAACGTTTCCTTAAATGTTGCTGGAGATGTTATTGCCGACAAGGGAGACAACGAACTATGGCGTCTTTCACGGCTCCGTTGGCTCAATTCGACGCTTGGGCTGAATGATGAGGAGCTTGTCCCCCCTTACACCCCGTTGAAGGTCTCCGGTAATGAGATCAGATGCTTGAACAGGAGTGTGGTTTTCGGTTCTGCCGGAATGCCACAAACCATCACAAGCAATGGAAAGGATGTTTTGGCGGCGCCGATGAAATTCGATGTGATCGTCAATGGTAAAGCTGTCTCCTGGAAGAAGGGTTCACCTGACAAGACAATTCTTAATAAGCCGGCCAGGGTCATCCGCGAATCAACTGTGGATGACGGACTTTTACAGCTTAAGAATCAAATTACCATGGAGGCAGACGGGATGGTGCGGTTTGATATAACGCTTCATTCGAAAGAAGATGTCAGCATAGATGCCATCCGTGTGGAAACCCCCTTTAATATGCAAGTGGCAAAATACCTCCTGGGGGCTGGTCAGCCAGGCGGCTTCAGGCCGGAAAAGGCAGATTGGAAAGCGAAAAAAGATGCGAAAATCTGGATGGGTGATTATGATGCAGGTATGCAGTTAAATTTCTTTGATCAGACAAATGGAAGTATCACTGAGGATCAGGGGATAGTTGTAGTAAAAGCAGAGACAGGAAAGCTGACGGTCAAAAAAGAGAAGGGGCTTACTTTTTCCTTTCGTTTGTTTATAACGCCATTCAAACCGATTGATAATAATATCCATTGGAACACCAGAACACAGTGGAAAGACAGAGTAATGGATAAAAACAAATATAACTGGTTAAATAAAGGAGGTAATATTGTTCATTATCACCATGGTACCCCTGAAAATCCGTGGATCAATTATCCGTTCCTCACAACAGATGAGCTGACCTCAGCGCAGGATAGCATTGTTAAAAAAGGTGGTTATGGTGTACAGTTATACTATGGAGCGCCGGCTATATCAAACCGTGCCGTAGAGCTGTGGGCAATCAGGAGTCTGGGGACTGAAGTTCTGGAGGGCATGGACGTGTACAATACTGCCGACGTCCCTCCACTGGTAGTTGGCCATCCCTGGCTTCGCGAACACCTCGTGAATGGCTTCAGCCGCAGGTGGGCATGCCCTATGGCTCCCGGCGTTGTTGACCATTCAATCAAACAAACCACGCTCTCCCGGTGGTATAACTATTACATCGAAGGGCTCAACCTGCTTATGCGGAAAGGGTGTATGTGCAGTCTTTACCTTGACGGCATTGCTTATGACCGCGAGATTATGAAGCGTGTAGCGAGATCTTTAGCCAAAGCAAACCCGGAGTACAGGATGGAGTTTCACGGTACTGCCGGCTCCCTGAGTGATAAAATGGAGCACCTTCCGTATCTTACAAAACTCTGGATGGGGGAGTTTGTCAATTACAACCTTTCGCCCGATTACTGGTTGGTCGAAATATCCGGCCTCCCGTTTGGTGTCACCAGTGAGATGCTTGACTTTTCGAAAACGGCAAACCCTTGGAGGGGAATGATCTACGGCATGAACGACCGCACTAACCCCCAATGGGCAAGGCCCTTATACAAACTTTGGGACGACTTCGGCATTGAGGGTTCCGAATGGATCGGTTACTGGGACCCCAAATGTCCTGTGAAGACAGGACGCGACGATATCATGGCCACGGTGTACAAAAAACAGGGGAAATCCATGATCTGCCTGGCATCATGGGCAAATGAAGATGTGGACATAAAGCTGGCCATTGACTGGAAATCGCTTGGCCTCGACCCTTTGAAAACAGTCCTGACAGCCCCCATGATTGAAAATATGCAGGAGTTCCGGACTTTCAATGTAGGCGATAATCTTCCCGTCAAAAAGTCGCAGGGCTTGATCCTGATTGCAAGGTAACGCCTGGTATTATGGAAAATATTAAATAACTGAAGAAATGTAAAGAAAGCAGAGGAGAAAGCCAGGAAAAGTCGGAGACGAAGATTGAAAGGATAAAGATCACATTATTTGAATGAGTCAATATAAATATGAAGCCAGATAATTTCTGTATGCGAATAGTTATCATTATCTTATTTGCTCTTGCAACTTTCATCGATAAATCGCCTGCCCAGAATCCCATCGTTAAAAACAAAGGGCTTTGTGATCCGCAGGTCAGGGTTTATAATGATCATGTATGGCTTTATGCCACCCATGACGCTTCAGCGGAGAATACGTACTTTGAGATGCATGACTGGTGGATATGGTCTTCCTCTGATTTAGTTAACTGGAAATATGAAAGCACTGTAGACCCAAGGGAAACATACTATAAGGCACCGAGTATCAATTGCTGGGCGACAGATGCAATGTACCGGAACGGGAAGTACTACTTTTATTTCTCAATGGGACCAACAGACATTGGAGTGGTCGAAGGAGATTCTCCGGCAGGCCCATGGAAAGACCCCATCAAAAAGGCCCTGATCCCAAGCACAATGACACCCGTCAGGGAAAGGGATCCAAGCATTCTGATGGATGACAATGGGGTAGCCTATATTGTTTTCGGTTCAGGTGATTTTTATATTGCCCGTTTAAACGATGACATGGTTTCACTAGCGGAAGAACCGCGGAAAATGATTCTGGACCACAAACAAGGAGCCTACAGGATGGGAACCTTGGATGATAAATCTTTCATCCATAAATATAAAGGTAAATATTACCTTTCATGGGGCTGCTACTATGCCATGTCAGAGCATGTTTACGGTCCCTATGTTTATAAAGGCTGCTTCTTCAGCCCGGACCGTCTTTCCCCTGAATTTCGCAAACCGGATATCCGTTTTGACGTGGGCAGGCATGGTTCCTTTTTTGAATTGCATAACCAGTGGTATTTTATTTGCGGCGACCGCAGTACACCAGGAAGCACGCCCTATTACCGCAACTCCGTCATCGGGTATGTCCATTACAGGGAAAACGGGGAAATCGAACCTGTCTACATTGATACTACCGGGGTAGGCCGGTATAATGCAGCCTCAACCCGTATACAGGCAGAGAATTATTTCAAAGCGGCGGATGTAAAAAAACAGGAATTTGCCGAAGGTGAATTTGATATCCGCGATATCCGGCACGGGAGTTATCTGGTCTATCCCAACGTGATGAACCTTCAGTCAGCAGGCAAAATCTGTTTTCATGTTGCTTCGGGTAATCCGGCGGGAGGAACCATTGAAGTCAGGAGAGACGGACCGGAAGGAGAGCTGCTGGGAAAATGTAAAATCTCCAATACAGGGGATTGGTCAACGTACAGGACTTTTGAATGTGAATTCAAAAACAGTTCACAAAAGACAGGTATTTGCCTGGTTTTTATTGGAGGTACAGAAGAATTCATGAGGTTAGATTGGTTTGGTTTTAAGCATAGATGAAATATATTTTATATCATGATAAATAAATTCTTTTCTTTTAACAAAAACAATCTTCTGAAAATCTGTC
>CAYNBE010000035.1:0-21883 GCA_964395045.1 uncultured Prolixibacteraceae bacterium | reverse complement strand
GCATGACCGCTTCTTACGGAATGGAGAAAGCTACCCGGATTCCAGATCACATTGATTCATATACCACGATGCAACTGTTAAATGTGGGAATGATGAATGCTGGCTTATTTTCAGAGCTGATCTCACAAAACGTCCTGAATGAATATAAGTCTCCGTCATCCAGGTTAAATTCGCTACGGTATCCCAATGTGAACTGGTTCGACATTATCAGCAAACCATTTGCTCCAACAGCCAATGCAAATGTTAATATTCAGGGGGGGACCAATTTTATTAAGTATTTCTGTTCTCTGGGATATCTCTACCAGGGCAGTTATTTCAACCAGTATACCGACGGGGAATACCTTGATACCCGATACTGGTATAAGCGTTTCAACTACAGGGGAAATATCGATTTTGCCCTGACCAAATCAACCAACCTGTCGTTCAATATTGGTGGCGATGTGGACGTGAAAAATGAGCAACGGATCACACCGTGGAGATATTTATTTTCCACGTCACCCGCCAGGTATCCTGCCTATTTCCCGGAGTGGGAACTGGAGGAAGTCCCTGATCCCGATTATCCCAATGACAAAGGGAAAAGGCTGGTTCTTAATTTCGGGGAGTTCAGCCCCAATCCCTATACCCAGATGAACAACGGACAGTTTAACCGGTATACTGGTTCAAAATTGTTCACCGACCTGATCCTGAACCAGAAGCTTGATTTTGTCACCAAAGGGTTATCGGTTTCGGGGAAAGTGTCATTAAGTACCTATTTTAATGCAAGGACTTTGTATTCAACCTATCAGTTTCCTGAATATCAGTTGAATTATGAAAATATCGGCAAACCGGGAGTAAATCCCTGGTACCGAAACAACCAGAGCAACGAGATTTTTTCAATGGAACCGCTTGAACTTAAAATCGGAGGTTTATCTGACAATTATTACCGGGACCTTTATTATGAGTTTGCCCTGAATTATGGGCGGTCGTTCGGGCTGCACTCTGTAACGGGGCTTGCCCTGATGAACCGTCAGCAGAAAAACATCGGAACCCAGTTCCCTTTCTATAATGAAGCACTGGTGAGCCGGGCAACCTATGATTATGCTCATAAGTACCTTCTGGAGATCAATATAAGTTACACCGGTTCGGAGCGTTTTGCCCCGTCGAACCGTTTCGGGCTGTTCCCATCAGGGGCGGTCGGTTGGACCGTATCAGAAGAAAAGTTCTTTAAAAATGCCTTCCCCTGGGTCAATAAATTGAAAATCCGTTATTCCGACGGTCTTACGGGAAGTGATTATGCCACCAACCGCTGGTTGTATGTGAGCGAATATGTTCGCGACCTGAACGGACATATCACAGAGGATCTTTTACCAAATACCGGGGCACAGTGGGAAGAAGCGCGTAAAAGGGACATCGGACTGGAGCTGGGAATCTTCAATTCATTTTCTCTCACACTTGATCTGTTTGATGAAAAGAGGGAGAAAATGCTGCTGACACCCCAGAATGTCACCATGCTGGTGGCCAGTTCATTCAAGGAACTGAATCTGGGAAAGCTGAAAAAACATGGCATCGAGATTGAAGCCGAGTATAATAAAATCACACAGACGGGATTTAACTATTTTGTAAAGGGTATCCTGGGACTGAATGAAAACCGGATTATCTACAAGGATGACTTGGTTTATGCGCCAGATTATACCAAAGCGGAGGGAAAACCTCTCGGTGCCCAGCTTGAAGGAATTCAGCTCACTGGTTCCGGGTATTACACCAGCGTTGATGATATCCACAATAATGTTGCCCCTGTAAGCATCGGGAATATCAATGTGGGCGATTACAAGTTTTTGGATTACAATGGCGATGGCACCATTTCGGTATTGGACAAGCACCCGATCAAGGGATCGATGTACCCACCCGTAACATACTCTTTTACAGGAGGCTTCCGGTACAAAGGTTTTGATTTCAGCTTCATGTTCCAGGGAAATGCAGGCAAATATGTGGAATTCAACATGCAATATGAGACCGAATTCCTTCAGGGAAACTGGCGTGTGCACAAATCGCAACTGGATTACTGGACACCTGTGAACCCGGATGCCAACCATGCTACCATCAACTGGAGCGGAAACGGGGCCGATCCGATGCTGGCCTGGGGTGGAACGGCACAGTTGCAGGGATATGCAACCTTCATTGAAAACAGATATTGGAGAAAAGCCGACTATCTAAGGTTGAAAGAAGTGTATCTGGGGTACACTTTCAAATCAAAACTGCTTGAAAAAACGATTGGCGTTAACGATCTTCAGTTCTATGCTACCGGAAATAACCTGTTGACTCTCACTCCGCTGATTGAAGGTGATCCGGAGAGGAAAGACTTTTATGCTGGTTTTTATCCCCAGATGTCGAGTGTGAAAATCGGAATGAAACTGAATTTTTAATCTTTAATATCAAAAGAAAATGGAACGAAAATTCACAACATATATCATATCGGCAGGTTTGCTTCTTTTATTCTTAACGACCGGGTGTCTCAAGGATTATCTTGACAAAGCCCCCGAGTCGGGACTAAGCAAGGAAGAAGTTTTTTCGAAAAGGGAAAACTTCAGGAATTATTTTGAAGCTGTATACAGCGGAGGCAGGAAAGATGTCTACGGTACAACAGGGGACTGGAATATTAAATGTGCTTATCCTCTGAAAATGAACCTCATGAACGATTATCCCTGGTCGTGTCTGACCGATGAGGCCGACGGGGGCCGTCTAAAAGATACCCAGACCATCAGGCAGGGCAGGTTAGGATCCTACCAGGGACACCGGCATTTTACTTATAACTGTGGATTCTATGCCTTATTGGGGCCAATGTTCAGCGTGATCAGGACTGCCAATACCGCCCTCGAAAATATCGGGATGCTGAAAGATGCCAGTCAGGAAGAGAAATGGGACCTGATCGGACAGGCTCATTTTGTAAGGGCTTTTGCCCATTTTGAACTATACAGAAACTGGGGCGGTATGCCTTATATCGATTATGTGATCGGATCGGATGATGAATGGGATATCCCCAGGTTATCCAATTTTGAGACGGCCAAGAAGATTGCGGCTGATTTTGACAGTGCAGCCTACTACCTTGAGAAAGCACATAAAATGAGGCGTGACCCGGGACCTGGCAGTGCTGGCCACCTTAACAGTCCCGAGCAGGAAATCCCCAACGGGGTTGCTGCACTCGCATTCAAATCCCGGGCACTGCTTTATGGGGCAAGTCCGCTCAGTAACACAAACAATGATGTCCAGGCATGGAAAGATGCTGCTGCAGCCAGCTGGGAGGCAATCCAGACTGCCGAGCAATATGGATATGCACTTCAGGATTCAGCCGGATATAAACTCAATTTCGTTGGCACTACCTATACCAATGAACAAATATGGGCATGGTACGCATTGGAATTTAATTACAGGTATTACGGAACCTTTCTGAATCCCGGGGTCTTTGCCGATGGCAAAACCGGATGGTCGGGAGAATGTCCGACCCAGAACACGGTCGACAGGTTTGAAACAAAATGGGGAGACCCGCTACGTACCCAGGCAGAGAGAGACGAAGCTACAGCTATAGGTCATTATTATGAGCAAGATCCATACAAAGGCAGGGACCCCCGGTTTTATATTGATATTATGTACAACCAGGCCCCGATTCTGGGGTTCGGTCAAGCTCACATCTATTACGAAGTGGTCGACGGGGCTGTCCAGTACGGTCAGCTGATCGATCCCAGCTATGCCGGTATTACGCGTACTGGTTATTATACGCGTAAAACATGGGGCGATCAGAGTGTGAAAAACCAGGTACTGGTGAAGATAACCGATCCGCTTATGCGGCTTGCCGAACTTTACCTAAACTATGCAGAAGCGGCCAATGAGGCTTACGGGCCCAACTCACCGGCTCCAGGCGCATCAATGTCGGCGGTGCAGGCAGTTAACCTGATCAGGAACAGGGTAGGGATGACGAATGTTCAGTCGAAATTCACCGGCAACAAAGAGATTTTCAGAGAGAGGATCAAAAATGAACGGTTCGTGGAGTTCTGCCTCGAAGGAGGTCACTATTTCCATGATATCCGCAGGTGGAAGGATGCCCCCAAAATTTATGAAGGACCTATGATGGGGATGGAAATCGAAAAAGTACCAGTAACTCAAACCTATCCCACAGGGTTTAAATATACCCGGAAACCTCTGGAGGCAGCACGGCAGATTCAATGGAAGGAATACATGTGGTATTTCCCGTTTGACGATGCCGACAACTATAAAATGAAGAAGTTTACGCCCAACCCGATGTGGAACTAAACATATAAACCGAAAGTTATGAGATTCGCACAATTTATTTTTCAGATAACCAGGTTTGCCGGTCTGTTTGTACTATGTATCTGCATAGGGTTTCCGGCAAAATCACAAAAAACCGAAGGGAAAGAAAAACCGGTTATTGTGAACCTGAAAGTGACCGGTCAGGAGGGGAAACCCCTTTCAGGTGTCAATGTGGTCGTTGGGGAAGGCATTCTTTATGATGTGACCGATCAGGACGGGCATCTTACGTTTACGGCATTGCCGGGCGATTTCGTGACCATTTCTCTCAGCGGATATGAAAAGCAGGTGTTAATGGCCGGTGATCTGGCAAACAAGGAAGGGATTGTCCTTAAAAAAGAAGTGCTTTATATGGGGTCTGATGATGAGGTGCCCATGCCCTTTATGTCGTTGAAGAAAAGGCATATCACAAGCAGCTCCAATGTCTTTTTTACCGATCAGCTGGAGAAATACCCTTCGACCGATATCCGGAACTCGCTGACAGGACTGGCTCCGGGTCTTGAGGTTATTGAGAAAAACGGCTCTCCCGGGTTCAGCGCTGAAGAAGGCCTGGGTGTTCTCGGAATTACCGAAAAGATTGCCATGATTTCCAGGGGCAGGAGTGTTCTGTACATCATCGATGAGATTCCCACCGAAACAACCGAAATGCCACTTGACCCCCATGAGATTGAGTCGGTTACCGTGTTGAAGGATATTGTGGCAAAGGCCATGTTTGGGCCCGAAGCTGCAGATGGCGTTGTTTTTATCAAGACCAAACGTGGAAACAAAAATGAAAGAAACCTGAAAGTTAACCTGGAAAGTGGTATCAGTACGGTTGACAGGATGCCGGGATGGGTGGATGGTGCCGATTATGCAAGGTTAAACAACCAGGCAAGGAAAAACAGCGGGTTTACGCCACTTTACAGTGATCAGGACATTGTTGCTTACGCCAAAAACAATCCATACGATATGTTTCATCCCAGTGTCAATTTCAGGGAAATGATGCTGAAAAACAGCATGGCTTTCCGCCGTGCCAATGTATCATCAGGGGGGGGTAATGATGCAGTTCAGTATTTTTCCTATCTCGGGTACAGCGGAGAAGGTGATATTTACAAAATCGGGGCTACTTCTGATTACAACAGGATAAATACCCGCTCGAACATTGATATCAGGATCAATGATTTTATCAAAATGCAGTTTAATATCTATGGGGGGTTAACATTCAGACGTTCACCGAATTATGGGTACGACAGTGATTTCACCCTGGAAACGTCCGATAATGCTGCATTGACCATCATCGAATTCCCCTCTGTTATCAGGGATATCACTACCGTTCCGCCGGTTGCTTTCCCGATTTTCGCAAACAACGATCCTGCACTGAAAGCTCCCTGGTACGCTGTCAGTCCTTCATATACAACCAATCCTTATGCAAACCTGAAGGAAAATGGTTATTACACCGAAATGGGGCGGACAGGAGCTGCCAATGCTGCACTCGATTTTGACCTGAAAAGCATCCTGAAAGGATTGAAATCACGGACCTATGTAGGCTTTAACCTCTACAATCTCCTGAGAGTGGGAAAAGCAGAGGACTATACAGCCTACCTGGCATCACCTTCAAAAAACCTGGCTGGTTCCGATACAATCCTGCTGACAAAAGTCCATGACGGGGTTGACCAGGCCGATCAGGCTAAACTCCATGATTATTATTATCAAAGGGTTGCTGTTTATGAAAATCTGAACTACGAAAAGTCGTTCGGTCATACCTGGCTTCAAACGGCGCTTACTTATTACCTGTCGCGTACCACAAGGGACGGCCTGGTTCAGCCGCAACGCCAGCAGAACGGAATATGGTCGGGACTTATCAGTTATGATCATAGGTATAACCTTCAATGGGCACTGAACTATGCCGGGACATCAAGCCTCGGAAAAGGAAACCGGTACGGTCTTTTCCCGACGGCAGGCGTGTCATGGGTTATTTCGGAAGAGAAATTTATGCCGGATATGAAATTTCTTGATTATCTGAAGCTCAGGGCTGAGGTGGGAATCCTGGGATTTGAAAATTATATGCAGCCATACTATTATCGCGACAATTGGGTATATACGGGAGGTACAACCTTTGGTCCATATCCGACAGGTACCTGGTTTGGAACGGCAGGAGGCGATTATGTCGACCGCTCCTATCCTGCCCGGACTGGCAATCCCAACCTTACTTGGGAAAAAAGGAAAGAGTTCAATGCCGGATTCGATGCTTCCCTTTTTAACCATAAACTTTTATTTGAAATATCGTATTACAACGATCTGATCGATGGCCAAATCGTTGCGGTTCAGAATTATATTCCTTTTATTGCAGGAATCTCTAATGCGCTTCCCCGGTTCAACTTCAATAAGATAAGATATTTTGGAATGGAATCAGGGATCAGTTATTCCGACAGGATTGGCAATCTGAGGTTTCTGATTGGAGGGAATGCCACCATACAGAATACAAAATATATCAAATTCGATGAGCCTGCCTATCGTAATAATTATCAATACCATGTGGGGACATCGGTCGATACTTACTGGGGGCAAACCTATCTGGGTAAATTCGCTACCGACGGGGAAACCAAAACTATACCACAGCTTTTTGATGAAGAATTGCATGCCGGAGACCTGAAATACAAGGATATGAATGGCGATGGTTTTGTGGACGACAACGACCGGAGCCCAAGGGGTCACACCTCCCCTCGTCTGTTGTATGCTTTGCAGATGCAACTTTCGGCGTACAATTTTGATCTCACCCTGTTGGGCACAGGCAGAGCATTTTACGATATCCCCCTTACCAACCGCTATTTTTGGAACGGGTGGGGAAACAATACCTACTCAAACTTTGTGAAGGAAAATGTCGGAGGAGCTTACCCTCGGCTGACATATAACAAAGTAAACAACAATTTTATTGCTTCTGATTTCTGGCTTGTGAAAGGGGGATTTTTCAAGCTCCAGAATGCAGAACTGGCCTACAACATAAGGACCAAAGGGTCAAATTTGTCCGGCATCAGGGCTGCCCGCCTGTTTGTCAGGGGTGCCAACCTGCTTACTTTCACAAATGTGAAAGACATTGACCCTGAGTCGATCGATTCAGGTGTGGAGGTTTATCCGTTGTTCAGAACCTTTACGGGCGGAATAAAATTAACCTTTTAACTGTTTTCGTACCATGAATATCCGAAAAATTACACTGTTGCTATCAGGCTTGTCACTGGCGGGCATGCTTTCCTGCACCGATTACCTTGAACCCTATCCCAATGGAGATGTTTCAGGTGAAGATATCTGGAAATACCAGGACAGGGTCCAGGGCCTGATCGGAGAGTGCTATGATTACATGACAAGGAATTACAACGACAACGAGGGTTCTTATCTTGACTGTGCCACCGACGATGCAGTGGCAACCAGTTCGACACACACCATGAGGCGGTTTGCATTGGGTTCTCTCACCACTACCCTTGATCCCTTTGAAATGTATTGGAAACGCGATTACAGGGGATTATACCTGGTGAACCTGTTTCTGAAAGACAGGCGGGGTTTCAATACCCGTTATCTGATAGATGCCCACCTCGACAGTTTACTGAAATATCGTTTGCAGGGTGAGGCTTTTGCCCTTCGGGCATGGTTCCAATGGGATTTGCTTCAAAAATTCGGAGGGAAAGGGACCAATGGGGAGATGCTTGGCTTTCCGATTGTGCTTGAACCGCTGGATATTACAGAAAAGATTGACATCAAGCGAAATAGCTATGATGAGTGTGTAGCACAAATTATTGCCGACTGTGATTCGGCATACAAATACCTGCCGATCGCACACCGTGATTTCCTTGTGACCAAGGCAGCCGACAGGACCTATGCCGGGGGGCGGTTCTGGGGACGTTTCGACGGGATTACCACCAGGGCGATCAAAGCCAATGTCTACCTGACATGGGCAAGCCCGCGTTTTAATCCCGGCAATGACAAATCACGGTGGGACAAGGCTGCCAGGTATGCCAAAGAGGTGATCGATTTCAAACTGAATGTAGATGCCAAGGTGTCCAACGGATTTAATCCGGTAACCCAGATAAACTGGTTCAATCCCAATTTCCCGGGGATTGTCTTTTCATCGAGGTATGGCACAAATGATGCCATGGAACGAATGTTTTATCCGGGAGGATTTCAGGGATCCGGCAGTATGGGTGCCACCCAGGACCTGGTGGATGTTTTTCCCATGAAAAACGGCTATCCCATCACTGATCCACGGAGCCTCTACAACCCGGCAGAACCCTATTTGAACCGCGACCCGCGCTTTTATAGTATGATTTTTTACAATACAGCCACTGCAAAAAGAAACAATACAGGTGCTGTCATGTATACATTTGAAAATCATGAAGGGGGAAAAGATGCAGCGGATGCATCGCCTACCAATAGCCGTACCAATTATCACATCAAAAAATTCGTATTTATGGGATTGAACTGGTCGGATGCTTCCGTGAACCGTCAGCCTCATTCCAAGTTCTTTATCCGCTGGGCGCACATGTGCCTTGCATTCGCCGAAGCCGCCAACCATGTGGTGGGGCCGAATGAGACCACCACTTATGGCCTGTCAGCAAAAGCGGCCATCAAATACCTTCGCAGCAGAAGGACCAGCGATGGTACCACAGGGATTACTTCTGATCCATACCTGGAGGAGATCGCTGCAGCAGGGGAAGCGGCTTTCGATGAATTTGTCAAAAATGAACGCCGGATTGAGACCTGTTTCGAAGGGATGCGTTTCTATGACCTCCGCCGGTGGTCAACTTCACTTGGAGAATTGAACAAACCTGTTCATAAAGCCGCAATAATTAAGAATCCGGACGGCAAATTTACCTACGATCTTACCAGAGAGGTGGAAACACGCTCATTTCGCTCGGCATATCTCCCCATCCCGTTCAATGAAATGCTGAGAATGAGTTCCCTTATCCAGAACGAGGGTTGGGACGGATGGAATTAATTCAAATTCAAAAAGAACAGAAATGAAAAAGTTGTCTGCATTCATCGTTTTAATGATAGCTCTGACATCATGCTATGAAGACTACATAAAGGATTTTGACTACGATTCGGTCTATTTTGTTTACCAGACCGATGTGCGGACCGTAGTGGTCGGAGAAGGGATGAATTTCGAGATCGGGGCTGCACTTGGAGGTGTGACGCAAAATACACGCGACCGAAAGGTCTCCTTCAGGATTGAAAACAGCCTCGTGCAGCCTTCGGTGCTGACCGCTATGAAAGCCCAGACCGGGTACATAAAAACGGCCATGACCCCCGTGACGTCACTGCTGCCCTTGCCGGCTTCCTATTATTCCCTTAGCAATGACCATGAGTTGGTTATTAAGGCAGGATTTCACGTTGGTACCATTGTTCTGAAGGTAGACTCATCAAAGTTTCTGGCTGATGCAGCTACTCTTGTTCCAAATTATGCACTGGGGCTTTATATCACAGATGCCGATGCCGATTCCATCCTTCCGGCAAAGCGTTCAAAGGTAATTGCCGTCAAATATGAAAATATGCTGTTTGGAAATTACTGGCACGGTGGTGTGACGATTATCAGGAATGAGGCAGGACTTGCGCTCGATACCATCAGCTATTACACCGCAATCCCGCAACCCGAAAACAAAGTCTGGACATTGAAAACGGTCGGTCCAAATACGCTGGTAACCAACGGTTTCAGTGATCAGGTTACCACAAAAGATGAAATCAGGCTGACACTTGACGGAACCGTGATTACGGTAGGCAGCAGCACAGGTGCCTCCTTTCAGGTAGCTCCGGATGGCCCCAGCAGTTTCAACAGACCAAAATTGTTGCAGGACAGGAAATTATTCCTGAAATACAAATACAAAAACAGCCAGGGAAACTGGTGCTATGCCACCGATACGCTGACCTTCAGGAACCGTATCCGTGACGGGGTCAATGAATGGCAGGACGAAAACCGGGCACACTATTGAAAAGATAAAAAGATATTAAATGAAAAGATATTAGATAAAGGAATGAGAGAAAATAAGGTCTTACAAAAGGTAGAAATTTATCAACATATTGCAAGTAAATCAGTTGTATAATTTCCAAACAATTCATAACACATCTATCATTTTTATTGTTTAACATTAATAAACTCATTAACTATGAAACATCGTTTACTTCTGATTTTTCTTGTCTGCATTTTGAATGCAGGACTGCTTTCGGGGCAGAAAATCGCGTTTTTGCAGAACCGTAACCCCACCGGCTTCCAGAAGCATCAGGACGAATTGGTTCAGGAACTGGAAAATGCGGGGTATGCCGTTACACTTGTGGATGTGGCGACCAAACCCATCAATTTTGATTTTCTGAATACCCAGGACCTGGTGATCATCAGCCGAACGGTCAACAGCTCAGATGTGATTGCTCCAGCAACAGCTCCACAGGATAACTGGGCGAAGCTGACAGTCCCCTATATGAACCTGAGTGTCTGGACGATCCGGAACAACCGGATGAAGCTGGTGAATAGTACAGCCATTGGGGCATCAGCAGATAAGCTGGACCTGACTACGATCACCAAAGCAAAACCAGTTGTGGCAGATCCCGTGTTTTTGGGTGTTACTTATAGTGATTCGGCATTTGCCTGTTACAAAGGTTATTATGAGTATTTTGACGATGTCATGGAAGGGAACTCGGGGAAGGTTATGGCCGTCATCAATAGTGATGCTTCAGTTGGGGCAGGCAGGCCGATTATGATCAGATGGGAGGCGGGGGTGGAAACCTATACCGGATCGGGGATTTCAAATTTTGCAGCCCGCACCTATCTCTGTATCGGGAGTGCCAACAGCCCGCAGAACCCCCCCTCCAATTACAACAATTTCACCCCGCAATTGAAGCGTTTGTTCATGAATGAGGTGGAATACTTGCTGTCAACGAAGGAGGCAACCCAGAACGGAAAGAAAATTGCGTTCCTGCAAAACCGCAACCCCACTGGTTTCCAGATGCATCAGGACGGTATTGTTACCCGACTGAAGAATGCTGGTTATGAGGTGACCCTGGTGGATGTAAGTGTTAAACCGATTGACTTTGCATCGTTAAACAACTACGATCTGGTAGTGATCAGCAGGACGGTCAATAGTTCGGATGTTATCAGTCCGGCAACGGCGCCTGAGAATAACTGGGCCAAACTTCAAGTACCCTATATCAACCTGAGCGTATGGACAATCCGGAACAGCAGGATGAAACTGGTCAATTCAGCTACGCTGGGTGCTTCGGACAATAAGCTGGATTTGCTTACCATTACAAAAGCCAAACCTGTTGTGGAGGATCCGGTCTTTCAGGGTGTGACTGATAAACTCAATCCTTTTGAGTTCTATGTCGGGTACTATGAGTTTCTTGACGATGTAATAGATGGCAACAGCGGTAAAGTATTGTTAGTGCTGAATGACGATGCATCGATGGGTGCCGGAAGGCCGTTGATGATCCGCTGGGAGGCCAACAAGGAAACCTATGCAGGCTCGGGGGTTACCAACGCTGCCGCACGTACATTCCTCTGTATTGGAAGCGATAACTCGCCTCAAAACCCACCATCAAATTACAGCAACTATACCATGGGTGGGCTAAGGCTTTTCATGAATGAAGTGCGCCACCTGATCTCACCTGAGAAGGAGCCAGTAAAGAACAATCTGGTTATCAACGGAGATCTTGAAAGGGGAAATCTGGATACTACCTGGGTGGAAAGCAACTCCGTTGGTGGAGCAGTATACAAGGCAGGCCTCAATACACTTGAACCAATTAGTGGAAATTATGATTACCGGATGGATATCACCACTGCCGGTACAAATGACGGACGGCCATTTGTGGTGTTTTACCTGAAAGATACAGTCAGGGTTGGTGACAAATGCAAACTGACCTTCAAAACAAAAGCCCTTTCAGGTACTCCTTCAATCAAGTATATAAATTACGGGATTGGGGTGAAAAACGTATCCCTTGCCCTTGCAGGTGATCAGGAATGGACTTATGAGTATACTGCCACTGCAAAAACGACATCCATTGTATTTTACGTGAACGGAACAAATGTCTCTTCGTTCCAGATTGACGATGTAACACTTGTTAAAACAGTTGCCGTATCGTCTCCGGTATTGGCCAAAGCATCTGGTGCATTGGAAGTCAGGTGTTATCCCAATCCATTCAGTTCTTCAACGACCATCGGATATTCGCTCGACAGGGATGCTTTTGTCAATCTGGCGATTTTTGATATGACCGGGAGAAAAGTCATTACCCTGGTCAATCAAAAGCAACCAGCAGGTCTCAGGCTGGAAACCTGGAATGGAAAAAGTGAAGATGGCAATTCGGTTCCGTCAGGTCTCTATTTTTACAGAATCGCTGCCGGAGATGCAATAGCAACCGGGAAAATGATATTGCAGAAGTAATTCATAGTCAATTTAGTATTTAAAAGAACAGTTTCAATCTGGCTGTCTCATTCTAACATGAGATAGCCAGATTCCCGTTCAAACAAAGTGAAGAACCGGCGATTTTATTGCCGACCGAGGGTTTTCTGTGACCGGTTTCACAGCCGGAAACGTTTTTGGTTACACCAAACGCATAAAGCAAAGCATTTCTTCTCATCAAAGTCCGGGGTCATTTTGCGTCGGAAAGCTATTGTCATGGTAAGGAAAAGGGCATAACCTGATGGAAAAGAACTAGAAAAACAACCACGGATGAAATCACACAGAACCATATTTCACTTCCTGTTACTTTTTCTGATTGGGACCAGTGCCTGTCGGAACAGTGAATCAACTCAACCGGGACAGGATGTGGTGATTGAAAACAGTGTAATGAGACTGGTGATCGGTCACAACGGAATGGCTGTCAGCCTTGTCCATAAACCGACAGGGAAGGAATGCCTTTACCAGAGTGGAAAAATCCCTGCATTTGAAGTCACACTGAATCTTCCTTACAACAATGAAATGCAACTTAAATCGGTTGCAAAAACCACTGTGGTACCGGCTGATTCGGTCTACTGGCAGGACGATGACCTTCAGGTTTGTTTCAGTGGTCTCCACATTGTGGCTACCATCAAAGTAAAGATCACAGAGCAATACTTCGCCTTGTCATTTGACCATTATGAATTCAGGTTTCCTCCTTTCGGCGATCAGCGGAACCATCCCATCGATGGCTTTACAATCCTTCAGCTTCCAGTGAAGGAAAGGAAGAATTTCGGGGAGTGGCTGAATGTGGTTTGGGATGAGGATGTAGCAGTAAATCTGCTGGCTACTTCTCCTTATACTAAGATAGATGGGACAACATCGGATGGTTGCATGATTCTGAAAGGGGAGATGGTTTCGGCCATAGGAGGGAAAGAGGTTGGAGTGGCACTGATCACAACGGAAACCAGTAAACTTCTTGATTGTGTAGGTCAGGTGGAATCTGATTTTAACCTGCCCCGGGGTGTTGAAAGCCGCAAACAGTCAGAATTCGGTTTTTCATACCTTTCTCTGTCGGATGTCAATCCCGGAAATATCGATGATTATATCGAGTATGCCAAGAGGGCAGGATTCAGGGCTATTCTGGTTTATTACTATTCTTTTGCAAGAACTCCCGGGCATTTTGAATGGAATGCAAGGTATCCGGGCGGAATGGCCGACCTTCAATCGGTCGTTAGAAAAATCACGGATGCCGGAATGATCCCCGGGCTTCATTTTCATTACTGCAAAGCACAGAAAGAAGATTTGTATGTGAGTCCGGTTCCCGATCACCGGCTCCATCTGTTAAGGATTTTCACCCTGGCCAGGCCACTGAATATACGGGGTGATACGGTGTGGACCGAGGAAAACCCGCAGGGGTGTACACTGGATGAAGGCCGGCGAATATTAAAAATTGGTAAAGAACTGATCAGCTACACCGGTTATACCGAAAAGCCAGCTTATGCATTTACAGGTTGTATCAGGGGTGCTTTGAACACCAGGCCTGCAGCAGCAGAAACCGGAGAGAAATTCGGCCTTCTTGATGTCGACAACTGGCCCATTTATATCCGTTTCGACCAGAATACTTCCATTCAGCAGGAAGTTGCGGAACGACTTGGGCATATTTACAACGAGGCGGGTTTCCGGTTTGTATATTTCGATGGTGCCGAAGATGTGCATGAACCTTTCTGGTACCATGTTGCAAATGCACAGCTTAAGGTTTATAACTGCTTCGACCCCGCTCCCCTTTTCGCAGAAGGGGCATTCAAATCCCATTTCAGCTGGCACATTCTTTCCCGCGGAAATGCTTTTGATGTTTTTAAACCGGAATTTATGAAGGAAGCAGTCCGGAAACATCAGATTCCGGCTGCCCGTGAAATGGCAAAAAACTTTACTCCCGTGAATTTCGGATGGATCAGGGATGAATCACCGGGTGAAAACAGCATCGGACTGCAACCCGATATGGTGGAGTATATCTGCAGCAAGGGTGCTGCCTGGGATTGCCCTGTGTCGCTGAAGGGCGACCTTGCCAGGTTCCCGGCATATCCAAGGGGACAGGACAATTTAGAAGTTTTCAGGCGGTGGGAAGAATTCAGGGTCAACAGGATTATCACAAAGAAAGAAAAAAATGCCCTGAAGAACCCTGATCAGGAGCATTTTTTGTTTCTCAACCGAAAAGGGGAATTTAAATTATTGCCATATACACAAATCAGGGATGTTGCGGGCGGGGATTCGTCAGTCAGGGCTTTTCTCTATTTCAGGAAGGGGAAAACCGGTGTGGTATACTGGCATACAAGTGCAAAAGGGAAACTGGAAGTGGAATCAAAAGGTCATTTCCATTTGTATGAAGATTCAGAGCAGGAAATCCCGGTGGATATTAAAGGAAATAAAGTTTTTCTTCCGGTCGGAAAGAGAAGGTATTTTGAATCAAACCTTTCTTCGGAGGAATTGATCAAACTATTTGAAAATGCAAAAGTCATTTAACAAACGAAGGAAGCTTTGCTTGATTTTTTCCGTTGCAGGAATATGGGCAACAGCTGTGCAAGTTTATGCGCAGGTTGTTCCTTCTTTTTCTCCATCAGTTATTTATAACGGAACAGCCCTGCATCCGCGGATGGCTGACATGGACGGGGATGGCATCCATGACCTTGTGATGGTATGCGATCGGCAGAATAATGAAAAAGATCATTCTCTTCAGGATATATGCTGGTTCAATGGGAAGGGAACCGGGAAAGTGGTTGTCGCATCGGTCAACTACCGCTCGTGCGGAATGGCTGTTGCCGATATCAACGGCGATGGCAGGATGGATGTCGTGGGAATGGATGATGTGGATGCAACCGACGCAAACGGTAACTCCCGGCTGTTTGTTTGTTTCAACTCCGGAGGCAAAACAGATGAATGGAAGCGCGAAGAAATCGGATTGTCGGATTATGCCAAGGATATTGAGTCGGCCGATCTGAACGGCGACGGGAAATCGGATGTGGTCATCAGGACTGTCAGCCATCAGATTGAAATATTTACTCAGAGCGAAGAAGGGTGGGAAAAAGCGGAAATGAAAGCCCCTCCCTTCGATGGACTTGCCTTGGGAGACATGGACGGAGACAGCGACTGTGATATTGTGATTAACGGGATGTGGCTGGAGAACAGGCAGGGAAAATGGACAACCCATGATTACGCAAAGGAATGGTATTCCCGGAAAACAGGAAAAAACGGAGCCTGGAACGACAACAACACCCGTGTGGTGATTGGGGATATCAACCTTGACGGGCGCACCGACGTTGTTATTGCCTTGTCGGAACAGGAGGGCCTGCCACTTTCCTGGTACGAGAATCCGGGAAAACCTTCAAAAGTAAAAACCTGGAAACAACATGTTATCAGCATGGAGCACCACCTGCATTCATTATCCCTGGCCGATTTTAACCGGGACGGTGCCCCGGATGTGCTGACCGGAAGATTGATTTTTCACACCGACACTGTGGAGAGCGGTCATCCCGTGCTGATTTATTACAGCCGTAACCGCGGATCAGACTGGATTGCGCAGGGGCTCAGCATGAAAGGATGTTACGGGGCTGTTGCCGGTGACATCGACGGTGATCGCGACATCGATGTAGTGGCGCCAAGGAATTACAACCTGGGACCGGTGACTCTTTTCAGAAGTACTCTCTGTGATGCAAAAAGGGCCCTTAACAAGTGGACCTATATCGAAATTGACAACAACAGGGGCAAGTGGGGAGATGAAGCTCCCCCGGAATGGCTCCGTTATTTCGGTCTGGACGCTTCGGATGCTGACAGCGATGGTGACCTTGATCTGATAGCCGGACGCTATTTATACAGAAACCCGGGAGGTGAGATGACCGGAAGATGGGATAGGAAAGACCTGGGCATGAATGTGGATGGTGCACTCTGGATTGACGCCGACGGAGATTCACTCGCCGATTGTATTGCCGAAGCTTTGCCTGCGGTTTACTGGATGGAGGCCAAAGATCACTCCTTCGACGAATGGGTCCCGCGGAAAATTGCTAAAGTTCGTGCGACCGGGCATATTAACGGCCAGGGACACTGCACTGCTCAACTGGTGAACGGGGGAAAACCAGAAATACTCATCAGTACGGGAGAGGGGATTTGTTGTATTGAAATTCCTGAAGATACGGAATCCCTTCCATGGCCTTCAATGATCATTGCTCCTGAGGCACAGGCTGAAGGAATTGGCACCGGCGACATCGACGGGGACGGGGATATTGATATTTGTGCCTCTATCGAAATCGACAGTGTCGGGAAAGGAATATCCTGGTGGGAAAATCCCGGGAATATTAAATCTGCCTGGAAAATTCATTCTGTGGGAGAAACACCAGGTTATGCCGACCGTTTTAAAATTGCAGATATCGACGGCGACGGAAAAAATGACATTGTGGTGACTGAAGAACGTTATCCGGGGCTTGAGCCCGATGCAGGGCTTTTCTGGTTCGAAAATTCAGGAAATGAGGTTGAATGGGAAAGGCATCCGGTGATTGAGCAATATTCCATGAACAACCTGGATTGTGCCGATCTCGACCTGGATGGGGATGTTGACATTGTTACAGCCGAACACAAGGGACCCAGGCAGACACAAGTATTTGAAAACGACGGGAAAGGGAATTTTATAGTACACTGTATCGATCTTGGCCGGGAGAGTCATATCGGGACCAAACTGTTCGACATGGACAACGACGGGGATCCCGACCTGGTCAGTGCCGGCTGGGACGAATACAAATTCCTGCATCTTTGGCGCAACGATGCCTGTAACAGGGTTTCCATCCATGAGGATGCCAGGGACGAGGGCGTGGATTGCTTTAAAATTGAAACCCCTTATGCAACATTTTTTCTTCAGAAGCAGAATGGGGGATTCTCAAGCATTATCGATCAGAACGGGACCGACTGGGTCAATTATACCGATGCCGGCCATCCCCAGGGGCCGACCCAGGCAGCCTCCCAGTACCGCGGGTTGCCCAATCTTCTGAACAACTGTCCGTATGATGGGGTCGGCCATCCCGGATCTATCTCAGCCCATACAAAAAAAATCAACGACAGTACCATTTACGTGATTTCTTTAAATGGCCGGATGGAGTATACATGGACTTTTACCTCCCGGATGGCTTATCTGACCATGCTAAAGCCGGGTACCAAATGCCCTTACTGGTTTTTATACGAAGGAACTCCGGGGGGAAAATACGATCCGTATAACCAGTTCTGGGGAACCGATACGCGTGGATTCAACCGGAGTTTTCCCGATCTGCTGAAGGGAACAGCCATTCAGGACAACTGGAACTGGATTTATTTTGGCAATGAATGCACAGGAACAGTCCTGGTACTTTCGCAACTGATCCCTGATGACAAACCCGATATGATGGCGTATATGGGAAATCGTCATGCCGGCATCCAGTCACCCGACGGAATGGTTGTCTTTGGTTTCGGGAGAAAAGGTATAGAACCACAGCTTACTCAACCAAACGTTTTTTTGCTGACATTTATGGAGACCGGCGGGGGTCCTGAGGATACCCACGACATCTTGTCAACCCGGATTAAATCTATGGTGAGCGGGCTTCAAAACAGGTTCCCGGGGAATGGAAAGGTTCGGAAATGAAAATGAGGCTGGTCATATTCGGTTCATTTTTCCTTGTTTTCTTGGGATGTTCTCCCGGAAATAAGGACAGGGAGCGAGTTGATTCCCCTTCTGGTTTTCCATTCCGGGATCCGGCCCTGCCACTGGAAAAACGCCTTGATGATCTGATCGGAAGACTGACACTTGAGGAAAAGGCTTCCCAGATGGTTTATTTTTCAGCGTCCATTCCACGTCTCGATATTCCGGCATATAACTGGTGGAATGAGTGCCTGCACGGAGTCGCACGGGCAGGGGAGGCTACCATCTTTCCGCAACCTATCGGGATGGCTGCCACCTTCGACGAAGAGCTGATATTTCAGATCGCAGGGGTCATTTCCGATGAAGCCCGGGCCAAATATAACTTGGCTGTTGCAAAGGAACGGCGGGGTAAATACCAGGGGTTGACCTTCTGGTCGCCCAATATCAACATCTTCAGGGATCCCCGCTGGGGCAGGGGGATGGAGACGTGGGGCGAAGATCCGTTCCTGACAGGTGTCATGGCATCGGCATTTGTGAAAGGACTCCGGGGTGACCATCCCCGCTACCTGAAAACAGCTGCCTGTGCAAAACACTTTGCCGTACACAGCGGTCCTGAAAAGGAACGTCATCATTTTAACGCACTTGTGTCGGAAAAGGATTTATTTGAAACTTACCTTCCTGCATTCAGGGATGTAGTGGAGGCGGGGGTTGACGGAATCATGTGCGCTTATAACCGCACAAACGATGAACCATGTTGCGGCAGCCCCCGTCTTCTTAAAACCCTTCTGCGGGAAGAGTTGGGATTTAAAGGACATATCCTTACCGACTGCGGTGCCTTAAATGATATCCATCTCCATCATCAGGTTACTGCCAATGCGTTGGAGTCGGTTGCCCTCGCTGTGAAAAACGGGGTGGGACTCGACTGTGGCGTTACCTTTCTGCAGATTCCGGAAGCGGTTCAGAAAGGCCTGGTTTCTGAAGAAGAAGTCGACCGGGCGCTCAGGCCTTTGCTTGAAACAAGGTTCAGACTGGGACTTTTCGATCCGCCTGCCATGAATCCTTACAATGCCATACCAGCGTCGGTGATACACAGTCAGGAACATAAGCTGCTCAGTAGAAAAGCCGCGGTTGAATCGGTAGTCCTGCTAAAAAACAGGAACCACCTGTTGCCCCTTTCCAAAGATATCAAAAGTGTTTTCGTTACGGGCCCCATTGCTGCCGATGCCGATGTTCTCCTCGGTAATTATTATGGAATGAGCGATGAACTGGTCACTTTCCTCGAAGGTTTTATCGGGAAGGTTGAACAGGGGATATCTCTTCGTTATTGGCACGGAGTCCTTCTGAATCAGCCCAATATCCGACCACCCAAACATACCTGGTTTGCCAAGGAACACGACCTGACTATTGCCTTTCTGGGGATGTCCCCTTTACTGGAAGGAGAGGAAGAGGCGGCAATTGCCTCACCGGGAGATGGTGACCGGTTCGATTTAAGCCTTCCGGAAGGCCAGTTGAATTACCTGCGGAAGCTTCGTGAGTCGGCAGGTCAGAAACCCATTGTGGTGGTACTTACAGGGGGCGGACCACAGGAGCTGTCTGAAGTCCATGAACTTGCCGATGCGGTGTTGTTTGCATGGTATCCGGGAGAACAGGGTGGCAACGCCGTGGCCGATATCCTTTTCGGGGATGCCGTCCCTTCAGGCCGCTTGCCAGTCACTTTTCCGATGTCGGCCCGACAACTTCCTGATTTTGATAATTATAGCATGGAAGGCAGGACTTACCGGTATATGAAAGAAGAGCCCATGTATCCTTTTGGGTTCGGTCTTTCCTATACAACTTTCTCATACAGTGATCTCCGTTTTTCGAAAGAGAAGATATGCGCCGGAGAAAGCTTTTCGGTATTTGTTAAAGTGAAAAATAGAGGCGAAAAACCGGGAGATGAGGTGGTTCAATTATATATATCGGAAACAGAGGCATCCTACAGGACTCCTTTTTATTCACTCAAATCATTCAGGAGAGTTCATCTTGCACCCGGTGAAGAAAAGGAGCTTTCTTTTCTGGTCGACAGCAACATGATGGAAAGTATAGATGATGAGGGACATACACGTTTGATGGAAGGAAAAAGGAAGATTACAGTCGGAGGTTCTTCCCCCCACCGAAGAAGTCTGGAGCTTGGTGCCCCTGCATTTCTTGAAAAGATGATCATGGTAGAAAACTAAAGAAAAATATTATGGTAAAATTTGTAAAGTGGACATGTGTATGTATTGCGATTTTTGCGGCATTCATGTCCGGGGCTAAAAATTATTATATTTCGGCTTCAGGGAACGACAACAACAACGGAACCTCACCGCAGACCAGCTGGAAAACGCTCGATAAACTTTATAACTCCTGGAGTATGATTGGTCCGGGCGATTCCATCCTTTTCAGAAGAGGTGATGTATTTGCTCCTTCGGCCGTTGGCTCCAGGGTCGGGCTTCTGCGCATTCCCAACCTGAAAAAAGGCACCGCAGCGGCACCCATTACCATTGGTGCATACGGAACAGGCGACAGGCCCGTGATCAGCGGCGAAAAATGTTCGGATTATCACCAGGCATTCAGGACCGGGGCACTTGAATATATCACCGTACAGGACCTGGAATTCCGGGGGACAGTTATTTTCAGGGCTTCGGATGACGCTGTGATGGGCATTAAAAACTTCAGGTTGCTTAGAATCAAACTGAAAGGTGGTATAGATAAAGGCAATGAAACGAAAATCAGTTTTTACAATCCCTATGCTCCATCAAAAGTCCCCCAGCCGAATGTGGCTGCCCCCATTGACAAGGTGGAGATCGGGTATTGCGAATTTTATGATACAGAGGGGGAGGATGCGGTGAATATCGGTTCGGTGGGAGACAGCCTGTGGGTGCACCACAACATCTGGAAGAATGTGTCGGAAGAAGCCCTTGATGTGGCAGGAGGTACCGGGCATATCATCGAGTATAACTTTGTTTCAGGCTGTTCGGTCAATGGGTTGAAATTTCATTCCCAGTTTAGCAACCAGTATGGAATCGTGGTCAGGGGGAACGTGATACTCCGTGTTGGAACAGGGACACCGGCAAATGCGTTGGTAATACAGAATGTTTCGAATTCGAAAATATATAACAATACCCTTGCCTCATTTTATACAGGCTATATTGGCAACCGGGACAGGACACCCCCTGAAGCATATTACGGCGATTTCACCGGGAATGAGATTTACAATAATATCTTTCTGGGAACATGCCAGATTCAGGGTTCATGGCTAAATACTGATCTGGGTGCAGGTCCCTGGTACAGTGCACCGGTTTTCAATATGTGGTCGAATAATTCCTTCCATCATAATATTTACTGGTCTCCGGCTGGTGATACCAAAGTTTTCCGGTTCTGGGAGAATGGTCAATATCCAAATATGACTGCGAATGTGAACAATTCAAGGACAGTCAATAATTCAGATCAGGCTAAATTTTTAAGCGAGTGGCAAAGTAAATCGTCAAATACTGAATTAATGGTCGATCCCAAATTA
>CAYNBE010000034.1:4021-22925 GCA_964395045.1 uncultured Prolixibacteraceae bacterium | reverse complement strand
TTCCGAAATATTAAGAAAAGGGCGTTCCGCAAGGGGCGCCCTTTTTCTTTGGGAGAGGAAGTTTCCTTACTCCCTTTTTCATTGGGAGAGGGAGTTTCTAACTCCCTTTTTTATTGGGAGGGATAGTTTCCTAACCCCCTTTTCCCCACAGGAGCAGTACAGAGAGACGAGAGGACTTGGAGAAGGAGTGAGCGAAAGGCTGATAGAAATATGTCAGCAATGGTGCAAGGTCATCCCGGATGGAGAAAATGTTAATAGAAGGGAACATCATGATTTTTCCCGCCCGTGGTTCTCGGCACCGGATTTGGGGGTGAGGCTCTCAGCAACGCTTCCCGTAGTGTATCCGATGGTTAAAATGTGTTAAATCTTTAATATATAGATTTTTCATAAAATCCGAATTTTTTATTTTCGTTTCCGCTAAAAATAAAGTGATTATGGACATAGTTGTGGATGGAATAACAAAGTCTTATGGTCAGAACAAAGCTGTGGATAACCTGAGTTTCACCGTGAAGACAGGCGAAGTTTTGGGATTTCTGGGACCCAATGGCGCCGGGAAAACCACTACGATGAAGGCAATTACGGGTTATCTGGTTCCCGATCAGGGGGATATCTCGGTTGGGGGAATTCAGGTGACTGAGAATCCGGCTGGTGTGAAGAAACACATAGGCTATTTGCCCGAACACAATCCGCTTTATTCTGATATGCCAGTCATTGATTACCTGATATTCATTGCTGGACTGCATGGAATCCCTAAAACCGAAACCGAGGCAAGGATAACGGAAATGGTAAAGGTTTGCGGGCTGAAAAGTGAAAAACACAAAAAAATCAGGGAGTTGTCAAAAGGGTACAAGCAACGGGTAGGGTTAGCGCAGGCGTTGATACACGATCCTGAAGTTTTGATACTTGACGAACCGACATCCGGGCTTGATCCGAACCAGATCGTAGAGATCAGGGAACTGATCAGGCATATCGGGCAAAAGAAAACGGTTATTCTGAGTTCCCACATCCTTGCTGAAGTAGAGGCCACCTGCGACCGGATAGTGATCATAAACAAGGGAAAGATTGTAGCCAACGGATCAGCTGCAGAACTGCGCCGCCAGGCCCAGGGCAGCCAGCTTCTGATGGTGAAATTTGGAAACGCTGCAACAGAAGATGCGGCGACAGCCCTCCGGACAGTTTCCACCGTTGCTTCTGCGGTACGGAAGGATGAACACGAGGCTGTTTTCGAAGTCCAGTCATTCCCCGGCCAGAATTCGGCTAAACCTCTTTTCGATCTTTGTGCCGCCCGGGGTTGGTATCTTGAGCAACTCACTCCTGTGGAGACCAAACTGGAAGATATTTTCAGAGAAGTTACCAAAAATTAATAATCAGGTTTATCATGGAAAAGATATGGATGATCACGAAGCGTGAACTGCTCTCTTTTTTCGATTCGTTGATCGCATACATTATGATCATTGTCTTTCTGCTTCTGAGCGGATTGTTTACCTGGCTTTACGGTTCCGATGTTTTCTTCATCAATCAGGCAAGCTTGCAATCGTTTTTCAGCATCGCATTCTGGACCCTGTTCTTCTTTATTCCGGCCCTGACAATGCGGCAGATTGCCGAAGAAAGGAGGTCCGGAACCATCGAAATGTTGCTTACGAAACCTGTTTCCGAATGGCAGGTGATATGGGGAAAATTCCTTGCCACTTTTCTGTTGATCTGTGCGGCACTCCTGCTGACCCTTCCATACTATATCACTGTCTGGTCGCTGGGCCCCATTGACCACGGCGCCGTCTGGTCAGGATATTTAGGCCTTCTCCTGATGAGCGGGGCATATATCAGCATCGGGATCCTGGCCAGCTGCCTTACCAACAACCAGATTGTGGCCTTCCTGCTGGCCCTGTTTACCGGATTATTTTTCCATTTGATTTTCGGATTCATCTCTTCTTACATGTCCGGAACGTTGGCTTTGGCTGTCAACTATATCAGTCTTTCAGGCCATTTTGAATCCATTTCGAGGGGGGTGATCGATTCGAAAGACATCATTTACTTCCTGTCGATCATTTTCCTTGGAACGATGTTTTCCGAAGCTATTCTTGTCAAACGATCAGCCAGTTAATACCGGGAAATATGAAAAAATCATTTGCGCTTTATATATTCCTGATCACAGGAATCACAGTACTGGTAAACATTCTTGCCAACCGTTTTTACTTTCGTATTGACCTGACCGAGGACAGCCGCTACACCCTCAGCGATGCCACCCGCAATATCCTGAAGAATCTGGATGATCCGGTCACCGTAACCGCTTATTTTTCTGAAGGATTGCCTCCCGATATCGATAAGACGCGACGTGATTTCAGGGAGCTCCTCTCCGAGTATGCTTCCCGATCAGGGGGCAAAATTGTATATGAGTTTGTGAACCCGAACAAGAATGATGAGACTGAGCAGGTCGCTTACAAGAATGGCATTTCCCCTGTCATGATCAATGTCAGGGAAAAAGACCAGTCGGTTCAGAAGAAGGCATTCCTGGGTGCACTTCTGAAATACGGAGAGAAAACAGAGGTGATTCCCTTTATCCAGCCAGGTAGCGCGATGGAATATTCTATCTCTTCAGCCATCAGGAAGATGATATCGGACGAAAAGAACCTGGTCGGTTTTATCCAGGGGCATGGAGAACCGACTACCACCATGTTTGCGCAGGCCATGGATGCTCTCGGCGTAATCAACAAGGTGGAAGGGGTCAATTTCACCGATTCGACCTATCTGGCCCGGTATAAAACCCTGGTGATTGCCGCTCCCACCGATTCATTCCCGGCCCATCACCTGGCCATGCTCGATGATTACCTTGCAGGCGGCGGAAACCTGGTTGTGGCCATCAACCGTGTCAATGGCGATTTGCAGAGGGCGATGGGAATGGAAGTTACGACCGGCCTGGAATCCTGGCTTGAGAAAAAGGGGATCAGGATTTCTCCCGATTTCATTGTCGACGCAAATTGCGGTTCGGTGAGTGTCGTCCAGCAACATGGATTCTTCTCCATCACTTCGCAATTGTCATTTCCATATCTTCCAATCATGTCGGTGTTTGCTGATCATCCCGTCACATCGGGACTAGAGGCAGTTGTTATGCAGTTTGCCAGCCCGGTCACTTATACCGGTGACAGCACGCTTCAATTTACACCGCTTGTAATGAGCTCCGACAAATCAGGAACACAAAGTGCCCCTCTTTGGTTCAATATTGAAAAAAAATGGGGGCAAAACGATTTTCCGCTGAAAAAAGTTGTTGCGGGGGCCCTCCTCGAAGGAAAGATAGCAGGAGCTAACCACGCAAGGATGATCATTTTCGGAGACGGGGATTTTGCTGTAAACGGCCCGTCAAATCAGGGACATCAGCTATCGCCCGACAATGTGAACCTGCTGGTGAATTCCATTGACTGGCTTTCGGACGACACCGGCCTGATCGGTCTCAGGACCCGTGGCATTACTTCCCGGACACTGGACCCGATTGAAGATGGGAAAAAGAATTTCCTGAAGTGGTTCAATCTTTTGTTGCCGGTCGCACTGATCATCCTGTACGGATTTTTCAGGATGCAACGCAACAGATTAAAGCGTGAAAAACGGAAGTCGGACGATTATAACAGATAGTCAACCTTAATGCAGAAACCATGTACAGAAGAACAGACATAAAAATCCTTGCAGCCGTTTTTATGGTGCTGCTTGCGGTAGTGATTATTTCCCAGTTGACAGGACCCCGTAAATCGGGACGTACCTTCCGGTCACAACTGGTTTCCGTGAAAGAAGGAGATGTGACAGCCATCGAAGTATTCCCGAGAGCTGCCGAAGGCGAAAAAATTATGCTAATACTTGAAGATTCAGTCTGGATGGCGGAATCGAAAGGAAAAAAGTACCTTGCCGATCCCTCTGTAGCTCGTTCCATGATCAGTGAATTAAACGCATTAAAGCCCGACCGGGTGGCAGCGTCCGGAAAAGACCGCTGGAAACAGTACCAGGTTACCGACAGCCTGGCAACCAGAGTGAGGCTTCTGAAAGGGAACAATCTTCTGGAAGAAATGTATATCGGTAAGTTTTCCTATTCACAGGAAGGAAGGATGGCGACCTATCTTCGTCTTGCCGATGACAACCGGGTGTATGGGGTGGATGGTATGATCGGGATGACCTTCAACAGAAACCTGAACGCATTCCGGAACAGGAAAGTCATACAGTCTGCAAGCTCTGACTGGGTGAGGCTTACATTTAGCTATCCGGCCGACAGTTCTTTTGTCCTTCAGAAGGTAAACGACAAGTGGATGGCTGATTCCATGCCCGCCGATTCTGCTTCCGTAGCTGGATATTTAGCTAAAATTGCCAATCTGACCGAATCTACCTTTTATGATGGAGTTCCTTCCGGAAATCCCACTCACCGGCTTTTAATTGAGGGAAATAACCAGATGCAACCGATTCAGGTTTCAGGGTACCATTTGGCTGAGTTGAAAACCATCATTGAAAGCAGCCAGAACAAGGGCAACTTTTTTGACAACCCTGAGCTGGCAAAAAAGGTATTTGTCGGGAAGAAATCATTTCTGAAATAATACTACTGGTTATTTTCTGACGACAATTCCGGAACCCGCTGTTTCCTGTTCCATCCGGGTCCCCTGACCACCCTCCCGGGCAGGGCACCTGTGTGCTCTCCCTCTTTCAGTACCTGGACCCCGTTTACAAAAACATGAACCATCCCGGTTGCGTACTGGTGAGGGTTCTGAAATGTGGCGTTATCCCTGATTTGCGTAGGATCAAAAATGACGATATCGGCAAAATATCCCGGTTTGAGTGAGCCACGCTTCACCAGTTTCAGATTGCCGGCCGGAAGTGAAGTCAGTTTACGGATCGCTTCTTCGAGTGGAATGACCTTTTCTTCCCTGACATATTTTCCTAACAATCGGGCAAAACTTCCGTAAGCTCTCGGATGCGTTCCCGATTTCAGGAAAACACCTTCGGTGGCAAGTGAACCGGCATCAGAACAAAAGCACATCCAGGGCAGGGCAATTTGTTTCTTAACATTCTCTTCCGACATATTGAAATAAACAGTCCCGACATCGGCTCCATTTTCAACGACCAGGTCCATAGCCGTTTCTTCTGCCGGTTTGTTTCTTTCCGCTGCTACCTGAGCAAGGGTTTTACCTGTCAGTTTTCTAAGCGAATCATTCCGGGATCCGGTAAAAAGCACATTTTCGGCTGATCCCGGACTTTCCAGGATTCTCTTTCGGATGAATTCTCCTGCCTGTTTTCTAAGTCCTGGGTTTTTTAACCGGCGCACCCATTCAGTGTATCCACCCTCCTGTACCCAGGTCGGCATAATAATATCCAGGCCGGTGGCACAGGCATTGTATGTGTACATATCGGCGGTGATTTCCAGACCGGCTTTCCTGGCTGAATCGATCCGGCCTGTCACCTGGTTATAAAGGTGCCAGTTGCTTTTACCCGCCTGTTTCAGGTGATATATTTCGCTCCTGATTCCGGCATCCTTTGCAATAGAGATCAGTTCATCGAGGCTTGGCAAAATATTTCCTCCTTCATTCCTCAAATGAGAAATATACATACCTCCGTACCTTGATGCTTCCTTGCAAAGAGCGGTTAGCTCATCCTTTCCGGCAAATGCACCGGGAACATATTCCAATGCCGATCCGATTCCCATGGCCCCTTCTTCCATAGCCTGCCTGACGAGTGCTTGCATGGAATCAATCTCTGCTACGGTGGCCTGCCTGTTTTCATGCCCGATTACATGGGTTCGCAATGTGGCAGCCCCGACAAATGAAGCAATGTTGGGTGTGACCCCTTTCCTTGCAAGATAATCGAGAAACTCACCGAGCGTGGTCCATTCAATATCATAGAGGATATCTCCCTGGCTTTGTTTCATGTCGTGTTTCATCTTTTCATTCAGGGGGCCCCATGATTCTCCCTCTCCGAAAACCTCCAGCGTCACACCCTGTCTGATGTCGCTCTGCGATTTTCCGTCTTCAATGAGCGACTCATTGGCCCAGCTCAGGATGTTGATAAAGCCAGGAGCCACTGCCAAACCCCTGGCATCGATCTCCACTTTTCCCTTGGCATGACGAAGGCGACCGGTCTGAACGATCGTATCCCCCCTGACAGCTAGGTCACCTGAATAAGGAGGAGAACCGGAACCGTCGTAGATCATTCCGTTACGGATCAGCAAATCATATTTGTCAGGAACCTGACAACCTGCAAGCAACAGGATCAGTAAAAACGATGTTATGGATGGTTTCATAAAATCAGTTTGTGTCAGAAAAAGAATCTCGGATTTTTTATCCTTGCGTGGTGAATATTCAGATCAAAGCCAAGCCTGATCTCGTGCGATCCATAGTTGAACGACTGGAGGTCGTCCAGATAAATGTCATAGGAATATCCAAGCCTGGCCCAGTCGGTGATCCTGAATTCTGCAAGAAATGCCACAGCCTTTTTTGTCCTAAATGAAGCGCCCACCCAGAAAACCTTGTTGAAAAGTAGGCTGGCATTTAAATCACACTGGAGGGGGGCATTCCTGACATATTTTGCCAGCAGCGAAGGCCTGAAACCAATGTTTTCACCGACAGGAAAGAGTGCACCGGCCATCAGATAAAAATGCCGGAGAAGTCTTGAAAAGGAGGTATTCCCTTCGCTGTCTGTGATTTTTCCGTATTCATTTTCAAGAAGTTGTTTCGATGAAAGGCCAGCAAAAAAACGGGGTGACTCAAAATAAATCCCCAGGTTCATATCCGGGGTAATCCGGTTTATTTCGCGGGGAGAAAAAAGGTAGTCAGGATCGAGAAGTAACATCCGGTTCCAGTCGTAGTCAAAGTATTTGATTCCTCCCTGAATCCCGAATGAAAGGGCGCTGTTGTCGAAAATGAGCCGGTAGGCATAGGTGGCCATCAGCCCCTGGTCAACAGAAGGCCCCAGTTCATCGCGGTAGCCATACAACCCCAGACCGATTTTCCGGTTTAAAGTAGCCAGGTGGGCACCGAATGAAAAAGTATTTGGAGCTCCGTCAATTCCTGCCCATTGATTCCGGTTTACCAGGTCGATGGCCAGCTGTTCATGACTCCCGGCATAGGCAGGATTCACCACCAGTTTGTTAAACATATACTGTGTAAACAAAGGATCCTGCTGTCCGAATGCAGATAAACCCACTCCCAGCAGGGAAACCATAAGGTATTTTTTTATGTAATTTCCCGACTTCATAGACTTCTTTTTAACTGGATCCAGCCTTTGAAATTTTTTCTTCCCCTGATGTTCAGGGTATAAAAATAGGTGCCGTCAGGAACAGGTTTACCGTGTTCATTGGATCCGTCCCAGAAGACGTTTACATTGTCGTAATGCTGTAACATTTTGATCCTGTCGCCCCATCGGTTCAGAATGACCACCTCATTGTCGGGGAAAAACTCAATCCCTTTGATTTTCCATACATCATTGTTCCCATCCCCGTTTGGTGTGATTCCGTTGGTAATGACCAGCATGTCATCGATCGATTTCTCCACTGTGACCTGAAAGCTTTTTTCGGAAAAGCATCCGGTGGCAGCATCAGTAACCCTGACAAGGAATTGCGTGCCTGAACTGAGTGGAACTGTCTCCGTTATGGCAAAAGTGTTGTGAACCACCATGCTCCCGGGACTCCACTGGTACAGGTAGTCTCCCGGGCCACCGGACACTCTGGCTGACAAAACAGCTGTTGTACCGGCCAGGACGACCGTGTCTTTTCCTGTTTCCACCACCAGCGGGACCGGAAACCGGATGGTCATGGTATCGCGTACGGTGGTCCCACCACAGACTCCGGTTCCACTTGCCGAAAGAATAAACCGGATATGTCCGTATTCACCCTGGGCTGGTGTATATTCAGGGTTTATTGTTTGGATCCCGTTGAAGATGCCTTTTCCTTCAGTAAACCAGGAAAGCGATGTGGCGTGATCAGCCGAAGCACCCGTGATCAGGGTGGTCTGGTGGCTGCAAATGGTCAGGTCGGGACCGGCTTTGACAACCGGACGTTCAGCCAGCGTAAGGATCACCTGGGTTCTTGAATTGCTGATGGCGCCGGTGGTGGTGTTCCTGGCTTCCGCATAATAGCTCCCCGGTGCAGGGGGAACATACTGAAGGGTGCCTGAAGCCAGCACTGTTCCACCTGACGGGGCTGAGTACCAATCGGCAGTTTCTCCGGAAGCCGTAGAAACCGATAAGGGAGGAATGTTGTCACCCGCACACACTGTGACATTGCCTCCGCTAACAGGTGCCGACGGAAACGGGTTTACGATCACGGTCACATTTCCGGTAGCCGTATTAAATCCATCGCTCACCCTGACAGTGTATACAGTGGTCACCTCCGGCCTGACCACCGGGTTTGCCACCGTAGAAATAAATCCTGGAGGATCGGACGACCATGCATAGGTATAGTTACCGGAACCTCCCGATGCATTTGGAATCAGCTGGGTTAACTGGGATGTGCCAATTACCGGAGGAAAAGCAGTCAGACTGACCGTTAGTGGTGATCCTGTAACAAATATGGTAATCTGGCCGCTGTTGCGGCAGTTGTTGCCATCGGTGACCGTAAGGGTATAGATGCCTGTGGCTGTAAGGCTTCTCGTAACCGGGTTCAGTTTTGAAGCGTCGATGAACGATGTTGAAGGTGTCCATGCTGTAATGAGCGGGGGAGTTCCCGAAGCTGTGGCGTCTCCGATAGTCGTATACGTGCCGTAAGGTATGTTTCTGTCCGTCCCCGGAAATAGCGTTGGGAGGGGATGAACCGAGAAAGTAATGGCAGTCCTGGTTTGACTCACACATCCCGTGGTCAGGTTTCTTGCCCCGGCATACCAGGTTCCCTGATTTCGTGGTAAAAAGGTATCTGTTCCTGCTGCAACAGCAACACCACCGGATGGCTGGGAATACCAGTCGATGGTTTCCCCGGTCCCTGCTGTTGCCTTTAGTCCGGGGATCGACTGACCTTCACAGATGGATTGATCGCCCGCGCTGACAGGAGGTGCAGGCGACGGGTGCAGGTTCAGCGAAACAGGTGTGCGTAACACACTGAAGCAGCCGTTGCCCGTATTCCGGGATTGGGCATACCAGGTCCCCGCTCCGGGAGGAACAAAACTATGAGATCCGCTTACCAATGGAGCCCCACCCGATGATGAGCCATACCAGTCGACAGTCACTCCCGGTGAGGTGGTTACTGTCAGAGCAGGCAATGCCGTGCCCGGACAAATGGTCTGATTACTCCCGCCCGATGGTGCGGGTGGTCCAGGAATTACTTCGATGCTTACCGATCGGTCGAGCGAAGCAAATCCGTCGTTCACCCTTATAAAGTAGGTTGTATTGACATAGGGGGTCACAACAGGATTAGCTTCCGTTGAAGCAAATCCGGCCGGTTCCGATCTCCAGGAATAGCTGTAATAGCCAGAGCCACCTGATGCATTGGCTTTGATTTCGACAGGAGACCCCTCGCAAACCAGAGTATATGAAGTTGTCGGATTTGCACTCAGTTTGCTTCCGGTGATTGTGATGGTCATTTGATCACTGGAACTGCAATTGTTCCCATCGGTGACCGTCAGTGTACAGGTACTGGTTCCCGTGATAGCCAGGGTTGAAGGGGTCAGAACAGTGGCATCGGCAAACAATGCTGCCGGCGACCAGATCCATGTCAGGGGTTGCAAACCCGAAGCAACCGCATCGTTGATGACAACATGGGTACCGTAAGGAACATTCCTGTCGGCACCGGCGTAAACCACCGGGCGGTTATGAACCGTCATTTCTACTGGGGTGCGCGTTTTGCTGACACACCCTGTTTCGGGATTCCTCGATTCGGCATACCAGGTACCCACTGCCGGCGGGATGAAATCCAAAGTGCCTGAAGCTGCAGCGATCCCTCCTGTTGAAGATGAGTACCAGTCGGCAGTCAATCCTGTTCCGGTTGTGACAGATAATGCCGGGTAAGATTCGCCGGAACAAACCTTCACATTCCCTTTGCTGACTGGTGGGGCCGGATTCGGATGGATGGTAAGGGTGACTTCTGCAGGCAAAATGCTTCTGCAGCCCGTGGCCAGGTTTCTGGCATAACTCTTCCAGAAATAGACAAAGGTTCCTGTGGCAGGATCCGGGATGCCTGATGAAACCAGATGCCAGTCGGCAACTTCACCTTCCCCGACTGTGACTTTCATTTCAGAGATTGGTTGGTCGGCGCAGATGGTTTGGTCACCCTGGCTGACAGGGGGCAATGGGGCCGGGTGGACCGTCACCGTCACCTGTCCGGAAGCCTGGTTAAATCCATCACTCACCGTAACTGCATATACGGTTGTAACAGTGGGTGTTACTGTAAATCCGGCCTGATCAGATGAAAACCCTGCCGGCATGGTGGTCCAGGCATAGGTATACGATCCGGATCCCCCGGAAGCCTGGGCATTTATCTGAACCGCACTGCCTGCACAGACGGTTGAGGAGGAAATTGACGGATTGACCGACAGCGGACCACCCGTGATAGTGATGGTCACCTGGTCGCCGTTGCTGCACTGATTTTTGTCGGTAACTGTCAGTGTATATATATCGGTAGCTGTCAGATTTACCGTGGCAGGATGCAGCAACGTATTATCGTGGAATGCAGATACCGGAGACCAGGAAAAAGAAAGTGGAGCTTCTCCTGACGCCGTGGCATCATGGAGTATTACAGATGTTCCGAAGGGTATATTCCTGTCGGCTCCGGCAAATACCGATGGTACCGGCATCACAGTCAGGCTTATGGGAACCCGCATGGTGCTGGTACACCCTGTAACAATATTTCTTGCACCTGCATAATAGATGCCTGAACTCACCGGATTGTAAACAAGAGTTCCCGAAACCAGGGCTGTGTCTGCGTCAGGTGAATCATACCAGTCGGCAGTAACCCCGTTTCCGGTAGTAACTTTCAGTCCGGGAAGTAGCTGGCCGGCACAAATGGTGACATCTCCCTGACTTAGCGGAACGTCCGGATTGGGATGGATGGCCAGAATTACCGGTGTGCGTGTGCGGCTGACACATCCCGATGGTATATGTCTGGCTTCAGCATAAAAAGTATCTGCTGTAGAAGGAGTATATTCCGCAGAAGCTGATTTGAGCAGCGTTCCGCCGACAGGTGAATTGTACCAGTCGACAGTTACCCCCTGGGGTACTGCGACCGACATGGCCGGGATAGTCTGATTGCTGCAGATTGCCTTGTTCCCCAAAGTGACCGGAGCTTCCGGAGTGGGATTGACGTTCAGGTATACTGCTGTTCGTACAGTGCTCACACATCCGGTGGTGGTATTCCTTGCCTGTGCATACCAGGGACCTGCACCAGGAGGTGTATATCCCAATGTTCCCGTTGCCAGGATATAGGTTCCAGCCGATGAGGGGTACCAGTCGGCTGTTTCACCCGGCCCTACATTGACCGTCAGTGCAGGAACCGGTTCTTCTGCACAAATGGTTTTGTTTCCCCCGCTGATGGGAGCATTCGGGGCCGGATACACCGCAACTGTCACCGATCCGCTCTTTTCACTGAATCCGTCAGTTACCAAAAGTGTGTAAACAGTAGTACCCGAAGGAATGACAGTTGGATTAGGCTGTGAGGATTGAAATCCGGAAGGAGTCGAAATCCAGCTATAGGTGTAATCGCCCGATCCTCCTGAAACATTGGCAACAAGTTGTACCGGGCTTCCGGGACAAACAGCAGATGGTGAAGCAGAAGGATTCACTGTCAGGGGTGTCCCACGAACTGAAACGGCTACCAAATCCGAATTGCTGCAATGGTTTCCATCGGTAACGGTCAGCGTAAAATTGGCCTGAGCGGTGAGGTTCTTTGTGACTGCATTCAGAATGGATGCATTGATGATTTGATCCGAGGGCGACCAGGAAAAGGCCAGTGGCATTTCTCCCGAAGCTGTGGCGTCGTTAAATGTAACAGAGGTGCCGTTGGGTATTTCCCTGTCTGCACCGGCATAAGCCACAGGTAACGGATATACAGTCAGGCTGACCGGCGTCCTTGCATGATTTGTGCAACCTGTGGTAATATTTCGCGACTGTGCATAAAACAAACCGGCCCCATCCGGAGTAAAGCTCAGCATACCAGAGACCACGGCTGTACCTCCTGTTGCGGTGGTGAACCAGTCGGTTGTCACCCCTTCGGGTGTGGAAACGCTCAATACCGGAACAGGCTGTCCTGAACATATCATTTTATCACCAATGCTTACAGGAGATTCCGGAACCGGATTAACTGTCAGTATAACCGCAGTCCTGGATTCGCTGGTGCAGCCGTTGCCGGTATTTCTAGCCTGGGCATAGTATGTCCCTGCCATTGCGGGTGTGTAAACCAAGGTCCCTGTCGCCAGTGCCGTTCCTCCTGTGGCAGACGCGAACCAGTCAGCAGTTTCACCCAAACCGGTTGAGACAGATAACGAAGGATAAGGCTCTCCCATACAGATGGTTTTGTTCCCATTGCTAATGGGGGCAGATGGCCTTGTATTTACCGTCACGGTGACACTGCCCGAAACAGAGTTGTACCCGTCGTTTACCTGAATAGTATAGATAGTTGTCAATGAAGGGCTTATGGTCGGATTTGGTTGAGATGAAATAAATCCTGCAGGAAAGGAAGTCCAGGTATAGGAATAAGAACCGGAACCTCCTGAAGCATTTGCATTCAACTGGGTCTGAATTCCGGCACAAATCACCGGTGAAAGTGCTACCGGCGTAACCTGAAGGGCTCCTCCCGCGACGCTGATGCTCACCTGGTCACTGTTGCTGCACCCGTTGCCGTCGGTCACAGTCAGGGTATAGCTCCCTGTGGATGTCAGGCTCCGGGTGACCGGATTTAATTGGGTGGCATTCACAAATGCAGTCTGAGGGCTCCAGGAATAGGTCAGGGGAGACGTTCCGCTGGCAGTTGCATCCTGAACGGTAGTTGAAGTGCCATAGGCGATGGCCTTATCCGATCCGGCAAATACCAATGGCAGCGAATGAACGGTAAGAGTAACAGGCGTTCGTGTGCCACTTACGCAGCCGGCATTTACATTTCGTGCCTGAACATAAAAAGTGCCGGCTGAGGTTGGTGTATAAGCCAGGGTTCCGGTTGCCAAAGCTGTACCTCCCGAAGGAACCTGAAACCAGTCGGCCGTTTCGCCATGACCGGGTGTAACCGTCAGAGACGGGAAAGCCTGTCCCGCACAGATCGATTTATTCCCCCCGCTAATCGGCGGAGAAGGATAGGGATTGATAGTCAGCTGACCTGATACCGAGCTGAACCCGTCGTTTACCTGGACAGTGTATGTGGTCGAAACAGACGGATTTACGATAGGATTCGCAAGCGATGAAGTAAACCCGGCAGGGTTTGATGACCAGGAGTAGGAATAATTACCTGAACCACCGGTTGCGTTGGTATACAACTGCACCTGTCCCGAAGTGCAGACAGTTGAGGGACTTGCCGAAGGATTCACTGTGAGGGGAGTCCCGGTGACTGTAATTGTGATCTGGTCGCTGTTTGTGCAACCATTCCCGTCAGTTGCAATGAGAGAAAAAACTGCTGAAGCCGTGAGATTGATTGTAGTGGGATTTCTGAGAGCGGGATTGACAAAAAATGAAGCCGGTGTCCATGAGTAAAGAAGCGGGGCCACACCGGTAACAGTGGCATCCTGGATGGTAGTGCCGGTACCTGAAGAAATGGTTTTATCGGCACCTGCATACACAACCGGTAGCGTATTTACGGTCAGCGTTACAGGAGTCCTGGATGCGCTGACACACCCCGAGGAGATATTTCTTGCCTCCGCATAGTAGGTTCCTGAACTGGTTGGGGAAAAACTCTGTGTAGCAGCCGCTATTGGAGTGCCTCCGGTTGGCGATGTGTACCAGTCGGCCGTGACACCCGATCCGGTTGTAACTGTAAGGACTGGGAATGGCATGTTTGTGCACACATTCTTGTTTCCGCCACTGACCGGTGCCGGAGGAACCGGATTGATGGTAAGGGAGACAGGGGTGCGGGTGATGCTTACACATCCGGTGGATATATTTCTTGCTTCGGCATAAAAGGTTCCGCCATTAGCAGGAGTATAGGCTAATGTTCCGGATGCCTGTACCGATCCGCCTGCAGCAGCTGAATACCAGTCAACTGTCACTCCCGCAATCGTAGTCACAGAAAGGGCCGGTATGGCCTGGCTGGAGCAGATGGTGATATTCCCGTTGCTGACCGGTGGAGGCGGATTCGGATGTACCGTCAGTGCGACAGTAGTTCTGTCAATGCTTTTACACCCTGTTGTTGTATTTCTTGCTTCTGCATAAAAAGTTCCTGCATTTCCGGGAGTATAACTGAGCGTTCCGGAAGCAAGCAGTGAACCTGCTCCGGAATACCAGTCGGCGGTTATTCCGGATGGAGTTGTTACACTCAGTGCCGGATTCGTTTGATTTGAGCAAACTGTCCGGTCACCCTGACTGACCGGATCGTCCGGAATGAGATTTACCGTCAGTGTAACGGCTGTCCTCGAAAGACTTACACATCCTGAAGTCAGGTTTCGGGCACAGGCATACCAGGTACCTGCACCGGGCGGTATAAAGCTCAAACTACCTGTAACCAGGGCACTTCCCCCGGTCGGAGAGGAATACCAATCGGCTGTTTCACCGGTTCCTGCAATCACGGTTAAAGCAGGCCTTACCTGATTCGCGCAAATGGTTTTGTTCCCTCCGCTGACCGGCGGCGAGGGAACGGTGTAAACAGTCATAGTAACAGGTGTCCGTGTGAGGTTTGTACAACCAGTGGTGATATTTCTTGCCTGTACATACCAGGTACCTGCTGACGAAGGTGTGTAACTGAGCGTCCCGGCAGCCACAGGGGCTCCTCCTGTCGGTGATGTGTACCAGTCGGCTGTTATACCGGTTGCCGTAGTGACAGTCATCGCCGGAAAAGACTCACTTCCGCAGACCGAACGGTTGCCGTTGCTGACCGGTGGAGGAGGAATTGGATTTACTGTCAGGGTAACCGGCGTACGGGTCGGGCTCGTACAACCGGTGGAGCTGATCCGAGCCTCAGCATACCAGATACCACCCGAAGGGGGTGAAAACTGGTTATTGTTAATAAGGATGGGCACTCCCCCACTGGAAACAGAATACCAGTCGGTTGTAATCCCTGTTCCTGTTACAACCTCCAGCCGGGGCAAAGGCTGGCCTTCACAAATGGTTTTATCGCCCGTGCTGGCAGGTGGCCCTGTCAAAGGATTCACCGTCACAACCACATTCCCGGTGACCGTGTTTGACCCGTCACTGATCACTACCTGATAAGTGGTTGTGACTGTGGGCATAACCACCGGATTGGGGTCCGTTGAAGAAAAATTTCCCGGTACCGAAGACCAGCTATATGTATATGTTCCGGATCCTCCCGATGCATTGGCATGAAGATATACCATGGCTCCCATGCAGACAGCAGAGGGTACTGCCAGGGTGTTTTCCGATAAAGGACCTCCTGAAATAAATATTGCCGCCTGGTCACTACTGCTGCATCCGTAGTGATCGGTAACCTTCAGCGTATAAACGTTCGTCAGGCTGAGATTTTCAGTTGTGGGATTTAAAATGTTTGCATCTTCAAATGCAACGGAAGGAGTCCACAGATAATTCATGGGATCCGCCCCGGTCGCTGAGGCGTCGTTCATCGTGGTTGATGTTCCTGCCGGGATTGTTTTATCCGCACCTGCAAAAACAACCGGAAGGGGATGAATTGTTAAAGTGACCCCGGTACGGAAAGCGCTGATACAACCGGTTGTGGAATTTCTCGTCTGAGCGTAATATGTCCCGCCTGATGATGGGGTATAAAAAATGGAGCCCGTGGCCAGTGCAACTCCACCAGAAGAGGCACTATACCAGTCAGCGGTATTTCCTGTTCCGACCGATACATTCAGAGTAGGGATATTTTGTCCGTTGCAGATGGTTTTGTTGCTTCCGCTAACAGGTGAATCAGGCAATTCATGAATCCCGACTGTCACATTTCCTGTAACTGTATTAAAACCATCGTTAACCTGAACAGTGTAAATGGTTGCAACCTGAGGAGTGATAACCGGGTTGGACAAGGAAGACACAAAACCTGAGGGATTTGACGACCATGAATAGGTATACGTGCCTGAACCACCTGATGCATTGGCAGTTAAGTAGACCTGGCCGCCTGAACAAACGACAGGGATGGATGCCGAAGGGTTCACCGCCAGGGTACTTGCTGAAACATTAATAGTTAGCTGGTCGCTGTTCGAACAGCCTTTTCCATCGGTTACCGCCAATGTATATATCCCTGATGATGTGAGGTTTACAGTGGTTGGATTCAATATGGTCGCATCCAAAAAGGAACCGGCAGGGGCCCAGGAAAAAGAGAGTGAGGGAGAACCGGAAGCTGCTGCATCGCTGATGGTGACTGAATTACCCGCCGAAATGCTTTTGTCACTACCCGCATAGACCGAAGGCAATGGATTTACTGTCAGACTGACAGGAGTTCGAAGCGTACTTACACAACCGGTGGTAAGGTTCCGCGCCATGGCGTACCAGGTACCTGCACCGGCGGGAGTGTAACTGAGTGAGCTAACTGCAACGGGAGAACCCTCCCATAAAACCGGGTACCAATCGGCCGTTTCCCCAGCATTTACCGAAACCGTCAGAGCAGGAAAGGCAAGGTTTTCACAGATTGTCTTGTCTCCATTGCTGACCGGGGCTACCGGGTTGGGATGAACTGTTACGGTTATGTTTCCGGAAGCAGAGGTATGTCCGTCAGAAACCACCACAGTGTAAGTAGTGGTCATTGCCGGCCAGACCTGTGGATTGGCTTCAGCGGATATAAAACCGGAAGTATTTGATGTCCATGAGTAGGTGTAGTTCCCTGTTCCTCCAGTCGGATTTGCATTCAGCATAACCGGATTGCCCGTACAAACAGCAGAAGGGGTAACTGACGGAATCACTGCAAGGGATCCTCCAATTACTGTAATGGTCATCTGGTCGCTGTTGCTGCAACCATTGTTGTCACTAACGGTGAGGGTCACCAGCGTGCTGGTGGTCATGTTCACTGTCGAAGGATGCAACTGGTTTGGATTTACAAACAGTGACGATGGTGACCACAAATAGGTCAGCGGCCATATTCCCAAGGCACCCGCATCGCTGATCACAGTGGAAGTCCCGTTGGAAATGACTTTATCCGGTCCTGCATCCACCGTTGGCTGTTCATTGATGGTCAATGTCAGTGGCGTGCGGGAAGGACTGATGCAACCTGCTGCAATATTCCTTGCTTCGGCATACCAGGTTCCTTTCTCCGGGGGAGTAAATGAAAGCGAACCGGTTGCCACAGGGGTTCCTCCGGAAGAAGTCATATACCAGTCAGCGGTTTCTCCGCCTCCCGTTGTCACAGTCAGTGCAGGTACAGGCTGATTGCGGCAAATGGTTTTGTTTCCACCGCTGTTCGGGGTGAGCGGAATGGCATAGACAGCCAGAAGTACTGTATTGGAGTATGCGATTGTGCAGGAACCATTGGATACCCGGGCCCGGTACCAGGTATCTACCTGTAATCCTGGAGTTGTATATACTGCAGTATTAGACCCGCTTCCTCCTGTTACATTTGTCCATCCGGTTATACCGTCGGATGATTGTTGCCACTGGATCGAACCTGAATATCCCGACAAACGGACTACAGTACTACTGCCATAACACAACGTTGAATCATCGGGAACAGCGATCCCTCCCACTGAAGCCGGACTCACAGTCACCGGAAACCGGGGGGAGGCTATCCCGCTGCCACACTCATTCACACCATAGACCGTCAGGTTCCCGGAGGTGGCCGAAGGAGTGAAATCAATCACCACCGTATTCCCTGTTCCATTGATATATGCTCCAGTCTCCGAGTATGTCCATAAATAATCGGTTGCACCGGATATCTCAGCCACAGAAAATTCTACACCGGTTTGTGACTGGCAAACTTCCGAAGGTCCGGTGATGGTCCCTGCAGCCCCTGGTAACGGTCTTTGCGCAACGGCCTGATAAAAGATTCCCGTCCTGCTGCTTCCGCCAATTTCAAAAACATATTTCCCGTTTACGGAAGGTTGGGAAACAAAATCATCATCTGCAATTTCGAACACCGGACAGGATGCTCCGCTAAATGAAAACTTCACAACGATAATTTCGGAATTCGCTGACCACGAAATGGTATTGTTGCCGGTTGCTGTAAATCTTTGATAATAATATTCCCCATTGCTGAATAAGGAACCCGGAGTTACCTGAAATTCATAAGGAAATATCGGATAATCAGGGGTAATGATTGATATCCCACTGCTTCGGGGCCATTTAACGGTAAACCGTCCGTTGGTGATGTAATTGGAACCGCTCTCAGTATAGTTAGGTTTTATCCGTACCTCCATCTGGTAAGAACTATTACCAGGAAAGATGCCGATATCAACCCGCTGGCCGTACAACTGGCTAAAAGCAAGAAAAATCAGGGATGATATCAGCAAACGTACTATTTTCATGGCATTCTTTAATTATGTTGTGACGGTGTCATTAAACGAAAGGTTTATCTATTTGAAGTGCAAAGCATTCAGAAGAAAGTTCTCCAAACAGGATCCTTCTCGGTGGTCATTCCTCCAGGATTTTTCTCAGCATATCAACGGGCAGGGGTTCATCTTCCAGAAATCCGGTTATAAAACAATCCGGAAACTTTGGTCGCAACCTCCTGTATGCTTTCTGTGCCTCCTGGAAAGTTTCAAATTTACCGATAAAGTATTTGTAATATGTTCCTATTTTCTTTTCAACCACATTTTCACCCTGAAAAGGGGGTTTGTTCACAACATCGAGCGGAGTAAAGGAAGCCCTGACCTGAACCGTGAAATAGGCAGATGGTTCTTCCTTTATTTCCGGGGTGCTTTCTGTAATT
>CAYNBE010000034.1:0-3921 GCA_964395045.1 uncultured Prolixibacteraceae bacterium | reverse complement strand
AATTCCTGCTCCCCTTCAAAAATGCCGGCGCAAAATCATCATACGAAGAATTAACAGGGGCAGGAAGGTTGTATGCAACTGACCATTTCCCATCTTTGAAGGTTGTTTCATACAGATCAAGTCCACCAAATCCCATCAGTCCATCGGATGAAAATATGAGGATTGAATCGTTCACCCACACCGGAAAAACTTCATTTCCGGCTGAATTGATTTCTTTTCCGAGATTCATGGGAACACTCCATTTTCCCCGTCGGTATAAAGAAATGTAAAGGTCCGTCCCACCAAGGCCTCCCGGCATATCGGATGAAAAAACAACCGTGTTCCCATTTCCCGATAATGCCGGATGACCCACTGAATACTCCTGGCTATTAAAGGGAAATGGAGTGAACCTGATTTTTTCCCCTTCCCGGAGGTCAGCCATGTACAACTTCAGAAGATGAGTCCGGATTCCATTCTGTTTAATCCCTTTTTTGGTACCCGTTCTTGTCAGAAAAAGGGAACTGAAATCACGGGAAAAAGAAACCGGACCATTGTGAAACCTTTGATTGAACACATCCGGCATCTTGCCGGGAACAGAAAAAGAACATAATGAATCATTCAGTAGAACAATTTTCGAATGGTACAGATTAAGAAATCTGGAACCTGTTGGGTATGATGAATCTTCAGTAGTGAACCCCTTCTCTCGGTCGGATACAAAAAGAATCCCATTTTTATAGAAAACCGGCCCAAAGTCATTGAACGGCGTATTCAATGTGCCGATATTCTGAATTTCAATATTATTTTGCGGGGAAATCCGGTTTTTTATTTCCCTGCTATAATCTGCAAACTGGTTTCCCCTTTCATCATCAGGAACCAAGGCAGCATATTTCAGGAAAGCGCTCTCTGCTTCATCATACCGGCCAAGTATCCGCAGTACCTGTCCAAGAAAAAAGTAATTGAGAGGGTCTGTATTTTTCTGAGATACTGCTTTTTCATACCATCCGGCAGCTTCACCGGGACAGTTCATCAGACGGTAACAATCGGCAAGGCGGGTAACAGCTTCGCAATAATGCTCCGGGTTTTCTTTTCCAATAACTTCCAGGTACAATGGAACCGCTTTTGAATAATCGTAAAGTTCAAAATACCGGTTTGCCTTCCTGATGCCGGTGCTTGCCTGAACGGTCCAGAAAAGAAATACCGGAATCAGCAAGAGCATGATTTTAATTTTCATCTTCTTTGGCTGCTAAAAAAATAAGAGCTGACGCATTATAACAAATGATAAAGTTAGAAAGGCATTGAAGAAAAACAAAGCGATTGTCATAAAAACATTTAATCAGGGATAGATATGATGATTTTGGGAACAGGGTAATAATTTGAAGATTTGAAAATTTGAAAATGCAATTATTTGAAAACGGGAATCCTTGGGCAACTATTCGCAGAGAATCTGGGTAATGGTGTCAGCTGGAACTTGGATGGTGTGTATTTACCGGATGATATAAGTTATCTTCGTTGCTTGACGAATTTATGTTTAAATGAGGGAGTAAGGAAACTCCCGCTCCCAAAGAAAAAGGGCGCCCCTTGCGGAACGCCCTTTTCTTAATATTTCGGAATTCGGATTGGTGATTTCGGATTGAAAATATTCTGCCTGAAAATCCGCAATCCGCAATCCGCAATCCGCAATCATTTTACTTGTTATCCAGAATGATCTTGTGGGTGAACTCCCGTTTGTCAGCTGTCAGGCGCAGCAGGTACATGCCGCTGACATTGCCCGTAAGGTCGATTTCGATCTTTCCGCCGGTGGTGAACTCCCTGTTGAAGACCATCGCCCCGGCCGCGTTGAACACCCTGGCCGTCACCTTCGGATCGTTCAGGTTGCGTATGTCGACATATACCTTCCCCTTGGTCGGGTTCGGGTAGACTGTCATGCCCAGGTCGGCCCAGACATCTTCCGTTACACCGGCATTGCCGATCTCCCCTTTCTTGAACGGCAACGGAACCGTCACAATGATGCAGCAGGAATCGCTGTTCCCCGCCATGTCTTCGACAAACACCTTCACCAGATGGTCGCCTCCGTCCTCGTCGGTGAACATCAGCGGGGTGGTGTAGAGCTTATCCTTCCACAGGTAAGATATCTTCAGCTGCGAGGATGCCGTGCAGTTGTCACGGGCATGTTGCCTGACCACATCGTCGTACAGATACCCCTTTGCGAGGATAAACACCCCAAACCGGTTCCGGATGATCTCCGGCTTCAGTGTCACGCAGAAGGTCTCCCCACAGGCGTCAAACACCGGCTTTTCATTGTCAATGACCCTGACCTCAAAGCTGCAGGTGGCTTCGTTCCCGCTCGGGTCGGTAACCTTCCATGTTACCACTGTAAGGCCGTTTTCGAAAACAACCCCCTTCAGCGTCGATGCCGTCACCCATCCGCCGTTCCCAAGTTTGTACGACTTGTAAACAATCCCGCTGTTATCGGATGCCGCCAGAAGGTCAAATTCGGTACCCTTCACCGTATAGGTGCACACTTTCGGGTCGTTGTTGAGCGTGACATTGCCTATGCAGGTCAGCGTCGGAAGTTCATTGTCGATCACCTTCACCGTGTAGCTGCATGTGGAGGTGCTGTCGCTCGAATCTTTTACGGTCCATTCCACCGTGGTAATTCCGATTCCGAATGCCGTCCCGCTCAGGGTGCTGCCGCTCCCGGTGGTCGCCCCGCTCAATACATAGGTTGCTGTCGGAGTGATCGTGCTGCAGTTGTCCCATGCCCCGGCATCCCAGGCAGTTCCCTGCTGTGTATAGGTGGCCTTGCCCGGATCGGTGTAAACCGTCTGGTTCCCCACACACGATATCACCGGGTCTTCATCGTCGACCACTTCGGCCGTAAAGGTGCAGCTTGCCACTCCGCAACTGTTTGTGGCAACCAGCGTCACCTCGTTGATGCCTCTGGGCAAACTGATACTGCCGTCCCATGTTCCTGTTCCGGTTGTGGTTTCACCGGTGAAGCTGTAGGTGATCACAGGTGCCGGGCTTCCGGTGAAGGCAAAGTCAACACCGTTGGCAAGCGCCAGCGTTGAACTGCAGTCGCCCGTTCCGTCCAGGCTCGTGGCGATCACCGTGTCGCGGGTACACGCCACCAGTTCCGGTTTCCGGTTCACCGTGATGGTCCCCGATACCGTCAGTTCAACGCACGGGGCCAGGCTCCCGTCGGTGACAACCGTGTAGTGGACCGTCACTGCGGTCGATCCGCTGATGGTCACCAGCAGGTCGGGTGCCACAATGTCCTTGTCCACCTCAAATTTCAACCCTGGTGTCAACCCCAGCACTTCCAGTCCCGTGGCTCCTCCGTCCACCCTGTAGGTGATCTTTTGTATCGTATCGCCCAGGCAAATTTCCTGGTTGTCGCTCCCCGGTGCCGAGGTCAGCGTAATGGTCGATGGTTCGTATATCAGCACCGTCATCTCTGTGGGCTCTGCCGCTGTGCAGCCTGTAGCCGGGTCTTCGTAGTTCACCGTTACTGTTCCTGTGGAACCGTCACCCCAATGCACCGTAACACTGGCCGTACCTGCACCGGAGACAATGGTACCGCCCGTTACATTCCAGTCATACTCTGCCATCCCTGCTTCTGTGGTGTATTCCACTTCCATGCCCGCACATACAATTTCCATCCCTGTCAGGGAGACCACCGGCAACGGGTTCACCGTGATGGTTCCCGATACCGTTGCTTCTGCACACGGACTGGCCGTGCCGTTGGTGAGAATAGTATAGGTCAGCGTCTGGGTGGCCGTGCCGGAAATGATTACTTTCCCTGCTTCCACATGGTATCCCATATCCGGGCTTGCCGGATCAAAGGTCACCGTGGCACTGACAGCGCTTCCGCCGATTGCATAAATGATTTCCTCAATGGGCTCTCCCGCACAGATGGTCTGGTCGGCACTGCCCGATTCC
>CAYNBE010000033.1:0-23345 GCA_964395045.1 uncultured Prolixibacteraceae bacterium | reverse complement strand
GCTGGCAGGCGAAAGGCAGGGCAGATAGGCATCTGTTTCCATAGAATGTTTCTAAAAGAGCTTAATATAACAAAAAAATGAAATAAAAATATATAGCCCATGAATCGCTCACAGGAATACAGCTTATAATGCAGGCACTGCCGTGATGAAACCTGCTGCCATTATGTCCGGGTTGAACCCGGGGTTACAGTCTTTATCTGTCAAATCAGGCACAACTACATGACCCACTCATTTTCAAGCTCGCCATTTCCCATTTTGATGGAATGGGCTGACAAGGAAAATGTCTCCATCATTGCACCGGGACCGACGTTGTCGAAATACTCCTTATAGTAGACCATATATGCCTCCTTGAACTCAAGTTCCTTCATTTTGGCATCTTCATCCCGCTTGTTGAAGGTAATTTTTCCGTCTTTCCGGGCATAGCTGTCGCACATCCATTCAAACAGGGTAGTGTCGTCGGTCGACTCGACAGTTACATTGATGGTGCCAGCCCTTACTGTCGATGAAGGCCGGCCCGTGTCATCGATAAATTGCTTCAGGCTGTAGTCACAGTTTACAACCCTGTACTCCTTTCCGTCAATTTCAAATTTTGCTTTAAACGACATAATTGTAATTGTTAGTTTTATTGTTTACCGGGCAATGACCCGTTAATTTTGTGCATATTCGGTATCCCATTCGTTCCCGTCGTCTCCCTTTTGTCCGTCCATCTTGATCATAAAGTTCTTGGCAGGGAAATAGGGTGTCATGTGGATATCGAGGTAAATGCGGTCTTTCTGTACCGGATCCTGCTCAAACCGTTTTACTGAGAACTTCTCAATGAGCTTTCCCGGGCCGGTGATATCGTCCAGGAACCTGGTAATCTGGCTCAGGAGTTCTTTTCTTGTTTTTACATTGAAATTTTCAAAAGCGCGGCGGTTGAGAAAATCCATCAGTACTTTGGTCACATAATCAAATACCCTGACAACCGAGTAGGTTTGCAGGCCAAGGTTATCGCCATTAAACAGCGTTTTGGCCGAAAAGGCCATCACTTTTCCGTATTCATTCACCATGGGGATCAATCCCAGCTTTTCAAGGTTTGCAATTTCGCTCTTTTTCAGATCGAATTTCACCCCGTCGATCTCACTGAGGCTTCCGTGCTTTTTACCGGCTGCCACCTGCGACATCAGGGTTTGATAAATATTACCGGCCAAGGCTCCTGAAGGCGGGACATAGAGCGCTTCTTCCTCACCAATTTCCGCAAATCTGTCGCGGCCAACAAGCCAGTTACAGGTCATCATCACATTCGAACGGTAGATATCTCCTCCCGTGAGATTACTGGCTTCGAACAGTTCCATCACATCATCGGGGGTATCGAGATGTTCAAAGTCGGTGATCAGCATCACTTTATTCTCATTGGCAATTTTTGCCCATTTTTCCACGACCTTGTTTGATCCCAGATAACCGGGGACAACAAGCAGGCTGTAATTTTCCCGTAAATCGAGCCGGTCGTATTTCTGAACAAGTTCTTCCCTGACCGAATCGATGAAACGGGTATCGTCCAGGTCTTTCAACTGCTCCAGATCGGCATTCATAAATGAAACGTTTTTAATTTTTGCCAATCCTGTATTTTTGAAAAAGAGAGCAACCGTACGATAGGATTTCTCAAGCTCACGCGTGGCTTCCACTGCTTTGTTCAGGTTCTCATTCAATGTCTTTTCTGCAATTTCAGCATTTGCCTCGCAGTTTTCGATCATTTCCGATATGTTTTCAGACGAATTGAGAACAGCTGCCCAGAGTTCGAGTGTCTTTTTCAGATTTTCCCTCTCTTTTTTCCGGTCGGCTTCAGCCAGAAATATCTTTTTTCTGGCCTTTCTTTCGGGATTCAGGTTCTGAACCCCGTCGAACGAGGATTCCAGCAGGTCGAACCCACCGACTTTGGAAAGCTGTGCTAAGGAGGTGGCCAGCAGTTCATCGGGTTTTGCCACTTCTCCGATTTTCTCAGCCACCTTTTCCCTGTATTGTTCTATGTTTTGCCTTGATTTTTCTTGTAGTGCCATGATTACCGAGATTTATTGTTACCAACTAAGCCTGTTCAATTTCCTTGCTCATTGCATAAATTGCATTCAGGACTGCCTGCCGTGATTCAGGATTCTCAAGGGCTTTCCGGAGTAATTTATTGCTCTTGAGCTGCTTGATGATTTTCAGATACTGATCCTTTTGCATGGTAAGATCCTGAAGAAATTTGCTTTGTGCAACAATCCCTTTTGTCCCAAAATCAGCCAGACTTCGGAAGGATAGCTGTTCCTCCTTTGATCTCCCTTCTGCATCTTCAAATTCAACGTCTACCGAAGGCTTGAAATGGTTAAAAACATCGTCAATAGTAGTCAGTCCTTCTACAATCTGAGGTTTTACCGGCGGCTCCGCGGTCAGTTTCTCAATCATCAGTGTCCGGTTCTGCGGGATGTCAGCAACAGCTTCACTGGCATCGCCCTTTACTTCGGTACCACCTATTCCATAAGTTTCCATATCGTATTATTTAATATTAGATGAAATTAATGTTTGTTTATTATTTAGAATAATTATCCTGCAGTCTGAATACCACCGGTATTCCAGACGATCTCCCCGTTTTCACCCATTGTCAGCCTGACTTCCGATCCGCGGCGGATCTCTCCGGCGATGATCAGTTTTGACAGCGGCCTTCTCAACTGGCTTCTGATAGTACCGACAATAGGTCTGGCCCCGTATTTGGGCGTGAAACCTGATAGCGCCAGTTTTTCCTTGACATTGTCTTCCAGAACAAGAGCAATCCCTTTATCCTTCAGCGATTTATATAATCCTTTCATGTGGATATCGAATATCTTGACCACATTTTCACGGCTGATGGGTGCAAAGGGAACAATTTCCGTTAACCTGCCAAGGAATTCAGGTCTAAAATAGTTGCTCATAATTTCCATTAGCTTGTCGGAGGGTGGTATCTCCCCCTTTTCAAACGATTCAACGATGAACTGGCTACCGATGTTGGAGGTAAACAAGATGATTGCGTTTGAAAAATCCCCCTCTTTTCCCAGCCTGTCGTGTAGTTTTCCTTCATCGAGAATCTGAAGGAAAATATCAAAAACAGAACTATGTGCCTTTTCAATTTCGTCGAACAAAACAACTGAATAAGGTTTCTGCCTGATTTTGTTCACCAGCAATCCTCCTTCCTCGTACCCGACATATCCCGGAGGCGCTCCGTACAGGAGTGCAGCCGAATGTTCCTCTTTGAATTCCGACATATCGAAACGGGTCAGAAATGTCTCATCCTGGAACAGAAACTCAGCCAGGGACTTGGCAAGTTCGGTTTTGCCTGTTCCGGTCGGGCCGAGGAAAAAGAATGATCCGATGGGTTGTCCCGCTTTATTCAGGCCCGAACGTGATTCGAGAATTGCCTCGGCTATGCATTTCAGCGCATGATCCTGTCCTACAACCCTTCTCTTCAGATGTTGTTCGATATTGAGCAGCCGGTCTCTCTCCTTGCTTTGAACTTTTCCCAGCGGGATACCCGTACGCCCTGAAACGATAGCCCCGATATCCGATTTATCAAGAGCTTCGATTTTGGTGCCGGCCTGTTCTTTCAGGCTATGGAGCACCTTCAGGCAGGTATCAAAAATTTCAGTTGAAGAGTTGAATTGTGCAACGGTCTCTTCATCATTTATTTTCGAAAACAGGATGGGTGATATCTGGTTTTTCAGGTCGTTGTAAAACCATTCCAGCTCATCGAAACGGGAATTTTCCTCCCCTTCGGGTTTCATCAGTAAGAGCTGTTGTTCCAGCTCGTCGATCCTGGAGGAAGAGATATCGCTCATGAGCCTGAGTCCTGACATGGCATGGTCGATCAGGTCGATGGCAGAGTCGGGCAGCGAACGTTCCTTGAGAAAACGTTTCGACAGCCTGATGGCTTCAGCGATGACATCTTCGCCCACTTTCAGCTGATGGTGGTTTTCATAAGCCGGAATAATCTCTTTTATCATCCGCAGGGCTTTTTTCTCATCTGGTTCCTCAATCCTGACAAGCTCGAACTGCCTGTTGAAAGCTTCATCTGTTTCGATAAATTTGGTATAATTGTCGATCGAGGTTGTTCCGATTATGGTGAGGTTTCCCCTTGAGAGTTCAGGCTTCAGCAGGTTAACAGCACCAGCTGTACCTCCCTGCTGATCGAGCAGCATATGGACTTCATCGACAAAGAGGATGGCTTTGTCAAACTGCTGGATCTCTCTGATGATGTTTTTCAGCCGGTCTTCGACCTCTCCCTTGTAGGAGGCTCCGGCAATCAGCGAACCGTAATCCAGTTCAAATATCCTGGCAGCCTTAAGATTATCAGGAACTTTTCCTTCGGAAACCATCTGGGTAAATCCGTTCACAAGAGCAGTTTTACCTACCCCTGCGTCTCCGATAATCAGCACGTTTGATTTGGACCTTCGTCCGAGAATTTCGGCAATCGACCTCAATTCACTGTCGCGCCCGACAACCGGATCCAATTTTTTCTGAATGGCCAGTTCGTTTTTATCAATGCAAAACTTCAAAAGGGAGTTGGTACCCGCTTTCTTCTCTTTTCCGGAGGTTCCTGCCGATCCAACTGATGCCCCGATTACATTCTGTAATTCGGTTTTGGAGGTAATCGCATCCATAACCTCCTGCTGGGTGAGTGTAAATGATTTCAGCTGTTCATAGGTAAAGCCAACCCCCGGCATGCAGATAGCCGCAAGGGTACAATAAGGGTCAATTTCATCTTTTGAGAGTTTGATCCGGATGTGGTCAGCCTCCCGTAATACCGCCTGAAACATGTCATCCCCCGTGGGATGATCTCCGGCCCTTGAAGATTTGGTTGCTAATTCCATTCTAACTTCAGCCCACTCTTCGAGATAATAAACATCCTTGTCGAGAGAAAGGAGAAAACTTGTCAGACCGATATCTTTGTGAAACAAGGCCTTCAAGAGGTGTGAAGGTGTGATTTTCTCGTGCGAGTATTCCTTTGCCAGCGACTGGGCGATGTTGATTGCCCTTTTCATCTCATCCGACAAATGAATATTTAAATCGTCAGCCATGGCGGAATTGTTTTCCATTATTTGTTGCTTAAAGTTATGATCTTTTTTTCAAATAGAAATTAATTGACAAAAACATTTTACCTATGGGTCCAGCCCGATGTCGGAGATTCTGTCAACAGACCGGAGTGACGATTCAATTTCATGCGCTTATGAACCATAGCTTACTTCCTGATATGTAAAAATGGACATTAACAAATTGAAACTCTCCGCCACAGGCAGCAGCGAATCTCCGCCTGACTGTCGGGCAGGCGATTCCGTCAAAGACTTTTTAGTGTCTTGCTCGCTACCCCCCCCTTAGAGCGTCGGGGAATGCGCTCGCCGGAATTCAACCCATTTATATTTTACGGCCCACACAATGACATAGACAAATCAAATCCTCCCCCATGTTTCAGTCATGACAATTGATATACTAACAATTACATATATCAAAGCGTAAAATCGGTTGGATTTCTTATTTTTGTAATAAATCTGGGCATTTTGAAAAACCTTGAAGAAATATCTGCTCTGATTAATCAGCTGTCAATTGACCTGAAAGCAGAAACCCTCGTGGCAGCGTTGCTCGATGGGGGGTACTCCCTGAAAGATTTTCTCATCTCAAACGATGGTCAGCTTCAGAGAGTATGGGGAAAAGATATTCGTTTTGCCGAGGTCTCGCGGTTCGAAACCGGAGACCAGCAGGTTTGCATACACCTGAACCGGGACGGGATATATGATACCCTGCCCGAAGCGCTTTTTCACAGCAACATTGAAAAAGATTATACTTCAGGAAAAGAAATGGCGAAAGACTCTCAAAAACTGAAAATCGAAGAAAAAGAAATCAGGAGTTTTTTTCAGCCGGTTGAAAATGAAATGTTCTATCAAAGAGTGAAAGGGTGCGCCAAGGAAAATGAACTCCTGAAAAGTGTGGTTTCCCAACTATTGATGGGCCTTATCCCTGATTTCTGGAATCTGCCCGAAGACCTTCCGGCAGCTTATAAAGGACCTCTGGTAAAACTTCTGCCCTTTGCACACAAGATTGCAGGTAACCCTGAGCTGGCAGCAAGGAGCCTTGAGTTTATCCTGCAGGAAAATACCGAGATTTTTACATGTATCAATGAGCCGGTTTTTGAACCGAATGTGTCCTTTCCAGATACAGGAGTGATTGGTGATGCCGTTTTGGGTGAAAACCTGGTATGCGGCGACCATGCAACCAATTGTCCTGAAAAGTTTGTTGTCAGGATCGGGCCTTTCCGTCATAGCAAAACCGGAGAAATGGCCAAAGAAGGAACTCTTGACAGATTCCTGGACTGCTTTTACGGTTATTTCATGCCGATGGAAGCGTGTGTGGAAACCAGGTTTGTTTTCAGCAGCGATGATTGCATGTTTTTTATCGAAGATTCTGAAAAGGGAAAAAGATCATACCTCGGATATAATTCTGTTCTGCAATAATTGATTTTAATAATATTTAAATATGGCCGTACCTTTAAAGTATCCGAACGTTAACTGGGTTAACGGAATGAAAATCAGAAAAGAGCATTTTATCCAGCAGGAAAACTCTTTTGAAGATAAAATCAAGGATGTGGTTTCCTGTTTCCTGACTGAAAACAATTACGGACTTTTACCGGTAAGCAACAGCACTGACTCTTCCTGCAAGGTCGTGATGAAGATAGACAACCAGAAATTTCTGAAAGTCTCGGTTTTTCAGCTGAGGGCAGTCACACAGGGAGGTGCCAGAATAGAGGTTCTTGAAAATGTCAATCCCCTTGAATTCTCGATCGATTTGTCGAAAGCAATGGAAGCGAGCAGGAAGGAGGAAAACGGAGCTGTCATGGTTGCTTTGATAATTGATTTATTTAACCGTGAACCGTTTGGTCCTGTCGGTGAAGAAGAGGAGCCCCCAAGATTTCCGTTTTCTGCCCCTACGCTCAGTATAAATCTTTTTTCAGAGAATGAGATTACTCAAAAAGGGATGATCCCATTTGCCCTCTTTATCGGAAAACTTCAGGTCCGTCCTGACAGGGTGGATATTTTTGAGGATTATATTCCCGCTTCCATGACACTGAGAAGCCATGCCAGGCTAATGACCTTTCATTCAGCTGTTGAAAAATTTTTCAATCAAATGGAGGTCAGTCTTTTAAGTATCATTTGCAAAATCAGGGAAAAGGGACAGGATTCTTCGCTTGCCCTGTCGGTTTTACAGCTGGCCGAAGCATTGCTCCAATATGTCACTTACAACAATCTCCAGATCAGGTGGCTGTTGCCTGACCAGCCCCCGGTGGTTCTCTTCGAAACCATCGGCACTTTTGCACGGGTCATGCGGAATACCATCGATTCAAATACCGCTGCTCAAAAAGAGGAAATGATCAACTATTTCACCAACTGGTCTGAGTTGAAACAGGGTGATTTTGAAAAGCTGCTGGTTTATTGTATCAACTTCGCATACAATCATCGGGAGATTTCTATCAGTATGGATCAATTCAGTGAATTTCTCCAGATCATGACTTCCTTATTTTCGAAACTCGAATCGCTTGCATACATTGGCAAGAAAAAGGAAACCAACATTTTCGTGAAGGAAAATACGGTAAAGAGGAGTTTCCTCGCTGATTAGAACACTCAATAATCAAAGAAGCCAAACGGATGTCATTTATCAACATACCGCTCCGTCTGGGAGATGTTAGACACAAAACCGACCTTCAAAGGATCAGCCTGAAAGAATCGGTGCATAACATGATACACCTGATAACCACAACTGCATATGGGGAGGTCAGGCACAATCCTTCGTTCGGATGTGACATCTGGAAATATGATTTTGAAAATATCTACAATCCCCATTCGTTTAAAGACGATCTGAAAAAATCGCTTCAGAATTCCATCAGGACCAATGAACCAAGGCTGGTGAATGTGGTGGTTGACCTTCAGCTGGAACAGATGGAAGTACCGACCAGAATCAGGAATAAAAGAATTAAGACCAGGATCATGATAGTGATCAATGCTGTGATTGAAAAAACCAACGAACCCTTTGTGCATCAGGAGGTGTTTTTTATCGGTCCGCTATCATACTATTAAAACAAATCATGTTTATGCTGACAGATTCGAAAGAAGCCATCAGGAGCAGGATGATCAGAACAGCATCCGGATTGTGGGGATTTTCCGATACCCAGGACATCAATACATTTGATCCGATTGTAGGTATGATTTTTGGGGCGATGGCAGAAGAACTTCATGGTATTGCCACAGAAATAAAAAAAACCGACGCACGTATTATTGAAAAGCTGTATGAACTCCTGTTCAGCCAGCATATTTTCACCCAGTTTCCTGCTCATGCCATTGCGAGGGCGAGGCCTTCGCAACCACAGGTTACTATTAGTGAAAATTACCAGTTTTCGTATATCCGGAAAGTACCCAGAACAGTCAACAAAGAGACAGTGTATGAGAACAAAGCTGTTTTTTTCACTCCCGTTTCTGAAGTTACATTGTTCAAGGGCGAGTTGAAATACATCAGCATGGGCAACCAGTTGTACGAGATTTCTGACCAGGTGAAAGAACCAGTGGGGACAACCGAAACCGGGAGTATTTCCGACTATTCAAAAATTTTCATCGGGTTGAAATTTGAACATCTGATTGAAAAACTGGACGGTCTTTCCATCCTGTTTGAGATAAAAAACAAGCAGAGTGAAGAGAGGTTTTATTCTCTGCTTTCTTCAGCGAGATGGAGTATCAATAACAGGGAAATCATTTTCAGGCAAGGCCTTGAAACCGAACCTCCGGAAGGGAGAAATGCCCTGATGGAAATGTTAAGGCTGGAAAATGACATTTCCTATAAGACATGCCGGTTTGTCACCGATTATTATCAACGCCGTTTCATGACAGCCGGAAAAGGAGAATATTATCTGAAAAGCCTTGCAGAGGCAGGTTCACTTCCTGCCGATTTCAGGAAGAGGTTTCCTTCGTTCATCCTGAAATCAATTCCTTCCGATATTCTTTGGATCGAGGCTGAGTTGTTCCAGCCAGTACCTTCTGAAGTATTTAGCGACCTGACCGTTTCCATCAACTGCTTTCCGGTAATAAACAGGGAGTTAAAAGAATTTACCCAAACGATGACACAAGGGATCAATATCATTCCTCTCCATACCGACGATCTTTTTTTCGATATTCGGAATGTGACCGATTCAAAAGGAACCGTTTACAAATCGCTGCATTCGTATAGTAACGAGGCTGACGGAGAAGAGGGTTACTGGATCAGGCAGGGGGGAGTGGCCCGGTTTGATTCACGGGATGCCGCAGAGGCCCTTCTCCATCTTACCGAACTTGTCAGGGATGAAAGGGCTGCGTTTGCCATGCTGGGAACCGATTTGGTTTCATCGGAGCTGAAGCAATTGGACCAGATCATAACCCGGATGAAACAAAGGCTTGATGCAGCCAACCTCAGAAACGACAGCAAACCTTATCTGATGCTGAACTGCAGGGCCAATTATGAAAGAGTGTTTGTGCAGTTCTGGTCAACTTGCGGTGAACTCGCCAATAATATCAGAGCTGATTCCCGGATGGAGGTTCACAAAGGCTCTGAAATCGAAAACGGAAGCGTTGCACTAGTTACGAACACTATCGGGGGAAGGCAGCAATTGTCAAAGGAAGATAAAATGAACAAATTGCGGCGTGCACTGCTTTCAAAAGGCCGGATTGTAACCGTTGAAGATATCAAAGCCCTCTGCTTCGAACATTTCGGGAATGATCTGAGCCGGGTGGAAATAAAAAAGGGAGTTTGCTTGGATCCTTCACCCCGGAAAGGAATGTCACGGTCTCTTGACATCTATCTTACTTTAAATAAGCTTCATCCCTTCACAGAAGAAGATCTGTTGCAAAAGACAGAAAGTCTGAAGGTGATTCTGAAAAATGAATCGGTAAACCTGCTCCCTTTCAGGATATTTGTGTCCTGAAGCAATTTTGGAACATATTTTGTAAATTTGATTGCCACTTAATCATAATGCATTATGAAGTTCATTCTTTCTGTCGGATTGACGGCGATCTTTCTTTTTCTGGGTAAACCTGACGGTTATGGCCAGAAGAATTATGCCACCAATGTAAAAACGGAGATATCTGATGATAAAATGCTGATTACTTACGATGCTCCTGCCCTTGACGGGGCTCCGTATTACAGCATCATCCTGATTGTCACCTACAATGGTAAAGCAGTACAGGCCAATTCGATGTTTGGAGATTACGGGAACAAAGTGGAACCGGGAATGGAAAAAGCCATTACCTGGTACTATACAAATGACTTCAGCGAGGACATCAGGAAAGTATCTGTCAGTCTCTTTGCTTATAAGGTGGATGAACCCAGAGTATATTTCAACATTGTCTCGAAAAGCAACAACGGATTTGCTCCCTGTGAAGTAAGGGTATCGAACGGTTCATCCAACGTGAATGAATACAAATGGGATTTTAATGATCCACAATCAGGGATTCATAACTATTCTACCGAAAAAGAACCGGTCCATGTTTATGAACGGGCGGGAATTTACAATATCACCCTCATTGGAAGAAATTCGCTGCTCGGATTGGAAGGAATCAGCTACAACACAGTAGAGGTTAAGGAACATGAGCCCACTGTTGCCGATTTTAGCTTTACTGTCACCGGGAACAAGCCACCTTACGAGGTGAAATTCCAAAATACCTCCAAAAACGGGGAGGTTGTTACCTGGAATTTCGGGGATCCGGCTGCAGGGGCTAAAAACAATACCTCCGATAAGCCCAATCCGGTTTACAAATATAAGAAGGCAGGCACCTATGTTGTGGAGCTTACAGCAAAAAGCCTGGTCAGCGGTCTGACTGACAAAATCAAAAAAGAAGTGACTCTGCAGGTTCCGGTGAATCCTGTTGCCGGGTTTGTATTCTCCCTTTCTCAGGAAAGCGCACCTGCCATTGTACAATTCAAGAATACATCCACAAACTCCGATAGTTACAAATGGAATTTCGGGGATCCCGGTTCAGGGGCAGCCAACACTTCATCCGATACCGACCCTGTCCATATTTACCAGAAAGAAGGCAAATATGAGGTCGTTCTCACTGCAACGGCTTCACAAACTGGAAAAACGCACCGCTTCAGTGAATTCGTCATGGTGCTCGGTCCACCGAAACCACCTGTGGCGGGATTCAAAATCACCAATAACAATGCAATCGGACCTGTTACAGTCAGTTTTACAAATACATCAACCGATGCAGATCTATTTACCTGGGACTTCGGAGACCCGGAATCCGGTGCAAAGAACACTTCATCCGACAAATCTCCGATACACAATTATACAATTCCCGGAAAGTATGCAGTGGTACTGAAGGCTTTCAGCAGCAAAACAAACCAATCGGACCAGTTCATCGATTATGTAAATGTTCTGGAGGCTGCTAAACCACCGGTTGCTTCCTTTTCGGTCAACAACGACCATTCCCCTGCTCCTGCGACCATCAGCTTTACAAACTCTTCACTCTATTCAACAGGCTATACCTGGGATTTCGGGGACCCCGGTTCAGGTACCTCCAACAAATCCTCTGAGTTGAATCCTTCCCACACATATGGAAAAGCAGGATATTACAAGGTTTCACTTACCGCCAGGAACAGCGCAGGTGCTATGAGTACCATAATACAGAATGTGACGGTCACAGAAGCCGTTAAACCGGTCAGGGCACAATTTTCGATTGAAAATAACAATGAAACAGCCCCCGTTATTGTCAGGTTCAGAAATGCGTCAGCCAACGCATCCGGATACAACTGGGATTTCGGAGATCATGACTCAGGCGACAATACCTCTTCAGAGGCCAACCCAACCCACCGATATCTAAAACCGGGACGGTATTCTGTGAAACTGACAGCAAAAGGGCCTTCGGGAAATCAGGACGTTTTTACGCAAGAAGTAGTTATAAAAGAGACACCAAAACTTCCTGTTGCCGGATTTACAGTTGAGAACAACAATGCGATCGCCCCGGCTCTTATCCGTTTCAGAAACACATCAACCAATGCCACCAGTTATTCATGGAATTTCGGGGATGTATCTTCTTCGAGGAACACATCCTCAGACGAGAATCCATCCCACACATATACCAAAGTAGGAAATTACAAGGCAGTCCTTACAGCGAAGAACAATGAAGGGGCCATCAGCACCTGGTCGGCTGATGTTATTGTTGTTGAACCTGAAAAACCACCGGTCGCAAAATTTTCAGTTGAAAACAACCAATTGCCCTCACCTGCCAATGTGAGGTTCCGGAATACTTCATCGAACGCCGTGGAATACTCCTGGAACTTCGGAGATCCCGCCTCCGCCGGAAATGTCTCTGCCGAATTGCATCCTTCCCATATTTATGCTTCACCCGGGACATATCAGGTAACCCTGACTGCTAAGAACAATTCAGGAAATACTTCCACCTGGACAGAGAAGGTGGTAATCACCGAACCTGAAATATTGCCTGTGGCCAGGTTTATCATCGAGAACAACAATGTTTACAGCCCGGCAAATATCCGCTTTACAAATACCTCGGCAAATGCCACCGGCTATACCTGGAACTTCGGGGACCCATCTTCAGGTGCAGTCAATCAATCGACCGACTCCAATCCGGTTCATACCTACGCCATACCCGGCCGATATGAAGTAAAGCTTACTGCTTTCAACAACAAGGGCAGTTCACATGTTTTCACCGACTATGTCACCATTGTGGCACCACCGAGCCCTCCGGTTGCAAGATTCACCATTGAGAACAACAATGTAATCGGACCGGCTACTATCAGTTTTTCGAATCATTCGGAAAATGCGGTAGCCTACAGATGGGATTTCGGAGATCCCGGGTCAGGAGATAAAAATGTTTCAACGGAAACCAATCCGTTACATACCTATATAAAACCCGGGAAATATACAGTGAAGCTAACTGCATCGGAGACATCCACCGGGCAAAGACATGAGGCTGAAATGCAGGTAACCATCCAGGAACCGGTATTGTCCCCTGTTGCCGATTTTTCTTTTGCGTTCAGCGGCCAGTTTGCACCACTCGATGTTGCTTTCACCAATTTATCTGTGCATGCGGATACTTACAAATGGTCATTCGGTGACAGCAGATCCCCGGTCAACGAATCTACAGGAACCAATCCGGTGCACCGTTACGAAAAACCGGGCACCTATACCATCACACTCGAAGCAAAAAGTTCAAGATCCGGAAAATCACACGTCTCTATCAAAGAGATCACCATATCGGAAAAGTATGTTACATTCCTCAAAACATTCGGTAAGAGGGGTGTAGATGAGGTAGCCACAAGCCTGGTGCAAACCGGTGAAGGCGAGTACGCTGCCCTGATAAACGAGCAAAAAACCGGATCAACAATTGTGATGTTCGACCGGAAAGGAGACCGTTTTACGGAGAAAAAGCTGAACAGCAGCATGTACGATCTTGTTGCCTTTCCAGGCAACAAGGGGTATGTCCTGGCCGGCATCAACCATCCGGGAGACCTGATTGTTCAAGTGGCAGACAAAAAAATGAATCCGGGGAATCCTGTGATGGTATACAGCAACGTCTTTGATCCCGGATACAAGTTTACAAACCTTCATGCAGCTGTTTCAGAAAAAGGAGATGAGATCGGAATAGTAGCCAATCTGGTCAATGACGCCGGTGAATGCAATATATGGTTTCAAAAAGCCGAAATTTCAGGGAAACCTATGGTTGCAAGGGGAAAAACATTCAAATACGTCGGGTTCAAAACAGCAAACCAGGTGATCGCCACGCGCAGTGGAGAATTTGCCGTAATCGGGGGGTACCAGCAGGATATCAACTCTCCGGGAGAAATGATGCTGGGAATGGTGGGTTCGGATGGTACCGGGAAAATCCACCCCATGAGGGCCAGACAAAAACTAACTGGATGCGACCTTATTGAGTTGCCTTCGGGCAACTTTGAGGTACTGGCAGCAAGGGAAAGCCCGGTCAATCCCGACTTTTATGAATTAAGCCTGAAACTTGTTGACAGGGAGATCAACCCCATGAATTGCGAAATTGATCTTGTCGGATTGATGAGGTCGTCCGATTTCAAATTGTTCCCTCCCAGGCTACTTGAAACAGAAGAGGGTTTTATCCTTTTAAGCCATGTATATAACGGAACCGACAGCGATATTGCTCTGTTATGGATCGACAAGGCAGGCTCCGTTCTTCTCCGTAAAGAGGAGATCAAAAGGCCCGGTGACCAGTTTGGAACCGCACTCCTCAGGGAATCCGACGGCAGCCTGGTGATCACAGGATCCGAGAGAATCACAGGCGATCTGGATGCCATCCTCATCAAGACCGACAGGATGGGAAGATACAATGACCAGGAAAATAACTGATGAACGTATGAAAAAGCCAATCCGTTTTTTGCCCATTCTGGCGGCAATAGCTTTCTTTTTTACTTTACCTTCCTGTTTTCATCCCTCGGCTTACATTATCAACGACGGGAAAATATATGGAACCCTTTACCATATCGTATATGAATCGCCGCGCGGAACAGACCTTCATGCTGAGATTGATTCGGAGCTAAACAGGCTGAACATGATTTTTTCAACTTTCAATCCTGAATCCCAGATATCAAAAATCAATTCCAACCGGGAGGTGGTGCTTGATTCACTTTTTATTAAATGTTTCAACCGGTCGATGGAGATATCGGAACAATCGGGAGGGGCATTCGATATCACGGTAGCACCTTTGGTAAATGCCTGGGGATTCGGATTCAGGAAAAAAGAACAGATGACCCCTGCACTGATCGACAGCCTTCTGAAACTAACAGGATATTCGAAAGTCTCCCTTGTAAACGGGAAAGTAATGAAGAAAGATACAGCGATGATGCTTGACATGAGCGCCATTGCCAAAGGGTTTACCTGCGATATCATCGGGCACTTTCTTGCAGGAAAGGGCTGTTTGAATTATTTGGTTGAGATTGGAGGAGAAGTCGTGGCAAAAGGTCTCAATCCGAAGGGAGAAATTTGGAATATCGGAATCAGCCGGCCCGATGAGAATTCGTTCATATCAAATGAAAACCTACAGACGGTATGCAGTTTAAACAACCGGGCAATGGCTACATCAGGAAACTACAGGAATTTTTATATCGAAAACGGGAAGAAATTTGCCCATGAGATCGACCCAAAAACAGGATATCCGGTACAGCACAATCTGTTAAGTGCCACAGTCATCGCCGACGATTGTATGACTGCCGATGCATGGGCAACTGCTTTCATGATCCTTGGACTTGAAAAAAGCGGGGAAATCCATAAAAAGATACCTGAAATCGAAGTCTATTTCATTTATTCCGACGACTCCGGATTCGACAAAATTTATATGTCGGACAATTTCAAAGAGATTCTGCAGGAATAGCTCTTATGTTCTCCTGTCAAACCGAAGTTTTTTAAAACGATCATTTTCACGTGCCTGTCTCTGTTCCTCCCGGTCAGAATTCTGGACACAGGTGATTCCTCTCTCTTTCAGATGTCTGTTCCCGCTGATATGAATTTCAGGAAATTTTCCGTCTTTTCTCACGAAAATGCCAATAGCAAAACCAGCGGTTGCCAGTCCGACTATAATAATCGCCAGTATGAATATAGTCCAGAATCCCACGTTTTATCTTTTATATGGAATGCAAAGATACACACATTTTGTGGTTTTTAACCTGTGTTATCCATGAACCTCAGTCAGGAAAACCTCCAAAACAACCGGAAACAGAATTTCGGTCTTAATCATTTGTTTCCCTTTTTAAATATTCAGAAATGCCTGAAGGTGTCGAAATTTTTGATGGAACCATTGCTGTTGGCCAGCATTTCGTAATTTTATCCCCATAAATCAAAACAAGAATGGAAAAGCATATAAGCGTTGTGGCCGCCCTCCAGATCGGATTGGGTATATTTGGGATAATAGCCGGGATCATTCTTCTTGTTGGACTGAACCTGATCGGAGAAATATCAGGAGACAAAGATGCCAATTTAATATTGTCGCTAATTGGCAATATAGCAGGTATTATGATAATGATACTCAGCATTCCCGGAATTGTGGCTGGCATTGGACTGCTCAGGCACAGGGAGTGGGCCCGTATTCTTGTCCTGATTCTTTCAGTGCTGAGCCTTTTGAATTTTCCGATAGGAACAGCCATCAGCATTTACACTATCTGGGCCCTCGCACAGGAGGAAACAGTGACACTTTTCAAAGGAGCAGGAAAAAAGGAACCTGTTTGAAGTTTTTTTGCACATACAGTAATTCCGTTTTAAAAAGTGGATTATCCTGCCATGAAAATGAACTATGAAATATTTATTGAAGGCAGAGTTCAAGGGGTAGGTTTCCGCTATTTTGTAAGGATGAAGGCCACTGAACTCCATCTGACAGGAATTGTCAAAAATTGTCCCGATGGCAAAGTCATGGTGGTGGCCGAAGGTGACCGGGCTGATTTGGAGACTCTGACTGATTATCTGCATATAGGACCTCCTATGGCAAGGGTGAAGAAAGTATCTGTCTCCCGTTCTGACTATTCAGGACATTACAACAGTTTTTACATTGTTTAATTCAATATACCAACATATCGTGGAAGAAAAAAAATACCACATGACACCTGCTCAGTTTCGTGAGGAAGGGAAAAAACTGATTGACTGGATTGCTTCGTATTACGAAAAGGTTGAAGAGTACCCGGTGCTTTCAAAGGTTCATCCGGGGGAAATTTCCAGACAATTGCCCGGCAGACCTCCTTTTTCGGGGGAAGATTTCGGAAAGATAATGGAAGACATTGACCGGATCATCATGCCCGGGATTACCCATTGGCAATCGCCCCGCTTTTTTGCATTCTTCCCTGCAAATGCCTCTTTTCCCTCCATCCTGGGTGATCTGTTGTCGTCAGGATTGGGTGTACAGGGAATGTTGTGGGCAACCAGTCCGGCAGCAACCGAGCTGGAAACCTGCGTGATGGAATGGCTTGCCGGAATGCTTGGACTTCCTCCGGTGTTCAGGATTGCATCGGGAGGCGGAGGTGTTATCCAGGATACAGCATCGTCGGCCGCCCTGACTGCTGTGGTGGCAGCCAGAGAAAAGGCAACCGGGTTTCTTTCGAATAACAAGGGAGTTACGGAAAAAATGACTGCCTATATATCCACCCAAACCCATTCATCGGTCGAGAAAGCAATCCGGATTGCCGGGACCGGATATGAAAACCTGAGGATAACAGAAACCGACGGGAAATTTTCCATGCAACCAGCTCTTTTAAGGGAATGGATCAGAAAAGACAGGGAAAATGGCTTTCTCCCATTTTTTGTATGTGCCACCATCGGAACAACCTCCTCAAACGGGATGGACCCAATCAGGGCAATAGGTGAAATCTGCAGACAGGAAAATGTATGGCTGCATGTCGATGCAGCCATGGCAGGCACTGCTCTGATCTGTCCCGAGTACAGGCACCTGTCCGACGGCCTTGAACTGGCCGACAGTTTTTGTTTCAATCCTCATAAATGGATGTTCACAAACTTCGACTGTGATTGTTTCTGGGTGACCGACAGGAAGCATTTGGTGAATTCATTTTCAATCCTTCCTGAATATCTAAGGAATCAGGCAAGCGAATCGGGAGAGGTTTTTGATTACAGGGACTGGCATATACAACTGGGACGCCGGTTCCGATCGCTGAAACTATGGTTCGTCATCCGTCATTATGGTGTGGAGGGTTTGCAGTTCCATATCAGGAACCATGTGGCCCTGGCCCGGAAATTTGCAGGTTGGGTCAGAAAATCCGACAGGTTCGAACTGATCGCCGAACCTCCCCTGAACCTGGTTTGCTTCAGGTATAAAGGGAGCGACGAAGATAACCTGGCATTGATGAACAGGATCAACAGGAATGGGAAAATCTACTTTTCGCACACCAGGCTGAATGGACAGATCGTTCTGAGGTTTTGCATAGGCCAGACCCACACTGGCGAGGAACATGTATCGGAAGCCTGGAAAATTATCAATGAAAATGTCCCCGAAAAGCCTGAGTAACTCATCGGGTTACAAAATGTACCCCGTCGGGGAAAAATGATATTAAAAGTTAAAATTACCTTTTAATGATTACTTTTGCAGGAGCAAAGAAAAAATCAGCTATGAAAAAGTTTTCCGGTTTAGAAGTTTGGTTTGCCACCGGCAGTCAGGATTTATACGGAGAAAAGACCCTCCAGCATGTCGACCGCGACTCAATGGAAATTGTACAGGGGCTTAGTAATTGTGAGGAAATTCCGGTCAAAGTCATTTTTAAACCGGTTCTGGTCACTTCCGAATCCATCCTGAAACTGTGCATAGAAGCGAATTCCGACCCAAATTGCGTTGGGCTGATCACCTGGATGCACACTTTTTCACCTGCAAAGATGTGGATTGCGGGCCTCCGTGTTTTAAACAAACCTCTGTTGCACCTGCACACACAGTTTAACCGCGATATTCCGTATGCCGATATTGATATGGATTTCATGAACCTAAACCAGTCGGCGCATGGGGGCAGGGAATATGGTTTCATTGTCAGCCGTATGCGAAAGAACAGAAAGGTATTGGTTGGACACTGGAAAGATGAAACGATCCGTAAACAAGTCGGGGTATGGTGCAGGGTAGCTGTTGCATGGCACGACTGGCAGCATGGCAGGGTAGCCCGTTTTGGCGACAATATGCGCGATGTGGCCGTAACAGAAGGTGACAAAGTGGAAGCCCAGATTCGCTTTGGATTTTCAGTCAGCGGATTTGGAATCGGCGATCTGGTAAAGTCGGTGAAAGAGGTTCCTGAAAGCGATGTTGCCCGGCTGGTCGATGAATATATGGAAGTTTTTGATGTCGACAAGGCCGGAATGCCCGGAGGGGAATACCATATTAATGTTCGTGTGCAGGCGAGATATGAACTTGGGATCAAAGCTTTTCTGGAAGCAGGTGGGTTTACTGCATTCACCACGACCTTTGAAGACCTGCATGGATTGGAGCAATTACCGGGACTGGCTGTTCAAAGGCTGATGTCACAGGGATACGGCTTCGGGGCAGAAGGCGACTGGAAACATGCAGCACTTGTCCGTGCACTGAAAGTCATGGGAGCCGGCATACCCGGAGGAACCTCCTTTATGGAAGACTATACCTATCACCTTGATCCTGCCGGGATGAAAGTGCTGGGTGCACATATGTTGGAAATATGTCCTTCTATTGCATCCTCAAAACCACGGATCGAGGTACATCCCCTTGGAATTGGAGGGAAAGCCGACCCGGCCAGGCTGGTATTCAACGTTGCTGACGGACCAGCCCTGAATGCCTCCGTAATAGACCTGGGAAACCGTTTCAGGATGATCGTAAATTCCGTGGATGTCGTAACCCCCGAGGCTGAATTTCCCAAACTTCCTGTTGCCAGGGCTATGTGGAAACCAAGGCCAAACCTCCAGACAGGTGCTGCGGCATGGATTCTCGCAGGCGGAGCCCATCATACTGCTTTCAGCAAGTCAGTTACCACGGAATTTCTGGAAGATTTCTCTGAAATCGCAGATATTGAATTGATTCTCATTAATGAAAATACAACCATCCCGGAAATAAAAAAAGAACTGAGGTGGAATGAAGCAGCCTATTTTCTGAATAAGAGCTTCAGATAATCAACCACCCTGACCTCCGGTTTCCGACTCAAGCTCCTTGATACATAGACCAAGGTCTTTCTTTTCATAATATCTTGGGTGTGAAAAATTTAGGAATTTCAGGATTCTGAATGCATTGAATACCTGGAAAAAACGGGAACAAAACACCGGCTGACTGCCGCAGTTTTCTTTCAGATTCTCGATTTCCTGCCATAAATTATTTTCGATTGCAAATGCTGATAGCGATTCGGAAAGGTCATTTTCGGCCCAAATCACGGAAACGGGTGAGGGTGTGTAAAAAAGATGCCTGACCGAAAACAGCTTTTTTAAATCCCTGAATGCGTTGAAATTATAAGCAAAAAGCAGATCATTGGAACCTTCCATCCATTTTTTGATGGTCATACCAGTTCCGAAAGGAACTCTTTCCGATACCCTGGCAGAAGGGTGCACCACTGTATGATTGATTTCGCCAACCTTTCCAACCTGTGGTAAGGTCTGTAAAAAATAAAAGTCTTCTCCGGCTTTTCTGCGGTTCATCCCTCCCCTTCTCATATATGCCGCAGCTGTAACGGCAAATGCCGATCCGATGGTGAAAAGGGCATGTGGAAAGCCGGTAAAGGTTAGTGCGTCCCTGTAATAATGCATAAAATCCTCATAAAGGCTTATGCCAAGAAGTTGCCTGGTGTTCAGCCCGTTCCTAAGGTGGCTGAAAGCAATGGTGGCTCCAGCCATATCGCGGTTTGCCATGAAAAACTCCTCAATGGCAGCCAGGTAGTTTTCTTCAACTAGGGTGTCGGCATCGAGTGAAATAATGATCCCATCCGGCCGTTCCAGTTGACCGAACCGGTACAGGGCTTCATCCATTCCTGTTTTCCTGGCCATTCCAACCCCTGCCCATTTGGACGGAAGTCGAACAGGACCAACAGGAAAATAGGAAATCATCTCTCCTGGATTTCTTCTTACACATTCCTCAAGTAACAAAAAGGTACCGAGGTTCATTTCCGAGAGTTCAGGCCGGCACGATTCTGGTTCATTGATGAGAATGATGACCTCTGTATGTCCTTTTTGATTCCTGCATTCCGAAATAGAACAGAGTGTATCGGCAATCCCGGGTTCTGCAAGACAAGGAATTACAACGATCATGGAAGTTTCCTGCCGGGGCGGAACCTGGATCAAAGGGACAAAATGACCTCGCTTCTCAAAATATGGGTCTGCGAACATGATGAAGAAAAAAATCCGGGTTGATACCCGGATTCCTGATGCTTATTGAAAATTACTTCTTTGGTTTTGAAGACTGATAACGCGCATTCATCTCTTTCAGTACCTGCTGGGTAATATTGCTTGTTTCCGGTCCGATCAGGATATCAGCCGAATTTAATATATAATCATATTTTTTGTCCCGGTTGAAAATCTTCAGATAGGTGATGAGGCTGTCGATCAATTGCCGGTTGTTTTCTTGTTGCATTTCAGCAAGTTTCGACGTCAATTCCTGGTCAAGCCTGGTAATTTCCTGTTCCTTTGTCACAAGCCTGTCGCGTTCCTGTATGGCTCTCTGTTCCGTCAGGAAACCACCCCTCTGAAGTTTCTGCTGAAATTCGGTTGCTTCTTTTTCAAAAGCCTTTCTTTTTGCTCCGTACTCACTAGTAAATGCTTCCTGCTTCTTGGTAAACTGATCATGCAAATCCTGTGCAAGATCATAGTTCAGAATCAGCGAGTCAGCTTTCACGTATGCAAATTTCAGGCAACCCGTTACATCCGTAGTTTGAACAGCCTCTTCACCAGAACCATTTTTATCGCTGGTAAAGTGCAATACATATAACACAGCCAGCCCTACAAAAAGCAGAATGCTAATTATTAATGAAGTATGTTTCATCTCTTTCTCGTTTTAAGTTGACAAATATAATTCTTTCATTTCAATAAGGTGAATCCTCAAAACTTTTTTTTAATTAGGTGAGTAACAATATATTAATGAAAAACATGTACAAAATCATAAAATTGGTCTGATAAACATCATTGGATTGCGGATTCAGACATTTTACTTTTAACTGGCAAATACCTTTCCGGGCATCTCGTCATTAACAGCGACAAAAATGTTTAACAGACTGATATCAAACATCCTTCCATATATGCCCATCCGGCTGGTGTGGATTTTTTCCCGGCGTTATATTGCGGGCAAGACAATGGAAGACGGGCTCAGGGTTTCACGCGAATTGAACCGGTCTGGTTCAGAAGTAACCGTTGACCTGCTTGGAGAGTTCATCACCAACCTCAGGGAAGCGGAAGAAAACAAGTTCAAATACTTTGAGATTGTAGACCGTTTCACGGATGAAGGAATTCAGGGCAACTTTTCATTGAAACCAACCATGTTTGGGTTACTACTCGACAAAGAAGTCTGCTACCGGCATATCCGGGAAATTGTGAAAAGGGCATCTGAAAGAAACAGTTTCATCAGGATTGACATGGAAGACTCTCAGTGTATTGACATGGAGATCGAATTATACAGGAAACTGAAAGCTGAATTTCCCAAAAGTGTAGGCCTGGTGATCCAGGCATATATGCGCCGCAGCCTTGATGATATCAAATCGCTTATGGATGTCCACACAGAATCTTCGCCTCTGAATTTCAGACTTTGCAAAGGAATATACATCGAACCAGTCACCATAGCCTACAAAGGATACCAGGAAGTCAGAGACAATTATCTGCTTCTTCTTGATTTCATGTTAAAGAACAGGATATATACAGGCATTGCGACTCACGACAAATTTCTGATTGAAGAGTCCTACAAACTGATTTCCAAGTATAAAACAGGAACACACCAGGTTGAATTCCAGATGCTGTACGGGGTGACACCTGACCTGAGGAATTCAATCATCCGGAAGGGAAACAGGATGCGGATATATGTACCTTTCGGGAAAGACTGGTTCGGATACTCGACCCGGCGGCTGAAAGAAAATCCCCGTATCGCATCCCATATCATCAAAGCGTTGTTTATCAGAGGATAAGAATTGCCTACTCTATTCTGATGATCAGTTCTTCGGCCTTTCTTTTTGGGACATGATGAATACTGTTTTCATCACGCCAATATTTGACGTTGCCATCGTTTAAATCTTCCACAACCACCGTTTCAGCTGGTTTTCCAAGGGCGATAATCCAGAGGATATCAAGAAATCCCGGAAGCTTTAGCAGGTTTGATAATTTTGCCCGGTTCAAAGAACCGATGATACATCCTCCATAACCTTCCGCAGTTGCCCCCAACAGGATGGATTGCATAGCAATTCCATCGTCGCAGTAATACTTTTCACTGATCCCTTTATCATGAAGTAATGCGATATATGCTACAGGACGTTCCCCCTCGGCCGGTCCGCTCCATTCCGGTAAGTATCCTGCCCAGGCAAGATGCGGGAAAATGGCACTGACAGTTTCCGGCTTCGTTATTCCGATATACTTCAGGGGTTGCATGTTTCTTCCCGAAGCACAATACCTTGTCAGGCCGATCCATTTGATGAGCTGATCAGCTGTTATCTTTTCCTCTTCATGAAAACGGCGATAGCTCCTGTTCTTTCTGATTAATTCCTCCAGCATAAAATACATAAACTTATTTCTTGAACAACACAACACTGTAAATGCGGTGAAGATAATCAAAAAATTAAATTACTTTTGAAGTGAAACTTTATAACAGGTAAATATATACATCTTAACTTGTTCATATGTA
>CAYNBE010000032.1:0-23380 GCA_964395045.1 uncultured Prolixibacteraceae bacterium | reverse complement strand
CTGAAGCTTTGAATTTTCTGAAGGGCTTTCAGGGCGTCACGGATAGCAACTCCCGCTTTCAAAACACCCGGATCGGCAAGAAGTTCACTGATCGCCGGAGGAAGGCCTGTTTTCCGGATCCGTATGATAAAAGCTTTTTCATTGGTAGCCAGTTGCAACAATGCCACTTTGTAAGATTCTCCCTTTTTGAACGCAGGCCTTGTTTCCGTATCAAATCCGATGGCCTGGAAATTCCGGAGGTACCTGGCAGCGGATTTTGCCATTCCGGCTGTATCCACAGTGACAATTTCCCCGTCAAATTGACCAAGTGGCAGTTCTAGGAGGTCCTCGCCCGATATTCTTCCTTCAAACATAACCGATTATGCGCTGTTCAGGTTAAAAAAATGGTCTACCCATCCTGCCTGACCGGATTTTTTTTCACCGGGGGCCGGGGGGGTGGTCGCATCCCAATCAATGTCGGACATTGCAAGCTGATGCAATGCCCTGAGCACATTGACCAGCCTCTGCCCCCAGAAATTCCTGAAATTCTCCATGCATTCCGCAAGAGAGTCGTTCATTACTTCTTCATTCCCAAGGCTGTATGAAACAACAAAATCCTTCAACTGTTGATATATATCCAGAATATTTTCAGAAATGCCCGAAGTTACTGTTTCGCTGCCAAACTGAAGCTCCGGATCGAATACTTCATAAAAGCGGTCATATTCACCCAGTTTTTGCAGCCACTTTTTCTGTAGCACATTGTAATCGAGTTCGGTGACAAACTTCTCAGGAACATCGTCGCCAACCTGTGTGATTTCAGGAAGCATGGAAGCCTTGAAGTAAAGCAATGGCAGTAGTTTTCGTGTCAGATCAACCAGATGATTTGTTTTATACCTGGCAGGATTTTCCACAACCTGGCAAAATTCACCGGCGACCGCCACAAATTCGACCACTGCGCCCGAATACACAATATTCTTAATTTCCTCTTGATTCATGACCTGTAAAAAACTGGGCAAAAATAACATTTTGGAGAGACATGGAAGGCCGCCGGAGCGTTCGTGCCTGATTATGTTTCATTTTTCCATTCCAACCGGTCATCTATTCTCCTGACAATCTTTCCGTTATCGAGAAGCCATCGTAAGACGCTCCTGAATTTTTCATCTCTTGGGTTTGATTTAAAAAAGAGTTCTTCCGGTTTCAGGGGAACGGCAAGTTCCGTCCGGATGGTTTCTGCGATCCGGTCGAATTCATTCCTGCTGATTCCAAGCTGATTACGTGAAATGCAAACATCGCAGACTCCGCACCGTTCTGTTGATTTTTCCCCGAAATATTCAAGCAGTATCTGACTCCGGCACTTTCCGGTAGATGTGGCATACCCGATTACCGATTCAATCCTGTTCATGTATTCCTGTTTTCGCTGATCGTAGTTCTCCTTTGATAGAATAAGTTTATCCCTTGGAATCCGGTCGCGGATGAAGATGATGAGCGGGGTTCTTTTTCTGGGTATATAATCGATGATCCTTCCCGACCTGAGCATTTTCAGGTATTCAATGACCACTTCCGGTTGGATTCCGGCTCTTGAAGCAAGGAGACTTTCATCGATCACCGTGTATCCCGAGAATAATCCTGTGTAAGATCGTAGCAGCAGCTTGATGAATGCATCGGTTTGCTCGTTTGAAACCTGCAGTTTGTAAAGCTCGTCCCTTTTTACCAGGAAACAGATCCTGGAAGGGGAATCAATCTCCTCGGTAAATTCAAAATACCCCTGCCGCTGAAGTATTTTAATGCTGTGATACACCTGGATCGGCTGCAACCTGTATTTTTCGGCAAACAGAGCGACAGGAAAATCAAAAACCTGGTTTTTCCCGAAACCAACAGCGATTTGCAGGTAATCACAAATCAGCTCATACACTTTTTTGATAGTTTCAGGATCGGGAAATGCCGTTGAAACATGTTTTTTTAATTTCACTTTATCGGCATTGCAAAAGAGCATGACTGCCACGGCCTTTTTTCCCTCCCTTCCGGCCCTTCCTGCTTCCTGGAAATATGCTTCCAGTGAATCGGGAGGGTCATAGTGTATCACAAACCTGACATCGGGTTTGTCGATTCCCATTCCGAAAGCATTGGTTGCCACAATAATCCGGGTTTTACCCTGAATCCATTCATCCTGTCGCTGATGCCTAGTTTCATTGTTTAAGCCTGCATGGTAATAATTTGCCCGGATGTTGTTTTTAACCAGAAGATCCCTTATTTCACGGGTTCCGCGCCTGCTCTGCACATATACAATTCCGCTGCCGGGAGCCCGCCGTAAAGTTTCCACCAGGTATCCTGCCTTGTCTTCCTTCACCCTGACACGATAAGCAAGATTTGCCCGGGTAAATGACACAGCCATTACATTTTTCTCCCTGAACAGGAGTTTATCCTGGATATCATCGACCACACGGAGAGTTGCCGTTGCCGTCAGTGCAAGGATAGAAATTCCAGGCAGTTCACGTCGCAAAGAAGCGATTTTCAGATAACTGGGTCGGAAATCGTACCCCCATTGCGAAATACAATGTGCCTCATCGACAGCAATCAGGTTGATTTTCATCGCCCGCATCCGTTCAAGAAACCGTTCTGTTTCTATCCTTTCGGGAGAAACATAGAGAAATTTATAATCTCCCCAAACGGCATTGTCAAGGGCGAACCTGATCTCGAGCGGGGACATTCCGCTGTGAATGCAGAGCGCCCTGATCCCCCGGCTGTGAAGTTTTTCGATCTGGTCTTTCATCAGGGCAATCAGGGGGGAGATCACCAGACATATCCCCTCTGTCGATAGAGAATAAACCTGAAAGGTTACCGACTTTCCTCCACCGGTCGGTAGCAGTCCCAGCGTATCTTTCCCGGAAGCAATCGATTCAATGATTTCAGATTGCATGGGACGAAAACTGGAATACCCCCAGTATTCCTTCAATATATTGAGATATCGGTTCACAAGTATACAAATTAACAAAACCCCTTTTGCTTTAACAATTTTTGTGGGCAAAAACAGCATGTCCAAAAAAATAAATCAGACTGAAACCGTTAAAATTTGTAGTTTTGCGCATTGTAACCAATAAAATCAGGAGCGATGTCGTTTCTATCAGAAAAAGTGGTTTCAGAAGGATTGACCTTCGATGACGTTCTGTTGGTACCATCCTATTCAGAGGTTTTGCCCCGTGAAGTAGATCTGAAGTCTCTTTTCACCAGAAATATCATACTGAATACGCCTGTGGTTTCAGCGGCCATGGATACGGTTACCGAATACAAGCTAGCCATCGCCATCGCCAGAGAAGGGGGGATCGGGGTCATCCACAAAAACATGGATATCGAGGAGCAGGTTAAACAGGTGACCAGTGTGAAACGGGCTGAAAACGGGATGATTTTTGATCCGGTGACGATAAACCGGGACAAAAAGGTAGGTGATGCACTTGAACTGATGGCCAATTTTAAAATCGGCGGTATCCCGGTTGTTGACAACGAGGGATACCTGGTAGGGATTGTGACCAACAGGGATTTGCGTTTTGAAAAGTTGCATGACCGTCCCATTGAAGAGGTAATGACCAGCAAAAACCTGATTACGACCACAGAATCGACAAATCTGGAGAAAGCATCGGAAATCCTGCAGAACTATAAAATTGAAAAACTGCCTGTTGTTGACAGGAACGGCAAGCTGATCGGGCTGGTTACTTACAAGGACATCACAAAGGCAAAAGACAAACCGCTGGCATCGAAGGATGAGCGGGGAAGGTTGCGGGTTGCTGCTGCGGTGGGTATATCAGGCGACAGCCTCGAAAGGATTGACGGACTTGTAAAAGCACAGGTGGATGCGATCGTAATCGACTCGGCACATGGACATACAAAAAATGTAATTGAAATGCTTCGGAAGGCAAAATCGAGATATCCGGAATTGGATGTGGTAGCGGGAAATATTGCCACGGCTGAGGCAGCCGTTGACCTGGTGAGAGCCGGAGCCGATGCGGTCAAAGTCGGGATCGGACCGGGATCGATCTGTACGACCCGGGTCATTGCAGGCATTGGGATGCCACAGTTATCGGCCATTTACAACGTGGCAAAGGCTATCCGCAATTCGGGTGTGCCGGTGATTGCCGACGGCGGGATCAGGTATTCGGGCGATATTGTAAAAGCAATTGCAGCAGGAGCACACTCCATCATGGCAGGAGGGCTTTTTGCGGGTGTGGAAGAATCGCCGGGAGAAACGATCCTTTTCCAGGGACGCAAATTCAAGGCTTACAGGGGAATGGGATCGATTGAGGCTATGCAGAGGGGCTCCAAAGACCGCTACTTCCAGGATATGGAAGATGATATCAAAAAGCTTGTCCCGGAAGGGATTGCAGCCCGTGTACCTTTCAAGGGCACGCTTGACGAAGTTCTTTACCAACTCATTGGCGGCCTCAGGGCCGGAATGGGATACTGCGGCGCCAGGAATATCGAGATGCTCCAGGAGGCAAAATTCACCAGGATTTCCGGAGCAGGAATTCAGGAAAGCCATCCGCATGATGTAACCATCACGCAGGAAGCCCCGAATTACAGCAGCAGACAGTAACTCTTTTTCCAGGAACAGATGTTGTCCGCAATCCACGCTGAAAACCAGGACGATACACCGGCAGGCGAAAAACGCAGCAGGAGCAATACGCAAATGTTAAGATGAATCGAAGTATATGAAAAAGGTTTTGACATCCGGCCTCATGATTTTTATGACTCTGTTTTTACAGGCTGCGGACCATAAACAGGATATTCTGCTGACCATCGGTAAACAAACTGTACCCCTTGAAGAGTTTAAGTATATTTATGAAAGGAACAACAGCAATGTCCAGGATCCCGGGAATAGAAAAACCCCATCCGAATACATAGAACTTTTTACCAACTTCAAACTAAAAGTGCTTGAAGCACAAAGCCTCGGGCTTGATACCACAACTGATTTCAGGACCGAATTGGCAGGATACCGCGCCGAACTTGCCGCTCCCTACCTGACCGATATATCTTTCCAGGAAAATCAGGTTCTGGAGACTTATCAACGGATGAAAAAAGAGATCCATGCCAGTCACCTGTTAATTGCTTTGCCCGATCAACCTACACCGGAAGATACCCTTAAAGCTCTGGAGAAAATCAGAGATATACGGCATCAGATAGAGCAGGGACTGGATTTCAATGAAGCGGCCGTCAGATATTCACAGGACCCTTCCGCAACAGCAAACCGGGGAGACCTGGGTTGGTTTACGGTTTTCCAGATGGTTTACCCCTTTGAAAATGCTGCATTTTCGACACCACCGGGCCAGGTTTCCATGCCTTTCCGGACCCGTTTCGGATATCATCTCGTCAAAGTGAACGATGTCCGCAATTCGGAAGGTGAGATTCTGGTTGCACACATCATGATCAGCTATCCGCCGGAAGCCTCACCTGAACAAAAAGAAGCCGCTTCTATGAAAGCAGATACACTGTACAGGCAACTCTTACAAGGTGCCGATTTCGCGGAACTGGCCATGAAATACTCCGACGACAAACGGACCGGATCAGACGGCGGGAAACTACCCTGGTTCAGCAGAAGCCAAATGATCCCTGAATTTGCCAATCCCTCTTTTAGTCTTAAAAACAACGGTGATTTCACCAAACCTGTCGATTCGGGCTTTGGTTTCCATATTATTAAACGAATTGACAAAAAAGCAGTGCCTCCCTTTGAGGAAGTTAAAAATGAACTTCAGGAACGGATCCGCAAAGACAGTGAGAGAAGTATTCACAGCAAGGCTGCATTTATCAGTAAACTGAAAAACGATTACAACTTCACAAGGAATCAGGCCGCTGTTGACTCGCTGATCGACAAATCGGTTAAATGGTTTGAGGATGAAAAACTGAAGATACCCGATATTCCGGAAGAAAATCCCGTTTTATTTTCGTTTGCCGACACAGTCTGTAAGGCAGAACATTGGACGGGATACCTGAAAAAATTGTCGGTTACAACCGAACTTACCAATCGACAGAGAATGGCTGCTCTTTACGGATCATGGGAAAATGAAGCAATTCTGGCATATGAAGACAGGAATCTTGAGAAAAAGCACCCCGAGTTCCGGTCGTTAATGCAGGAATATCATGACGGGATGCTGCTGTTCGCTATCTCGGAAAATAAAATCTGGCAGCGTGCCTCAGCCGATTCTGCCGGACTTGAAGCATTTTATGAGACCAACAAGTTCAAATATATGTGGGATGACAGGTACCAGGGAATGATTATCCGGTGTATCAGCAACGAGGTGAAGGAAAAAGTGGAGACATATCTCGAGGAAGGAATCCCGTTGAACGAAATATACGACCTGGGGAACATCCTGCCGGGGCAAATGGTGGTAACCGAGGGAGTCTGGTCGGAAAAGGAGAATCCGGTCATTGATTATTACTTCAGAAATGGAGAAAAGCCCAGGGATTGGGATGATGAAACCGGAATCGTGAAAGCCGAAAAGGTTGCCCCTGTTCCGAAACTTCTCAGTGAAACAAGGGGGTACCACATTGCCGATTACCAGCAATTTCTTGAGCAAAAATGGATTCAGGAACTGCACAGGAAATATCCGGTGAAAGTCAACAAAAAGCTGCTGAAAAGCCTGGAAAATGAATAAATCCATACGGTTATACCCTTTCATACTGTTCATTTTCGCAATGTGTTCGTGCACTTATTTTGACAGAACCGACAAAGTTCCGCTTGCTAAAGTAGGTGATAAAGTACTTTTTCTGTCGGAAGTGGAAAGTGTAATTCCTGACCATATCACAGCTGAAGACAGCATTCTCCTGGCTGAAGACTATATTCAGAAATGGATCAGAACTGAGCTTCTCGTAAAAAAGGCGCAGGAAAACCTCACCATTGCACAGAGAGATGTCTCCAGGGAACTTGAAGAATACAGGAACTCCCTGATCATTTACAGATACCAGAAGGAATTGATGGCTGAAAAAATGGACACATCTGTGAGCATGAATGAAATTACAGATTATTACAATAAACACAGGGAAACTTTTCCGCTGAATACCGACCTGATGAAAGCAGTATATATGAAAATACCCCTGCAGGTGTCTCACCCCGAGCAGGCCAGGGTATTTTGTGAAACCCCTTCCAAAGAAAGCCTTCGGGAAATGCAGTCGTTCTGCTCCAGGTATGCAGTGGATTATAAGTTTTATACCGATCAGTGGATTGAAGCTTCAACTGTTTTCCGGGATATCCCCGGGGTACCCGTTGACCTTGAAAGCCTGATCATATCCAATGCATCCTGGGAAACACGCGACAGCCACTATTATTATCTGGTTTGTATTTACAGTCATAGAATGAAAGGGGACTTTGCTCCGTTCGAATATGTCCGCGAGAATATCAAAAACCTCATTATCAATGACAGAAAAACCGCCTTTCTGAAAAAGATAGAAGACGATGTTTACACAGAAGGCGTTCGGAACAACAAGTTTAAAATTTACGAGTATGAAACCAATTAACATAAAACCGATCGTCGTTGCCCTTTGCGCCTGGTTTGCGACTACATTTCCGGTACAAACCCTTCGTTCGCAGGACAGGGTTGTTGACCAGATTGTAGCAGTTGTGGGGAACAACATCATCCTGAAATCGGAAATCGAAGCGATGTTCATCGACCGCCAGGCACAGGGCATTACCAGTGAAGGCGATATGAAATGCGAAATCCTCGAAGATTATCTGGTCGATAAACTCCTGATTGCCGAAGCAGTCATCGACACCGACATCGTGGTGACCGACAACCAGATTAACCAGAATCTGGATAGCAGGTTGCAGATGTACATTGCCCATTTCGGTTCGGAAAAGGAAGTAGAGAAATATTTTAAAAAACCCATCCCCCTGCTGAAATCGGAAATGCAGGAAGTGATCAGGAACTCCCTGTTAAGCAATCAGAAACAGCAAAAGATCATCAAGAATGTAGCCGTAACTCCTTCGGAGGTCCGGTTTCATTTCCGGAACATGAAGGAAGAGGAGATACCAGTGGTGCCGGTGCAGTATGAATATCAACAAATTACGATTGCCCCAGCGGTCGACATTGAAGAGGAGAACCGGGTGAAAGCCGAGTTGCGGGAACTCAAAAGGAGAATCGAAGAGGGCGCCAGTTTTACCGCACTTGCAGTGATGTATTCCGAGGCTCCCGAATCGAGGCTCGGGGGTGAGATCGGCTACCTTGGCAGGGCGCAGCTCGATCCGGCTTATGCAGCGGCTGCCTTCAACCTGAAAGACGACAGAATTTCGAACGTGGTCAAAAGTGAATTTGGATATCATATCATCCAGCTGATCGACCGGAAAGGGGAAAAGATCAATACCCGCCATATTCTCATGCGTCCAAAAGTATCACCCGAAGCCCTCGAAAAAGCATCGATGCAACTCGACAGCATCGCCGATATCATCCGCAAGAACAAAATCAAGTTCGAAACAGCTGCCATGATGTTTTCGTATGACAAAAACACGAGAAACAACGGCGGGATCGTTATCAACCCGCAAACACTTTCTTCGAAATTCAGCATCGAAGAGCTTGATCCCGATATCAGCAAAGTAATTACAAAACTAAAAATCAATGAGATTTCCGATCCTTTCCGTACCATCGATGAAACATCGAAACAAACGGTATTCAAGATTATCAGGCTGATCAATAAAACAGAAGCACACAAAGCCAACCTGCAGAGCGACTATCAACTGCTGGCTGAGCTTTATCTTTCGAAAAAGAAACAGGAAGTGCTTGAAAAATGGATTTCGGAGCAACAGGCAAAAACATACATCCGCATCGACAACACCTATGCCAATTGCAATTTTAAATTCCGTAACTGGATAAAGTAATTTTTGAATATTTTCACATGACTTACAGAAACGATGTAGAAGCGCTGGATGCGCTTCATTCGAAATACAGGGAACTTCACGACGAAATTTCGAAGGCAATTTACGGGCAGGATCAGATTGTGACCCAGGTACTGAATACTTTGTTCAGCAAGGGGCATTGTTTGCTGATCGGGGTGCCCGGACTGGCCAAGACCCTTCTGGTGGTTTCTATCGCAAAAGTTTTGGGACTCAAGTACAACCGCATCCAGTTTACACCCGATCTGATGCCTTCCGACATCATCGGAACAGAAATTCTTGACAGGGAGCGGCAGTTCCGCTTTGTGCCGGGACCGGTCTTTGCCAATGTGATCCTGGCTGACGAAATCAACCGTACCCCACCCAAAACCCAGTCGGCACTTCTCGAAGCGATGCAGGAAAGGGCTGTCACTTCGGCCGGGCAGCATTTTGTATTGGAACCTCCTTTCTTTGTACTCGCCACCCAGAATCCGATCGAACAGGAAGGAACCTATCCCCTCCCGGAGGCTCAGCTCGACCGTTTTATGTTTTCGATCTGGCTCGATTATCCCTCATTCAGGGATGAGATCTCTATCGTAAAAAACACTACATCCGATTTCCGGTACGATCTGAAGACGGTTATCACCGGCGAAGAAATCCAATTTTTTCAGGATCTGATCCGAAAGGTACCCATCAACGACAATGTCATCAATTACGCAGTGAAACTGGCAGCCAGGACCAGGCCCGGGACAGAACATGCATCGCCCGAGGCAGGCCAGTATCTCAAGTGGGGAGCCGGTCCGAGAGCATCGCAGTACCTTGTGCTCGGGGCCAAAACCCATGCCGTTCTGAACGGGAAATATTCACCCGACATCGAAGATGTGCAGGCTGTGGCACCGGCAGTACTCCGGCACCGGATCATCAAAAATTACAAGGCTGAAGCCGAGAATATCAGTGTCGACGATATCATCGCGAAAATACTGTAAATGGGAAACAACGTCCGTCAACTGTCCGGATCAGGGCTACGACTGGCATGTATGATCCTGATGACCATGGCATTCACACTCAACCTGGGTGCCCAGGAAAAGGAGAGAATTGACATCGAAGAGGCCGATCTGCTCGACTCCAATGAAAAAATTGTGCTCAATGCCATGCGGCTGATCGGGAATGTCCGGCTCAGACACAATAATGTCCTCATGTGGTGCGACAGCGCTTACGCATACAACGGCACAAACCGGGTGGATGCCTTCGGGAATGTCCATATCAACCAGGGAGACACCGCACACCTGTATGCCGACATGATCCACTATGACGGAGACCGCAGTTTTGCCCGCGCAATTCGCAATGTCAGGCTTATCAATAAATCAACCACCCTTTATTCAGATACTGTTGATTACGACCTCGTGAAAAACCTCGGATATTACGACGATACCGGAAAAATTATCGACAGTACAAATACCCTCACAAGCCAGATCGCCCATTATTTTGTAAATCAGGATATTGTGTTCTTTTACCAAAATGTGGAAGGGTTCAATGAAAAATACAATCTAAAAAGCGATACCGTCAAATACAACACCGCCACCGGGATATTCTACATCCAGGGACCTACCACCATCCGTGATTCCATAAATACGATTTACTGTGAGGATGGCTGGTACAATTCCAGGACTGGCGAAGCACAACTCTTGAAGAATCCGCTTGTTTATAACGAAGATCAGACCATGAAGGGCGATGTCATTGATTACGACAGGAAAAAAGGGTATGGTAAAGTCAGCGGCATGATCGAGATCGTGGATTACAGGAACAATGTGATTATAAAAGGCCGGCATGCCTGGTTTGATGAAACGACCGAATCGGCCTTCATTACCGATTCGGCTCAGTTTATCCTTATTTCCGAAGGAGATTCTCTCTATTTACATGCCGATACGCTCAGGAGCGTTGCTGACACCATCAAAGATGAGAAAATCATTTTTGCCTTTTACGGGGTCCGTTTCTTCAGGAAAGATCTGCAGGGAAAATGTGATTCCCTGGTTTATTTCAGCAGGGACTCCACTGTGGAAATGCATGTCAGACCGGTTCTGTGGTCAGAAATACACCAGATGAGCGCCGACTTTATTGAAATGAAAACGAACAGCAACGCACCCGATGAAGTTAGGATGAAATCAAATGCCTTCATCATTTCGAAAAATGATTCGGTCATGTTCGACCAGGTCAAGGGGAAGAACATGACCGGTTACATCATCAATGAAAAATTAAACCGGATTTTTGTTGACGGCAACGGGCAGACCATTTACTATGCCCGCGATGAAGGGAATATCATCGGGCTGAACAAGGCAGAAAGCAGCAAAATCGTAATCGGGATGAAAGACGGGAAAATCTGGCGCATTTCGTTTCTCTCCGATCCGGAAGGCAGCCTCACTCCGATTCCGATGCTGACCGATGATATGAGGCGACTCCCCGGATTCGACTGGAAAGAACAAGTAAGGCCTGTGTCGAAGGATGATATTTTCAGAAAAACAAACGAAACAGAAAAGGAACCCGGAGGCAATGTTCCAAATCAGGATTCCGAAAAAGTAAACATTTCGGAACAACCTGAATAAACTGAAAACCGCATTATCGTCCCAATTTTATCTCCCCCTCTGTGCCGCCCCTGTATGATCAGCAGGAGAAATGGATGCAATTCATTTTCCTTGAACAATTTTATACAAGATTTGTTGTAGCAGACAATATGAAATGAGCATGTTTAACGAAACACCAACCGGAATGATTAACCCTTACATGCGAATTACCTGCCTGCCCTGCCTACCGGCAGGCAGGCGGCAGGCAGGCATGTGTTTCAATTCATTCACCATTACAGCTAAATATTTTACATGAAAACATTTCTGAATAAACATAGATGGCCGCTGTTATCTGGAATTGCAGGGGGCATTGCAGGATTTATATATTGGAAGACCATCGGATGTACCTCCGGCAGTTGTCCGGTAAGGTCGGTGTGGTACTGGAGCATGCTTTGGGGAGCAGCTATGGGATATCTTCTGGGAGACTTTGCACAGGACCTGATCATCCGCCGGGGCAGGAAAAAACAGGAGTAACGAGCTGCTGCTTTAACTGGAGACAACGCGCCTGCCAAAGGGGGAAAATGCCAGTGACATCAGTTTGAAATGCTGACCTGCCCAGGGAATTCCGAGAATGGTGACAGCCAGAAGAAGGCCGAAGAACAGGTGAACCAGCACGATCCACCAACCTGCAAAGAGCAGCCATATCAGATTCATCAATGTTGAAAGGCAGCCGGGGACTCCTACTTTTAGTTCCCAGCTCTTTCCGAATGGCCACAGGGTCACCTCAGCCAGCTTAAACACCTGTACCCCGAAGGGTATCCCGACGATCGTCAGGCATAAAACCACCCCTCCGAAAATATATCCCAGAAAACTGATAAATCCGCCTGATACCAGCCAAAGTAAATTGCCGATTACTCTCATTGCAGTTATGATCAAGATTTAGCTTCCAATCTGATTTGTCGGCTTTGCCATTCCGGAATTACACCATTTTCAGTTTCCATTTGCCTCTTTTGAAAAGAAAGTAAGCAACAACCGCCACGAGCGATTCAGCGACCACGATGGCATAGCAGGCTCCAGGCACCTGCAGATTCAGTACAATGGCCAGAAACCAGGCAAGCGGAACTTCAATGAGCCAGAATCCAAAAAGGTTAATAAGGGTTGGAGTAAATGTATCGCCGCTGCCGTTGAAGCCCTGGATCATGACCATACTGAGGCCATAAAACACAAAGCCGGTACTGATAATCCGGAGGGCGGCCACACCCTGGGTTACAACATCGTGATCTTCAATAAAGAATGAGACAAAAAAATGGGGCCAGACGATCAGCAACAAACCGGTAATCCCCATGATGACCATATTGACGGTTGCGGTGATCCTGACCGATTTTTCGGCGCGGTCCGGAGAACCGGCCCCCAGGTTCTGGCCAACCAGTGTCTCTGCTGCATTACTAAGGCCCCATGCCGGAAGCAATGCAAAAACAATGATCCGGATAGCAATGGTATAACCTGCAACAGCTGCCGATCCGAATACCGAGATAATCCTCACCAGGAAAACCCAGGAAGTGGTTGCGATCAGGTTCTGGAATATCCCACCTACCGAAATGGTCAGCAGTTCCCACATTATTTTAAACTTGATTTTCAAGCCCTTAACCGACAATGATATCCTGTGATGATGGCCAAAGAGTAGATAAAGCTGATAGATGACGGCTATTGTCCTTCCGGTAGCTGTTGCTGCAGCCGCCCCGCTGATCCCCATCGCTGGGATGGGTCCCAAACCGAAAATGAAGAGCGGATCAAGCGTCATGTTGATGATATTGGCAACGATAATGACCCGCATGGAAATGGCAGCGTCACCTGAACTCCTGAAGACGGAATTAATGATAAACAGCAACATGACGATGCTGTTTGAACCGAAAATGATAGCGGGATAGAGATAGTTCTGCCCGGCCATTTCAGGTTCAGCTCCCATCAGCACCAGAAATTCATCAGCACATAAAACCCCGGGGACGGAAATAAAAAAGGAAACAAAGAGAGCAACAAGAATTGCCTGAAAAGCAACTTCACCTGCACCTTTCCTGTTTTTCTCCCCGATCCGGCGCGAAACCATCGCAGTGGTGGCCACACCCAGACCACCGGCGATAGAATAGACAATCGTCATTACCGATTCAGTCAATCCGACGGCAGCGATGGCATTGGCACCCAGCTTCGAAACAAAGAAAATATCGACTACGGCAAACAGCGATTCCATTACCATTTCAAGTACCATAGGTACCGAAAGGATGAAAATAGCCCGGCCCATGCCCGTCTGGGTAAAATCGCGTTCAGTCCCTGCAACAGCCTCTCTGATGTCGTCCCAGATTTCGCGCATGTCAGTCCTTTTCAGTGCAATGGAAAGCACTTCAAACAATTTCTTCATAATAGCGGATGATGAAATCGGTTGCCGGAGCAACTTCCCGATGTCAACCGGCAAATGATTGCACCACTTTCCTGATTTGCAAGAGCCGTTCGAGCAGCCCCTCCAGCAGATCGAGCCGCAACATATTGGCACCGTCCGATTTGGCGGTGGAAGGATCAGGATGCGTTTCAATGAAGATTCCATCGGCACCTACCGCAATACCAGCCCTTGCAATGGTTTCAATCATGGCAGGCCTTCCTCCCGCAACCCCTGTGGTCTGGTTTGGTTGCTGCAACGAATGTGTGACATCGAGAAGTACAGGGCATCCAATCTCCTGCATTTCAGGAATCCCCCTGTAGTCGACCACCAGGTCCTGATACCCGAACATAGAGCCCCGTTCTGTCAGGAGAATTCTGCTATTCCCGCTCTCTCTCACCTTCTCAACGGCAAAACGCATGGAGGCAGGCGAAAGAAACTGTCCTTTCTTGATGTTGATGACCCTGCCGGTCGCTGCTGCCGCAACCAGGATGTCGGTCTGCCGGCATAAAAAAGCAGGAATCTGAATAACATCGACATAGCCGGCAGCCATTTCCGCCTCATGGGCCGCATGGATATCGGTCACAACAGGTATGCCGAACATTTCTCCCACTCTTTTCAATATTTTCAACGCTTCTTCATCGCCAATCCCCGTGAAGGAATCCAGCCTCGAACGATTGGCTTTTCTGTACGACCCTTTAAAAATGTAAGGAATCCCAAGCTTGTCGGTTATGGTAGTGATGATCCCGGCAATGTCAAAGGCCATTCTTTCACTCTCAATGACACACGGACCCGCCATCAGCAGGAAATTTCCGGAATCAGAATATTTTAATTTTTCAATAGATATCATCTTTGCTGAAATTTATTTCCGGATCAACTCTTCATGTTTAGTCTCCCAAAGCGTTCTCCCCCATATTTTGTTACGCAAAGTTAATTTTGTTTCGGATAATGCCGAAAATATTGGTCCAATAACCACAGTATGAACAACTGAAATAACCGGTCACGGTAAATATTGTTTCCTGGGATTACCCTATCCAATTAATATACAACATATTACACCTTAAACATTTTGACCTTTCGGCACATTCATTTAAATACAAGGATTGATGAAGTGTTAACTCATTGTTCAGGAAAGAGATAATAAAAGAGAAACCCCTATATGAACTGAATCGTTTTATACATTTGCAGCCCCAAAGGGAATCAGATGGAAGAAATCAGAAACGTAGCGGTCATCGCACATGTAGATCACGGGAAGACGACACTTGTCGACCGGATATTGCATCAGGTAAAGCTTTTCAGGGAAAACCAGGAAGTCAGGGAACTGGTACTCGACAGCAATGACCTGGAGAGGGAAAGAGGGATCACCATCTTATCGAAGAATGTATCGGTCAGGTACAAGAATGTGAAGATCAATGTCATCGACACACCAGGCCATTCTGATTTCGGAGGCGAAGTGGAAAGGGTACTGAACATGGCCGACGGGGTGCTGCTGATTGTGGATGCCTTTGAGGGGCCGATGCCCCAAACCCGGTTTGTCCTGCAAAAAGCACTTGAACTGGGGCTTAAGCCCGTAGTGGTTATCAATAAAGTAGATAAACTGAATTGTTCGCCCGATGAAACACATGAAAAAGTATTCGATCTGATGTACAGCCTTGATGCCAGCGAAGATCAGCTTAATTTTCCAACGGTTTACGGTTCTTCGAAACAGGGATGGATGGGACCCGACTGGAGGAAGCCGACCGAAGACATAGGATTTCTCCTCGATACGATCATTGAACACATTCCGCCGGCTCCTTTTGTCGAAGGTACGCTCCAGATGCGGATCACCTCACTCGATTATTCGTCATATATAGGCAGGATTGCGGTGGGGCGTGTCAGCCGGGGTACGCTCTATCCGGGAAGCCAGGTGAGCCTTGTCAAACGCGATGGCTCAGTTGTCAGGAATACCGTGAAGGAAGTATACCTGTTTGAAGGACTTGGCAAAGAAAAAACAAAAAAACCGGTACGGTCGGGTGAGATTTGTGCAGTATTCGGAATGGAAGACTTTGAGATTGGCGATACCATTGCCGATGCACTGGTACCCGAAGGGCTTTCTCATATCCGGGTTGATGAACCAACGATGAGCATGGTCTTCACAGCCAACAACTCCCCTTTCTTCGGACGTGAAGGGAATTATGTAACTTCCAGGCAATTGCGTGACAGGCTTTTCCGTGAAACAGAGAAAAACCTGGCCTTGCGGGTCGAGGAAACAAATTCGGCCGATACCTTTACTGTATTCGGAAGGGGAATCCTTCACCTTTCCATTCTGATCGAGACCATGAGGCGCGAGGGGTATGAACTGCAGGTAGGTCAACCCCGGGTGATCATCAGGGAAGTGGACGGGATCAGTCATGAACCAATTGAATATATGACCGTTCAGGTTCCGGAAACATTTGCAGGGAAAGTGATCGAACTGGCCACACAACGCAGGGGTGAAATTACTAATATCGAGATGAAGAATGACAGGGCATTTCTCGAATTTTCCATTCCTTCGAGGGGGATCATCGGGTTGCGCAACCAGATGCTCACCGCCACCGAAGGAGAGGCAGTCATGGCCCACAGGTTTAAAGGATTTGAACCTTGGAAAGGTGAGATCGGCATAAGAAGGAACGGATCGCTTATTGCACTTGAGACGGGAACTGCCATCGCTTATTCCATCAACAAATTACAAGACAGGGGCAGGTTTTTTATTTATCCCGGGGAAGAGGTGTATGCCGGACAAGTCATCGGCGAAAACAGCCGTTACGACGATCTGACTGTCAATGTAACCATCACAAAGAAACTCTCCAACATGAGGGCATCGGGTTCTGACGACAAAGCCATCCTGATCCCTCCTATCCGCTTTTCACTTGAAGAAGCCATGGAATACATTGCAGCCGACGAATACATCGAAATAACCCCCAAGTCGATGCGGCTGAGGAAAATCCTGCTTGATGAAAACGAAAGGAAAAGGGCCAGGAACAGGGAGGCTGCTGCCAACTGAATTTGTCTCCCATTTCCGGCTATATCAGTTTCATTGACTTCAGCATCCTGAATTCGTGCTCCAGGTTCGGAGTAAAAACATCCTTTCCAAGGTTCCGTTCCACTTCACTCCTTTTCCAGAACCTCAGTTCATCTACCTCCTCCGACTGTACCGAAATCCCATGGTGGTCATAGGTAATAAACACATAGACAAGTTCTTTTTCCACGTCCGATTCCCAGACATATTTTTTCAGAAAACGGGTGGAGAATTCCCTTAATCCGGTTTCTTCGAATGTTTCTCTTTTCAACGCTTCTTCGAGGGTTTCGCCAGCTTCAATGTGGCCTCCCACTGCAGTGTCCCATTTTCCAGGCTGGATATCCTTGGTGACGGGTCGTTTTTGCAGCAAAATGGAATTCTGAATGGTAAGGATGTGAAGGTGTACGACCGGATGCAGTAATTTGCTGCCATCGTGCACCGCCTTTCTGGGCACTTTTCCCGTAACCACCCCTTCCTCACTTACCAGGGGGAGCCACTCTTCATTCAGCATTTCCCTTCTTCTTTTCCTGATCATCATCAGCTGAACCGCCAGAAAAAGGCCAAACAAGATATAAAGCAAACCTCCGCTGATAAATGCCCAGGCTGCCTTCGACATAAAAAAGGCGGAATACAACACCAGGAGGGTATGGCCTGATATGATCCAGAAGAGTATCTTCATGGTTTTTCGCATGCTTTCTGTCTGTTCCTGGGAAACCTTTATATCTTTCAGGTAACGCCGGGTCAATCCGCCGGTAATGTCGAGCGAAGAAAAAGCTGAGACTCCCAGAACCAGAAGAAAGATAACGCCCATCAGGACTGGTTTCAGCCTGAAAAAAAGATCGTTGTCCATCAGGATGGACACAGCCCCGAAAGCAACAAGCAATAAAGTATCAAAAAGGATAAACCGGTCGAACCGTTTTTCCTTCAATCCAGTCCAACCCAGCTCTAAACACCCGGTGGCTATGGCAACAATGAGCCCGGGGATGGTTCCCCAGAATTCATCAGCCACAACGAAAACAATGACAGGAATAAAACCGGGCAGCAATTTTTTCCATAAACCGGAAAGGGGCATGGCATCCATCAAAATAATACAAAAATCAGGAACAGCGTGATTCGCAAAAGGCAGGGAATTCTGATTTTTCCATCAATGTACGACCCTGACATCCTCCATAACGGCCACAAAAATCAGCGGGGAATAGGGCGGAATGATCCCAGCACCGGTTGAACCGTATGCCAGCCGTGACGGAATGATGAATTCCATTTTGCAGTTTTTGTTCATCATTTCCATCATTTCATCCCAACTGGCCAGGATCTCCTGCGATTTGTGCACATATACCCAGCATGAATCGGTTTGATTATTGAATGAATGGTCGAACACAGAACCATCCATCAGGTAACCGACATACTTCACCGATATGGTGTCACCCTGCCGGGGGAAAGGCCCGGTCCCTTCCTTCATTTTCACATAGTACACCCCAAGGGCTGAGGTATCTACATCGTAACCGGCCTTCAAAAGATTTGTCAGATAATTGTGCAGATTCTCCTGTTCTTTTTCCGCGGTAAAATCTGAATTCGGATCGGAATCAAGGCAGGATGTAAAAAACGGCAATGACAGGGCAAAAAGAAAAAATGCCTTTCCGAAGAATCGTTTCATATACATTGCTTTTTTAATCATTATTCAATAAAAGATGTTGATAACGGGGTAAAAGTTGCGTAAAATGATCAATAACCTCATGAAGGGATTCTTTTGATTCTCCTCCCGCAGCATTTTTGTGGCCACCACCTCCGAAATGGGAAGAGGCAAATTCATTGGCAGGGAAAGAGCCTTTTGAACGGAAAGAGGTTTTCACCAGATTTCCCTTTTCCATAAACAACGCACTAAACACAATATTGTTTATCGACAGGGGAATATTGACAAATCCTTCAGTGTCGCCGGGGATGAAGTTGAATGTCTTTTGTTCTTCGAGTGTCAATGAGATATAGGCGGTTCTGTATTCAGAAAGGATCACCATTTTGTTCAGCAGGCAGTGCCCCATCAGTCTGAAACGTTCTGCGCTGAAATGATCATATACTCTCGAATGGATCAGTTCGGTGTCGATATCGTAACTGGTCAGGGCATACAGTACTTTGTACAACGAAGGCCTGGAGGTGCTGTAACTGAACGATCCGGTATCGGTCATGATTCCCGCATAAAGTGCCTCAGCGGTCTTCTTGTCGATATGCGGTTCCAGTCCCAGGGCAACTATCAAATCATAAACCAGTTCGGCCGAAGAGCTGTATGCAGGTTCAGAAACAAGGAAATCACAAAATTTCGCAGGAAGTGGATGATGATCGATGAGTACCTTTACTCCCCTGAAACTCCTGATTACTTTTCTCATGTCATCGGCACGGCTGATTTCATTAAAATCAACACAGAAAAGAATGGCGGCACTTTTGATTTTTTGCTTTGCATATGGCCTGTCTTTCAGGTAGTTGACTATTTCAACCTCTCCGCTCATCCAATTGAGGAATGCAGGATAATCGTTCGGGGTAACGATGGTAACTTCTCTTCCGGTGTTTTTAAGTACCAGGGAAAGGGCATAAGCCGCTCCGATTGCATCGCCATCGGGATTCGAATGTGGAACAATGGCAATTGCCCCCTGTACACTCTGCAAAGCCCCGGATATTCCCCGAATTATTTCATTTCCAGTATTTTCCAAACATCTAAGATTTAATCGGCAAAGATACGAATAAAGCCCTTCTGAAAAATCGGCATGACTGATTTTTTGGTAACTTGCTCCCGCAAAAAAGAACTACCTATGGCAGGCAACCTCACTTTCACGATGATTAAACCTGATGCTGTCAGGAAAAATTACACCGGGAACATTATCCAAATGATCACTGATGCCGGCTTCCGGATCAGTGCAATGAAATATATTCGTCTTACCAGGCCCCAGGCCGAAGCATTTTATGCTGTCCACAGGGAGAGACCTTTTTTTCAGGGGCTTACCGAGTTTATGAGTTCCGGTCCGGTGGTGGCAGCTTTGCTCGAAAAAGAAAATGCCGTAGCCGACTTCAGGGAACTCATTGGAACGACCGACCCGGCCCAGGCTGCTCCCGGTACCGTCAGGGCCTTATATGCCGAAGATGTCCAGAAGAATGCCGTTCATGGGTCCGACAGCGATGAAAACGCCGTGATTGAAAGCAATTTTTTCTTTTCAAACCTGGAAAGGTTTTAAAAACAGTTACCTGAGCACAATCTGCCTTACAACTTCCGCACCGGCTTTTTCGTTGATTCTTTTGCGGATTTCCTCCCGGATGATCAGAAGCTCATTCCTGACTACCGGGGAAGTAATTTCGGCATACAGTACTCCTTTCGAAATCCATGCCCTTTTGGAATAATGACCGATTCCCTTTTCCACCAGCTCGTTCCAGTGTTCAACAGCCGCAGTTTCCATCAGTCCCCTTTCGATGTTGTTGTCTTGAATGAAGTCCTGAAGAAGATCGCGGATGCTCCGTGTAAAAGTGTATCTCATCTGATCGTTTTGATTTGGCCGTTTGAAACCATAAACATCCGGTAGTCTTCGGTTACCGACTGAAGAATGGAATCGAGGTGCTCCCGGTTTGTATCGGTGATAAATATCTGTCCGAACAGTTCACCTGAAACCATCCTGACAATTTGCTCCACCCGGGTTCTGTCGAGTTTGTCAAATATATCGTCGAGCAACAAAATGGGCCGTATACCCGATATGCGGTAAATAAATTCAAACTGTGCCAGTTTCAGGGCAATCAGGTAGGTTTTTTGCTGACCCTGCGATCCAAGTTTTTTCATTGGATGCCCTCCCAGGCTGAAAACCAGGTCGTCCTTGTGGATTCCTGCAGTCGTGCATTGCAACTGACGGTCCTGGGCAAGGGTTTTCCTGAGCAACTCCGGGAAAGAGAGTTTTTCGAGGTCAGAATGGTAGTGAAGTCCTACTTCCTCGTTCCCCCCCGATATAGCAGTATAGTATTTCTGAAAAACCGGGATGAGTTCCGAGATGAAATTTTTCCGGTGAAGATGGATACCGGGGCCCGATTCGGCAAGTTCACTATTGTAGATTTCGAGCATGTCGGGATCAAACCTGTTTCCCTGACCTGATAACCTCAGAAGGTTGTTTCGTTGTTGTAAAACCTTTTTGTAACGGAGCAGGTCATCGAGATAAATCTTATTATATTGTGAAATCACTCCATCGATGAATTTCCGCCGTTCTTCACTACCGCCAAGGATAAGGCAAGAGTCAGCAGGTGAGACCATTACCAGCGGGAACAATCCGATGTGTTCGGAAAATTTCCGGTAGGTTTTGCCGTTTCGCTTTACCTGTTTTTTCTGACCATGCTGGAAACTGTAAACCACCTTTTCCTCCTTCTCACCTTTCAGGTAAATGCCCTGCAGCATAAAAAACATGCTGTCGTGGCAAATATTCAGATGATCGGAAGCATTAAAAAAGCTCTTTGTAAATGAAAGAGAATAGAGGGCATCGAGCAGGTTGGTTTTTCCTGCTCCGTTGTTGCCTATAAAAGTATTCAGCCTGGGTGAAAACTCAAGGCCTGCTTCGCGGATATTCTTGAAATTGATCAGTGTTACCGATTGCAGATACATTTCCATCTGGTCTGTCATGCAAAGCTATTCAAAAATGGGGATCACCCAACCGGATCGGATTTCAATATGCAAGAATATTGTAAATTACCATCAACCGGCACAGCAGGTTTGGAAAAAAAAACTAATTTTGCGGCACAAAATCGAAAAACTGAACAATGGCAAGCAAGAAGTCTCAACAGAATGACAATCTTCAGAATATTGAAACTGCTCTTACAAGGACCGAGCAATTTATTGAGGATAACCAGACAAAAATCATTTATGCAATCGGTGTCATCGTCCTGATTGTGGTCGGGTATCTCGGAATAACAAGGCTTTACCTGCGCCCCAGGGAAAAAGAAGCGCAGACACAAATGTTTATGGCAGAACAATATTTTGAAAAAGACTCATTCAACCTTGCACTGAACGGGGATGGCAATTACCTTGGGTTCCTCGACATCATAGATGATTATTCCTTGACGAAGCAGGCAAAGCTGGCCCGATATTATGCCGGAATCTCATATCTTCATCTCGGGAAATTCGAAGATGCCCTTAAAAACCTGAACCGCTTTAAGACAAAAGATATCATTCTGGGGCCAAGGACTGCCGGTGCAAAGGGAGATGCCTACCTCGAACTGGGCGAACAGGAAAAAGCATTGAAGGAATACCGAAAAGCGGCAGAATTGTCGGACAATGAACTGACTACACCAGTTTACCTGTTTAAAACAGGAATGCTTCTTGAAATCATGGGGCAGTCCGAAAAAGCAGTAGAAGTTTACCGTAAAATCAAAGACAAATATCCCAGGTCGAGCGAAGGAAGTACCATTGACAAGTACATTGCAAGAATCGAAAACGGGAAGAAAAACAAATAATTACCTTTCAGTCAAACCTCCCCGAAAAGGAGGTTTTTTTATCGCATGGCTACAGAAAATCACTCATTGTACAATCCCTCCGACATCCCCTCCCCTGCCGGGTTAAGGTTTGGGATTGCGGTTTCGGAATGGAACCGGGAAATAACAGAAGCACTGGAACAGGGTGCCCGCGTGACTTTGCTTTCCCTGGGTGTACCCGGGAATGACATTGAAGTTGTCAGGGTACCCGGCAGTTTTGAACTACCCCTCGCAGGACAATTTCTGGCCGCAACAGGTAATTTCGATGCAATCATCCTTCTGGGATGTGTGATCAGGGGAGAAACTGCCCATTTCGATTACATCTGCCAGGGAGTTACTCAGGGAACTATGGAACTGAACCTGAAATTCAATATCCCGTTCATTTTTGGAATATTGACAACCGAAAATCATGAACAGGCCAGGGAACGGGCCGGAGGCAAACTGGGCAACAAGGGTAGTGAAGCAGCTGTTGCAGCCATTAGAATGGCTGTTCTGAAAAAAAAGAGATAAAAAAACCATCCCGTTCGGGGATGGTCATGTATCATGTACACGAATTTCACCACTGGTGAATTTTATCGTGGTGGCCTTTGTCCGGGCCTTTCCCGCATCCGTTGCATCCGCTCTTGACGGTATACTTCATACTTCCTGAATTGATCCTCTGAGAGTATCTTTTTCATTTCTTTATCCTTCTCGGCATCGATTGCATTCATTTTTTCCCGCATTTCCTGCCGCTTCTGGTCGCTCATATCCCTGAAAGATACCCCACTCCTCAGCTCCTGTCTCTTTTTGGCAAATTTCAGGTTCAGGTCGTATACCTTCGCTTCCTGCCCTTCGGTAAAACCAACTGCATCACCGATTTCACGGGTTTGCCGTTTTGCAATTTCTTCGGGATTAAACTGCCCGGGTTGCCCTGGTCCAGGTCTGCCCTGACCAGGCTGTGCTTTCCCGGCAATTGCCAGAAATAAGCACATGATCCAAATCAAACCTGCTCTTTTCATTCGTATAAATTTTCAATGTTAATCTCTACAATTTTCGTAAGAACTTTT
>CAYNBE010000031.1:0-23462 GCA_964395045.1 uncultured Prolixibacteraceae bacterium | reverse complement strand
CTTGCTGCTTTCCAACCCTGGGGGAATTCAGCAGGAGCTGGTCGTGCAGGACTTACCCGGTGCAAAAATAACAAAAAAAGCATTCGGGGATAAAAATTCTCAGTATTGAACGACGGTATGGAAAGGGGCAAAGGAAAAATGTAACCGTGACCTGACCAATCCCATTCATATCCCAAAATCAGTTATATTTGCTTCACTATCCAAAACAAGAATAACCATGGAAGAACAAGAATTCAGTACCCGGCAGGAAATTCCTGAGAAACCGGTTTCACTCTGGAAACAGGCGATGACGTATGGATTGTATTATGCAGTTGTGAGTATCATAATCAGCATTGCCCTCTATGCGGCAGGGGCCATGATGGCCAAACCAGTGCAGTATATTTCCATCGCCGTCATGATTGCGGCTGTAGTCCTGATCCAGTTGCATTACCGCAAAACCCTCGGTGGATATATCACCTATGGCCAGTCGCTGGTCATTGCCATTCTATCCATGTTTCTGGCAGCAATCCCGATCGCTATGTTCACCTTTATCCTGTACAAGTACATTGACCCTGGTCTGATTGATCAGCTCAGGATGATGGCGGAAGAGAAACTGGTTGAACAGGGAAAGCTCTCCCAGGAACAGATCGATGCTGCCCTCGCAATAACAAGCAAATTCCAAACACCACTGACCATTTCACTTGGGCAAATCTTTAACCTGCCACTCATGGGCCTGATCATCGGCCTGATTTCTTCCATTTTCATTAAAAAGGTTGAACCTGACAAAATATTCGAATAGTAGATCTTACCGGGATGGATATATCGGTGGTTGTACCTCTTTTAAATGAAGAAGAATCACTTCCTGAGCTTACTTCGTGGATCGCGAAGGTGATGGAAGAGAACAATTTCTCGTATGAAATCCTGCTAATTGACGACGGGAGCCAGGATTCTTCCTGGGATGTTATCGGGCAACTGGCAGCTGACAATTCTCATATCAGGGGAATCAGGTTCAGAAGGAATTACGGAAAATCGGCAGCCCTGTTTTGCGGATTCGAAGCCTGCCGCGGTGATGTGGTCATCACCATGGATGCCGATCTCCAGGATAGTCCGGATGAAATTCCCGAGTTATACAGGTTGATCAGGGAAGAAAAGTTCGACCTGGTTTCCGGATGGAAAAAGAAAAGATACGATCCCATCACAAAAACCCTTCCTTCGAAGTTGTTCAACAGCACAGCACGGATGGCATCGGGTATCAAACTGCATGACTTCAACTGCGGGCTGAAAGCATACAGGAAAGAGGTTGTCAAAAGCATAGAAGTATATGGTGAGATGCACCGGTACATTCCGATCCTGGCAAAATATGCAGGATTCAAAAAAATCGGTGAAAAGGTGGTTCACCATCAGCCGCGCAAATACGGAAAAACCAAATTTGGTTTGGAACGGTTCATCAACGGTTACCTGGATCTGCTGTCCGTGACATTTATATCCCGGTTTGGGAAAAAACCGATGCACTTATTCGGATTTCTCGGTTCGTTCATGTTCCTTCTCGGGCTCATTGCAGCAATTGTTGTAGGAGTTCACAAACTGAATATGCTTGCAAAGGGTATCAGAGCCCCCCTTGTAACTGATAATCCATATTTTTATATTGCCCTTACAGCCATGATCATAGGGACGCAATTGTTTTTAACGGGTTTTATTGCTGAACTGGTATCGCGCAGTTCTTCAGAAAGAAACACATATCAGGTCGAAGCAAAAACATTTTAATCAGAAACATGGCCAGCCCCATTGATTTCAGCAGGAAAAGGGAAACATTTGAAATTATTGCCGACAGTTTTATCTTCTTAAGAACTGAAAGCAAACAACTTCTCAAAATCACTGGAGTTTATATTCTTCCTTTTCTGATCATATACACTGCAGCACAGTTATATATGCAATCAAAATATGCCGGTTTTTTTGAGCTGGCTTTGAAACAGGAGCCCGACCAACTGATCAGGGAAGCAGGTCCGTTTTATTTGAACCTGCTGATAACGCTTGTTTTTAATGTTTTCGTACAATCTTTGTTCTGTGCCGTGATATTTACCTATATCCAGGCCTATATTTTCAAGGGAAGGGACAATTTTTCGCTCCAGGAGATCACCCCTGTTTTTTTTACGAACGCTCTTGTGACCCTAGCAACCGGATTTACCGTCACTATTGCATCGTTATCCGGACTGTTTCTTTGTATTATACCGGGCATTATTCTGGCAAATTCCCTCAGCCTGGCTGTCTTTATTGCCGTATATGAAAGGAAAGGAGTGCTGAATGCTATCATCAGATCATGGATTTTGGTGAGAGGGCAATGGTGGGGCACACTGGGGCTGAATCTGCTGGGCATCCTGATTGTTTGGATGACAGGGAACATCCTTTCATTGCCGGTAGCGATGGCAGGTGGGGAAAACTTTTTCAGCTCACCACCGGGAAGCATAAAAGAATTGGCCTCTGACTGGAGGTGGTGGATAACAGGAGGATCGCTTCTGATCAGCACGGCTACATCCGTTGTTTCCTATCTTTTCTGGGCGTTGCAGTATTTCAACCTTTCAGAAAGAGAAAAGGAAGTTGCCGGGCGATGAGGTATGTCATCCAGTAAATCCTTACCAGAAAACAGTTGCAGCTTCAATCAAATCTGAAATTCTCTGCTGAAAATATTCTTTCACGGCAAAGGTTATATTCTGTGATAATCCTCCGCATAATCTGGTGCACGGGCTCAATCCGGTCGATACATGCCGAAATCTGGCCAATTTCAAGTTCACCTTCGGTGAGATCGCCTTCAAACATTCCTAATTTTGCACGACCTTTCCCAAGCAATTCAAGTAATACTTCCCTGGTTGCCCCGGCAGCTTCTGCTTCCAAAATTCTGTCGGAAAAGGGATTCCTGATGAGGCGAACGGGAGCAATTTTTTTCAGAAGGAGCCGGGTATCTCCTTCTCTGAGGGTTGTGATAAGATTTTTGAATCCGGGATGGGCCGATGATTCCTCAGAAGCTGCAAACAGGGAGCCTATCTGCACTCCTTCGGCGCCGAGAGCCATTGCTGCTGCCATAGCTTCACCCGAACCGATGCCTCCGGCTGCCACCAGGGGTAACGAAACGGCTTTCCGTACCAAAGGGACAAGTATCATGGTTGTGGTCTCCTCCCTGCCATTGTGACCACCAGCTTCACATCCTTCTGCAATTACCACATCCACACCGGCATCTTCACACTTTCGGGCAAACAGGGAACCCGACACAACATGTCCTACCACAATCCCTCTTTGCTTCAGCCAGGCTGTCCATTTCGCAGGGTTCCCGGCCGATGTAACCACTACCGGGACACGTTCTTCCGCAATAATCTGCATTACCGCTTCAGGTTCAGGGTAAAGCAGTGGAACATTCACCCCGAACGTAGATGAAGTAGCTTCCCTTGTCCGTTTGATATGTTCCCTGAGCATTTCAGGATGCATGGAACCAGCGCCGAGCAGTCCCAGTCCTCCGGCATTGCTGACAGCTGATGCCAGCCTCCACCCTGAACACCAAACCATCCCTCCCTGGATCACAGGATATCGGATCGAAAAAATGTCACATATTCTGTTCTTATTCATCAGCTATGTTTCATCAGTTTGTCATATTATGTTCATTGAAAGCATCTTGTTGAAACAGATGCCTGCCTGCCGCCTGCCTGCCACCTGCCTGCCGGTAGGCAGGGTAGGCAGGGCAGGCGGGGAATTCGCATGTAACGTATAATCATCTCAGTTTGTGTATCGCTATACATGCTCATTGCATTCAGTTAAATGAAGATTGAATGACCGAAAAGGAAAACCAGATTTTGCACGAAAGGGATGAACCTCTTTCCCGGAAAGATGAAACCGCACTTTATGCAGAATTTTCGTGAAATGATTCATGCCGATTGTATGTCAGTTTCCTCCTGGGAAAAATCACCATATTCACCTGATGTGACCAGATAAAGTTCGAGTAGTTCGGTGAGTCTGTTTTTGTCAAGATGCCGTTCAATGACTCCACCCTGAACCATAGAAATGCTGCCCGTCTCTTCAGAAGTGACAAGTGCGACGGCATCCGTATTTTCCGTAATTCCAATGGCGGCCCGGTGGCGGAGGCCCATGCTTTTATCGACTTCCTTGTGTGTGAGCGGCAAAATACAGCCTGCAGCCGCAATTTTATCCTGTTTGATGATGACAGCACCGTCGTGAAGCGGAGTATTTTTGAAAAAGATGGTTTTCAGGAGAGTTTGGCTGATTTTCGCGTCGATTGCCTCGCCGGTCGAAATTTGTTCGAGCAATTCCGATGTGCGCGCCAATACAATGATAGCACCAGTTTTAGTCCTGGAAAAATAGAGGGCGGTTTCTACCAGTTCAGGGATTATTCCTGCTTCATGGTGTCCGGAGTTGCCATGAAAAAGCTTATCGAGCGACAACAACCGTAAAACATGGTAATGGGTTCCGACAAAACCCAGGAATCTCCGAATTGCAGGATTAAAAATTATGATACGGGCCAGAACCCCCACTCCGATAAACTGGCCGATGATGGAACTCAGCAACTCCATCTCAAGGGCTTTCACAACCACCCAGGCAAGATAGATCAGCAGGAATCCGATTACGATATTGAATGCAAGGGTGCCCTTTATCAGTCGGTAGATCTGATATAAAAGCAGTGCTACCAGGAAGATATCAAGAATATCAAAAAATCGGATATGGATAAAACCCTGCATTTACAGCGTTTCTTTTAACTGAAGAAAGATGCGGATGGTTTCAATTGCTTGTTTAACATCATGAACCCTTAAGATATCAGCTCCTCCGAGAAGGGCCATCGTATTGACGACTGTCGTGCCGTTCAAGGCATGAACAGGATCGGTTTCAAGGACTTTCCAAATCATCGATTTTCGGCTGAGCCCCACCACCACGGGCAACTGGAATACTTTCAGAGAGTCGAGTCTGTTCAGCAACGTATAGTTATGGTCGATATTCTTCCCGAAGCCGAAACCCGGGTCGATCAATACATCGGCCACTCCCAGTTTTGTAAGCCGACGCACAGAATCGCTCAGTTCGGCTGAGACTTCCCGGACTACATCGGAATAATAGGGATTTTCCTGCATATTCATAGGGGTTCCCTGGATATGTGTCAGAATATATGGAACCTGCAACCTGCCGATTGTTTCAAACATCATTTCGTCGAGCGAACCTCCTGAAATATCGTTGACCATAACGGGGCCGATTTCATCGATTACACTGACTGCAACCCAGGAGCGGAATGTATCGATCGATATGATTACCTCAGGAAAATGCTTCCGGATGGTCTTGACTGCCGGGATTAACCTGGAAAGTTCTTCTTTTGTTGAGATCAGTTCAGCCCTGGGCCGGGTTGAAATACTGCCAACATCGATAATGGCAGCCCCCTCGGTAACCATTTCCTCCACCTTATCCAGAATATCGGCTTCGGAGTTCAGGGTATGCCCGTCATAAAATGAGTCGGGAGTCACATTGATGATACCCATGACGCAGGGATCGGTCAAATCAAGCAAATCACCACCAACATTGATGGTCCTTTTTCTCTTGAGAAATTTTCCGGCAGATTGCGTAATCAACATGAAATGATCAGATAAAGTGAAACAAAAGCAAACACAAATGTAAAACAAAACCCATGAAAAATTTCCATTTTTCTTATTTTTGGCCTGAAATATCCCAAAGGATGGAAAAGACTCTAAAACAATATGACAAAATCATGGAGATTTGCCATGAAATGTTTGTCCTGAAAATGACCGATTACGGCACTGCATGGCGGATTTTGCGCCCCAGTTCAGTGACAGATCAGATATATATAAAAGCCAGGAGAATCCGGAATATTGAAGAAAAGGGGATCAGTGAAATCGAAGATGACATTCAATCCGAATTTATTGGTATCATTAATTATGCGATCATGGGTTTGATCCAGGTTGGTCACAAACCTTCGGAAAATGAAATGGACCCCGAACTTGCCATGAAACTTTTTTATGAAAATTTCGGCCTGGCCAGGAAATTGTTACAGGCAAAAAACAGCGACTATGGCGAAGCCTGGAGGAACATGAGGATCAGCAGTTATACCGACCTGATCCTGATGAAAATCAAACGCACAAAGCAAATTGAGAATAAGAACGGACTTACCCTTGCTTCGGAAGGGGTAGAAGCAAACTACCTCGATATAATCAACTATGCTGTCTTTGCACTTATCAAGCTTAAGTTTGAATCCAATACCGAACAAGAATGAAGGGAACCGCTTACCTTTCGCGCCTTCTGTTGGGCATTACTTTTACCTTTTCCGGATTTGTCAAGGGAATCGATCCCTGGGGATCGGCCTACAAATTCATCGACTATTTTGCTGCGATGGACCTGGAATGGCTGAACTTCTCAGCATTTCCGCTGGGAATTTTGCTCGCATTCACTGAGTTTGCCATCGGTATTGCATTGTTTTTCAATTACAGGGTCAAACTCTTCAGCTGGGGTGCCCTCATCTTCATGGTTTTTTTTACTCCCCTTACCCTGTGGATTGCGTTGAAGAACCCCGTAACCGACTGTGGTTGTTTCGGAGATGCTCTGGTCATTTCAAACTGGGCAACGTTTTACAAAAACATTGTCCTGATCGCAGCCGCCATTCTGCTGGTCATCATGAGGAATAAGCTGAAAGGATATCCAGGCAAAAACGGGGCGTTTGTCCTGAGCATGACCGCTGTTGCCCTCTATGTTTTCCTGGTGGTCTATTCAATCAGGCATGAACCGGTAATTGACTTCCGTCCTTACAAAAAGGGGGTCAATATTCCCGAAAGCATGATCATTCCTGCCAATGCCCCCCGGGATATTTACAAGAACACCTTTTATTACAAAAACAGGAAGACCGGGGAGATTTCGAAATTCGACGACACAAATTATCCATGGCAGGATACTGTGAATTGGGCATTTCACAGCATGGACGAAGCTGTACTTGTCAAAAAAGGGTATACCCCGCCCATACATGGTTTTTCGGTTGAATCGAGGGAAGGGGAAGATGTGTCAGGCTTCTTTCTTGGAGAAGAAAAGCCGGTTTTCATGTTGATTGCATCCAACATTAATAAATCATCACGCAAAAATCAGGGTAGAATCAACGACCTTGCAAAATGGGCACTCGACCGGAATTATCAGTTTATATGCCTTACTGCCAGCACTTTTGAGGAGACTGATCAATTCAGGAAAGAAACAGGCGCTCCTTATGATTTTTTCCATAGTGACGAAACCGAACTGAAAACCATTGTCCGCGCCAATCCCGGGCTGATGATCCTGAAAAAAGGCACTGTCGTTGCAAAATACCATCACAACGATATACCCACTCCCGATGAAATAGAACACGATTTTCCTGAAATAATGGTTAAATAGCAGGCTTATATATATTGCTGCCGGATGTAAAACCGGGAGAATTGTATTTTTGGCAATTGGAATATTGCCGACTCGAACAAAAACATTCATCGATTATGAGAAGAAAAATAGTCGCCGGAAACTGGAAATGCAACACCACACTCCAGTCAGGTATTGAACTCGCAAAAGCAGTTGCACAATCGGTACTGAACTCGGGTGATCCGGAAGTCCGGGTAGTGATTTGCCCGCCCTTTGTCCATTTGACATCGGTGGTATCGGTAATTGACAATCAGCGGATCAGGGCAGGGGCACAGAATTGCGGCCCCGAACCCAAAGGTGCTTTTACAGGAGAAGTGTCAGCCGCCATGATCCGGTCAACCGGTGCTGAATACGTGATCCTGGGGCATTCCGAACGAAGGGAATATTACGGTGAAACCAGTGCATCGCTTAACAAAAAACTGGCGCTGGCCCTTTCAAATGAACTTACCCCGATCTATTGCTGCGGTGAACCACTTGGAATCCGTGAAGCTGGTACCCAGAATGAATATGTCAAAAAACAGCTGGAAGAAACCATTTTCCTCCTCAGTGAAGAGGAGTTTAAGAAAATCGTTATCGCCTATGAACCCATCTGGGCAATTGGAACAGGACGGACAGCCACTTCACAACAGGCTCAGGAAATGCATGCCTTCATCCGCTCTGCCATCGAAGAAAAATATGGCAGGGAAACCAGTGATTCCATTTCCATCCTTTATGGTGGAAGCTGTAAATCGTCAAATGCCAGGGAACTTTTTGCGAATCCCGATGTGGACGGTGGACTGATTGGTGGAGCATCTCTCGATCCGGTCGACTTTCTTGGAATTGTAAACGGATTCAGGAAGTAAATCGTTTTTAAGACAGGGAGAGCAAAAAAGTCGAAGGGCCAACATAGAGACAAGGAGACTGTGAGACTTAGTGATTTGGTGACCGGGTGATTTGAATATATGGATACCATCAAACTGACAGTTTCATTGACTCCCTTCGAGACATGGTTCTCAGAGGTGCTCATGGCAGAACTGGCTGAAATCGGATTTGACACATTCACAGAAACCGAAGATGGGTTTGAAGCCTATTGCAGGGAAGGAAATTATGATCCGGAGAAAAGGGACCTCTTATTCAAAAACAAAACAGGAAAGATCAGGGTCGACTGGAAGGAAGAAAAAATTGCCGCCCAGAATTGGAATGAAATCTGGGAAAAGAATTATTTCAGACCGTTGGTAATCAAAGAGAGGCTGGTTGTCAGAGCGCCTTTCCACACCGACTATCCCAGGTATCCCATTGAACTGGTAATCGAACCCAATATGGCATTCGGTACCGGGAACCACGAAACCACTTCCCTGATGATGGAAACCATGCTCGAAACGGAAATCAAAGGAAGAAGTGTGCTCGACATGGGGTGCGGAACCGGAATTCTTTCTGTTCTTTCTTCCAAACTGGGTGCGAAGGAAGTATTGGCCATTGATATTGATCCATGGGCTATCGAAGCAGTTTCAGGCAACCTGATTTTAAACAATACACCGAACATCACTATCCTACAGGGTGATGCACGGGACATCGGGTATCGTACTTTTGACATTTTGCTTGTAAACATTCAGAAAAATGTGATTATGAATGACATGCATACATATTCCGAAGCCCTTCACTCAGGTGGAATTGTCATTTTCAGTGGTTTTTTTGAATCCGACATCAATGATATTATCCAGGCAGCTACCCGTTGCGAACTGAATTTTGTCTCCTACAAGGTTAATAACCAGTGGGTGGTTGCAAAATTCAGGAAGAAATGAAACAGCTTCTTTTTTTTCTCATCCTGGCCTAGAATGCACATAATCAGGGTGTAATTGTTTTCCTTGGCAACCTCTTCAACCTCTCTCAGCACATCTGCTTAGAAAATATTCTGAATATCGGGGATCAGAATACCAATCAGTTTACCCGGATTTCCACACGATCTTAAACATTTGGCCCCCTGCTGGGCTGGTAATTCATTTCTTTAATCACTTTTATTACCTTTGCTTTAGTCTCAGAGTTCATGGTAAAGAATCCATCTTCATAGAAAGTATATTTTTTACAATGATTATTTTTTGCTAAAAATAAGAATGGGGAAGGGTTTTTTTAAGCTGGAAATGAAAATGAAAACAGTCCGGGAACTGATGATTGTTTTATGTGGAGGAATCCTTCTCACGGGCTCGAGACCAGACAAACTGCCCGAAAATGAACTCTGGTACAGAAATCCTGCCAATGTGTGGACTGAAGCACTTCCGATCGGAAACGGCCGTCTTGGTGCCATGGTATACGGTGGCATATCCCTGGAACATCTTCAATTCAATGAAGAAACCCTGTGGGATGGGTATCCCCGAGATCACCACAGCGAAGGGGCTTCGGAATGGCTGCCAGTAATCAGGCAGTTGTTGTTCGATGGCAAACAGGCTGAGGCAGAAAAACTGGCCCAAGAAAAATTTATGGGCAAACGGGCATGGGAAGACGACTATCAGGATGTCGGAAAAGACCGGATTCCCCCTTTCCCTCCTCGTTTTGAAGCTGATTATCAACCCTTCGGGGATGTTTTCATCCGTTTTCCGGGCCATGGGCAATATACAAATTACCGGCGCTCCCTTGATATTTCAAAAGCTCTGGTCCATGTATCCTACTTAGCAAATGGAGTCCGTTATACGCGCGAATATTTTGCCAGTCATCCCGGTGAATTAATCGCCATCAGGCTTACATCAGAAAAAAAAGGATCGCTTACCTTCAGCGTAAAGTTTTCTTCGCCTCACCCGATCAGCGACATCCGGCTTGTTGATGATCAAACGCTGGGATTGCGGATAAAAGTAGAGGACGGGGTCTTATGTGCCGAAGCCAGGCTGAATGTTGATTTGAAAGGCGGCAAAATAAAGCCGGCAGCTGACAGTATAATGGTGACTGGTGCCGATGAGGCGGTTCTGAAACTGGTTGCAGCCACGAGTTATGTCAATTACAAAGATATCAGTGCCGATCCGGAAGAACGTTGTTTGGAATACATGAAAAAGTCATCCGGAATGAGTTACAAAGAAATCAGAAAAGCGCACACAGAAGATTATACCAGTTTTTTTAACAGGTTTTCAATCGACCTTGGAGGCTGGGGGAAAAGAGTACTTCCCACTGACGAACGAATCACCGGGATTAAAAACGGACCTGACAATGATCTGGCTGCCCTGTATGTGCAATACAGCCGCTATCTTTTGCTTTCCTCTTCACGGGAGGGCACTTATCCTCCTAATCTTCAGGGAATATGGAACGACCTGATGCAGCCCCCCTGGGGAAGCAAATACACCACAAATATCAATGCGGAAATGAATATGTGGGGAGCTGAGATATTGAACCTGCCGGAGTGCCATCAGCCATTTTTCAGACTGACGGAGGAAGTGGCAGAGGAAGGCAGAAAAACAGCCCAGGCTCATTACAATGCGAAGGGATGGGTTCTTCATCATAACACTGATCTCTGGAGGGGCACGGCTCCGGTTAACGCTTCGGACCACGGGATTTGGGTGACCGGAGGTGCCTGGCTATGTCACCATTTGTGGGAACACTACCAGTATTCAACCGACCTTGATTTTCTCAGGAATAAAGCGTGGCCCCTGATCAGGGAGTCGGCCCGGTTCTTTGTTGATTTCCTGGTCACCGACCCCCGGACAGGGTACCTGATCAGCACTCCTTCGAATTCGCCTGAAACGGGGGGACTGGTTGTAGGACCAACAATGGATCATGCCATCATCCGGTCGTTGTTCAAAATTGTGATTCAATGCACCGAAATACTGAATGTGGATCATGAATTTGCAAAAGAGGTAAAAGCAAAGCTCGAAAAGCTGGCGCCATATCAAACCGGACGGTTCGGGCAGCTTCAGGAATGGCTGGAAGACAAGGACGACACAACCAACAAACACAGGCATGTTTCTCATCTCTGGACTGTCTTTCCCGGAAGCGAAATCACGTGGGATGCCACTCCGGAACTGATGAAAGCGGCCAAGAAGTCGCTGATCTACAGGGGGGATGCCGGAACAGGATGGAGCCTTGCATGGAAAATCAACTATTGGGCCCGTTTTAGGGAAGGGGACCATGCCCACAAAATGGTGCAGATGTTGCTGGGGCCTGCAGAGGACCCGACACGTGAAACTTCAGGAGGCTCCTACCCCAACTTGCTTGATGCCCATCCTCCCTTTCAGATAGACGGAAATTTCGGGGGCGGGGCAGGGATTGCCGAAATGCTGATGCAAAGCCATCAGGGATATATCGAACTGTTGCCGGCCCTCCCCCGGGCATGGGACAAGGGTTACATCAGGGGAATGAGAGCAAGGGGAGGATTTGAGATCGATATGTGGTGGTCGGACTACAAAATCACCCGATTGAAAATCATTTCACATGCGGGAACTCCCCTTCGCTTAAAAGTAAACGGGAAGATGATTGAAAAGAATACCCGGAAAGGTGAATTATTCAGGTTAAACTTCAGTCAGACAGTAAAAGAATAATCTGCCCAGGTACCATTTCTTATCAGCAAATATGACGGTACATCCGGGTTGAGGAATCGAAATATTGAAACTCCCCCGCCACAGAGCAGCAGGGAATCCGATTCCGTCAATGACTTCCTTATTACGTTATTCGCTTACCCCGCGGCAGAGCCGACGGGGAATGCGCTCACCGGAATTCAGTTCGATGAATGAATAGATTCAAAAAGGTACCGGCCTGACCCGATACTTACAACCATTTGCCGCGATTCCTTTCCAATTGTCCACGATCCCGGAATGGGCCTGCCATTTTCTGTAAGGGTTTTCCCTTCCTCAACCGGAATACAAATAAGTGCCGTGGTGTTAAAAGGAATATCCACTTCCAGCCGGTAGCCCTCCCCCTTCTTTTTCCAGTGTGAACGGATCGTCCCGTATGGTGATTCGAACGATGCACCGGCTTCATTTATCCTGTTTACCATCTGAGGTTCAATTTTTATTTCCCTGAAAGCCACGGAAGCCGGGGTCTGGTTGATTCCGGCCAGGCCATTGTAAAACCACTCCATCAGGTGTCCCAGCATCAGATGGTTGTTGGATACATTTTCCAATGCAGCCCATGATTCGGTCAGTGAGGTCGCCCCTTTTTTCAGCTGGAACCCGTAACCTGGAACATCATTTCTTGAATTCATCTCTGCCAGCAACTCCCCTGCACCACCTTCGCTCAACGCCCTTACCAGAAAATGGAATCCCACATCTCCGGCTGTCAGTGCATTTCCTGACCTATTGACCAATTTTATCAGGTTTTGGAAAACGGAACTTCTTTTATCCGGATCGGTCATTCCAAGCACAAGAGGCATCGCTATGGCCGTCTGGCTGCCGGTAGAATAGGTCATATTCTCAGAATCAAAAAATGCTTCATTAAAAGATTTCCTGATTTCTTCTGCAAGAACCCCATATTTTTTGTTTTCTTCCGTTTTTCCCAGAATCGCTGCCATCTGCGACATCAGCCAGACATCATAATAATATATTGCAGTCGCCGTCAGTTTCACCGGTGTGAGCTGTGCAAATCCGGGAGGTTTTGGCCCCAGGTCAAACCAGTCGCCGAGGCCGTAATCCAGGATATTGTTTTCTGATTTTGATTTCAGGTATTCAACATATTTCGCCATCATTGTCCAGGCATTTTTCATCGGTCCGGTATCCCCATACCATTTATACATAAGCCAGGGCAAAATCACCGAAGCGCTGCCCCATTCCGGGGTATCGAGAAAACCTCCCTTAAATCTGGTGAACTCCGGTGCTATGGTGGGGACCATACCATTTCCAAACTGGGCAACCATCATGTCGTTAATCACCTTTTTATATAGGTGATAATTGTCGTAATTAAAATGGATGCTGTTTCCCATCAGGTAAGTTTGTTCAAGCCATCCCAGTTTTTCCCTGTGTGGACAATCAGTTAACACACTTTGCATATTGCTTCTGATGGCCCACCTGATTAGCTGGTTGATCCGGCTGAACAGTGTGTCGGATGTAATGAAACTCCCCGTCTCAGGAGCCGAATTGCGAGTATGAAGCAAGGTCAGTTTTTTAATTTCCGGCAGTCCCAATACAGAATGATTGCCTGCCGGCACTGCACCTTCCACTTCCACATAACGGAATCCGTAGTAAGTAAAACGCGGCGACCATTTTTCAACGCCCTTCCCTTTCAGGATATATGTAAGTACATACGGACGCCCTGTGGCATTCTGGTTGGCACGTAGCCGTTCATCGACCAGTTCGGCAGGGATTAGCCGAACGGTATCTCCCCTGTTTCCTTTTACCCTGAGCTCGATGATCCCGGATGCATTCTGACCAAAATCATACAGGAAACGTTTCCCGAGCGTGTCGGTTTGAACGATGCTGACCACATCAATCCTTTCCATCACTTTCACGGGATAGTCATATTCAGGTTCCAGTCTCTTACAAGGTGATTTTACAACGACAGCATTCCGCCAGGCATTGTCCGAGAATCCCGGTTTGGCCCATCGTGATACTTCGAGCATTGCATTGTATGTTTCACCGGCGTAGATTGAACTGAAAGTGACCGGACTTGGAGTGGTTTTCCAGGTTTTATCGCTTATAATTTCTTCTTTTCGTCCGTCGTGGTAAACCACCTCAAGTTTCAGGATCATCGCGGGATTCCCAAAAGCAGTGAGCAGCTTCCTGTAAGGCTTGTTGGGGATGTTATAAAAACCGTTTCCGAGCATCATGCCAAGAACATTCCCGCCGGTTCGCAGCTGTTTGGAAACATCATATACATTGTAAAAACAAAGCGTGTCATAATAGGTCCATCCTGGTGCCAGGAAACGGTCCCCCACTTTCCTGCCATTCAGAATAAGCTCGTATTGCCCCACCCCTGATACAAATACAATGGCATGTTTGATCCCCGGCTTCAGCCTGAATTCCTTCCGCAATAACGGAATAACATGTTCCCCGCTTGATTTTTCCTTCCATCCGGGCAATGACCAGGGAGCATGAATCCCAGGTACGATCCGTTTTGCCGAATCAAGCTCATCATATCCGATCCACTTTGCTCCCGACCAGTCGTTCATGCCGGCAAGGGCCGTTACAAACCGGCTGGTTTTACTCCAGCGCGAAACATACCCCTCCTGATCCCATACCCTTACTTTCCAGTAATAAACCGCGCCGGATTTCAATTCCCTTCCACCATATTCAACACGAATGCTATTGTCACTTTCGGTTTTTCCCGAATCCCAGACGATATCTTTCCTGTTCCCGGCATAGACAATAACCTGGTATGCCCCCTGCATTCGATTTCTTTCAATTGAACCTATCTTCCAGCTAAAATTCAGATCCCGAGCAAGAACACCAAGCGGAGATATCTGGTTATTGCAGGCAACTGAAATAATTTCAGGCCTGTGATCAGAACAGGAAAAACACCCGGCAAGAAACAGCCAGGTCAATGCTATGAAGATGAATGACCTCGTTTTCATTATCTGCATGAATCGTAGAATTAAACACCCAAAACAGGTCATCTAAATTAGTTCATTTCATTCAACCTTTCAACCTTCCGGTTATATTTGATGAAAAATCATCAGAAACATGGTGTAAAAATATTCAGGGATCATTAATTATTCTTTGTTTTTCAATCACATAATGTGATTTCCGTTAAAATCGAGTTTACCAATATTTGTGGATTCAGTCAAATGAAGAATAACATGAATAAATTGAAAAACCTCACCCCACCCCATCTTTTCAAAGATAGAAATGGTGCCTTCAGGCTGACGTGATGAGATAAAATATTTTATTTTAGCTGATTTAACAAGAACTAAATGAGTTATCGCTGATGAATAAAATTTCGGAATTATGTAGACAAATTGTATTTTTACAAAAAGATTGTAATAATGGGAGCTATAATCGTAAAAGCTGACAAAAAAAGTAACAAGATACTTTCAGAATTAGCTCGTCGGTTGGGGGGAAGTGTAATTTTTCTTGAAGACGATCAATACGAGGAAATTGCACTTGGAACTGCGATGGACTCAGTTAAGACTGGAGAATTGGTGGATCGGGATAGCATTATGCACAAATTATCCGTAAAATGAATGTTGAATTTGACAAGTCATTCGAAAAATCACTGGACAGAATACGGAATAAGGCATTATTTCCCAAATTCGAAAACATAATAATGGAATTCGAAAAGGCTAAAACTGTGAATGAAATCCAGAAAGTTGAAAAACTTAGTGGATTTAGAAATTATTACAGAGTTAGATTGGGAGAATACAGAATTGGGATTGAGACAATTGATAAAAACACTATTCGTTTTATCCTCATTGCACACAGAAGAGAAATATACAGGTTTTTTCCGCGGTAACAACAGCTGCCCGCAAGCAAGATTTTGTTTCTAATAAGAGTCAAGTTTTATAGTTTTGGCAATGGGTAGTTATAAACCGTTCCATGAGCGAGGATACTACTTTTTATTGAACCTGAATTATTCGGAAATTTAACATACTTCATCCCAAGTCCTTCTCCATCAAGGAGAAGGACTTGGTAACATTTTTAAACACTCACCCGGGAGTGAGGCAGAATAGGATGCTTCTATACAGAACAGATTCCTCATTCAAGAAAAGATACCTTATCAAAATGCATCATCTTCCGGTATTGAAACAACAAAAACTTCCTGACCTGAAAAAAGTTCTTTCTGAGCATCGGCAAAAACGATTATAATGGCAAGTCAGGAATGAACACGGTTCGCTGCTTCTTATAAAAAATATCTTCTCGATCTGTAAAAAATTGTTAAATTTGACATGTATAAATCAATCCCAATAGGGTTTATGAACGAGGAGAATAAAAATGACGGTGTTATCGGGATTGACAATCATCTCCTGCTGGAGCATACCTATAAAAAAATGCATGCTCCTCTCTTCTTTTATGCTTACAAATTCCTGAAGGATGAAGAAGCGGCCAGGGACGCAGTCCAGGATGCATTTATGGGAATTTTGTACAAACCCTGGAACAGTCCGGAAATTAAGAATATCTCTTCATACCTTTTCAGGTCAGTCAGGAACAATTGCCTGAATTATCTGAACCACTTGCACCTTGAAAACCGTTATGAAACCCTGGAACTGGAACGATCAAAACGGGAAGCTGCCTATTACGAAATCCACGGGACACTGGTCGAAAAGGAAATGCAGGAAAAATTGATGAATGCAATCGACTCCCTTCCTGAAAACTACAGAATTCCTTTTGTAATGAGCAGATTTGAAAACCGGAAAAACAAGGAAATTGCCGAAACCCTGAATATTCCGCTTCGTACTGTGGAGACCAGGATCTACCGCGCACTCAACATCCTGAAAGAAAAACTGGAAAGCCAGGTTTTCACATTTTTATCTATCTTTCGTTCTTAATGATTCAGGAAAGCCAGCCGAATTATCGTGCAATTGATCGTTAAAAAAAATTAAAAAAACAGGGAGGTTTTTGAAGTAATTGCCGTTTCTGTCTTGTCATAAATAAAAGGTTTCACCTGATGGATTTTGATGATTCACAAATCAGTCTGATTGTCCGGCATCTGAAAGGAGAAATATCGGCTGATGAAAAAAAAGAACTTTTTGCCTGGGTATACAAGAGTACGGAGAATGAGAAATTATTTTATACCCTGAAGGATATTTGGGAAACTGCCAAGTACAGGCAGGTCGTCATGAAATCGGAGACGGATGGGGAGTGGGAGAAATTTGCACTGATTGCTATCCGGAAAAAAACTTTAAAATTTACCGAACATCAGAAAATGCTGCGTAAACTTTACCGGGGCCTAAAGATAGCAGCATTCGTGGTACTAGCATTCGGCATAGGAATTTTAACCCAACGGTTGCTGCCACAAAAAGAGGTTTATGCCTGCTTAACGGTCCCCTTTGGAGCAAAACCGGAAGTGGAACTTGCCGCCGGGTGCAAAGTGTGGGGGAGTGCGGGTTCACCCCTGAATTATCCGGCCCGGATGGACGGGAAAGAAGTTCATTTGTACCTGCATGGAGAGGCTTTTTTCGACATCGTGAGCAATCCAAATCGCAAACTGAATGTCAAAACGTCCACGATCAACATACAGGTATTGGGCACCACCTTCAATGTGAGATCGTACGACGATGAAGGTGAAGTTGAAACAACCCTGGTGAAAGGACTGATATCTGTCTCGGGGCAGATCGGGGATAAGTTTATTGAACCGGTCGTGTTAAAGCCCCGTGAACAGATGAGACTGATCAAGGGGAATATGGAGCTGACCGTTAAGAATATGGATGAAAAAACGGCTTCCCCGATTATGAAAAACGAAGCGAACAGTGATGCAGTGAAACCGGTGGTTAGACCAACGCTTGAAGTCAAGGAGAGGGTCGATCTGGTTCCCATCACCTCATGGAAAGAAAATAAACTGATCTTTAAAAACGAGAGGTTTGAGAAACTGGCCCGCGAAATGGAAAGATGGTACGATGTCAGAATAAATATCGAAGACAGTCTGCTCTTGTCAGCGGTTTACACCGGCACATTTGAAAAGGAAACCATCGAGCAGGCCATGAAAGCATTGAGCCTTTCTCTTCCTTTCACTTACCGGATAGAAAAGAATGAGATCCATGTCATCAAAAAGATACGCTAAAAATATCAATCAAAATCACAAATAAAATTAACGTCTTTGCCTATGATGAAATGAGAAAAAAGGATTAAAAATCGGGGAATGGTAGGACACTCCCCGATCGGCAAATTTCTCCGCATCATGCGGAAAAACAACATTATTTAATTTAAATGCAATCCAAAACTATGAAAAAAAAGTGGGAAAATGAGACTTATTGTCTGAAAAGAAGTGTAACTAAAATCTTACGATTTATGAAATTAACTCTGATGTTCATTCTTTTCGCCTCGGTTCAGCTGTTTGCAACGGTATATTCCCAAACGACCAGGTTATCGATCAACATGAGGAATGCCACACTTGCCGATTTGTTTGAAAAGATCGAAGAGAAAAGTGAGTTTAGGTTTCTCTACAACAACAATCTGATAGAGAAGAAGAACCTTTCTGATATGCGGTTTGACGGAAGAACGGTAATGGAAATTCTTGATCAGGTACTGGAAGGATCAGGGAGTACCTATTCAATCCTCGAGAACAACCTGATTGTCATCAAACCGGCTGAAGGACAGCAAGGTGCGACCGTGAAGGGAAAAGTGACCAATGGTGCCGGTGAGCCTCTTCCCGGGGTCAGTGTTGCTATTAAAGGGACCACCCAGGGTACCATTACCGATGCCGATGGTCTTTACACCCTAACCAATGTGCCCGGGAAATCTGTTCTGCATTTTTCGTTTGTCGGGATGAAAGCGGTTGATGTAGATGTCAGTGGAAGAACTTCTATTGATGTAGTTATGGAAGAAGAGACCATCGGCCTGGACGAAGTGGTTGCAATCGGATATGGTACCGTAAAAAAACAGGACCTGACCGGTTCAGTGGCCTCGGTTTCCGGTGCAAACCTGAGTGAAAGAAAAACACAGCGGGTGGCATCGGCCCTACAGGGTACCATGCCGGGCGTCACTGTTACACGCAGCGGGGGCGGACCCGGTGAAGATGCAACCATCCGTATCCGCGGGATCACCACCATCGGAAATGCAGACCCCCTGTATATTATTGACGGTATCCCGGGATCGCTCAGTATCCTGAATCCAAATGAAATTGAGAGTATTTCCGTTCTGAAAGATGCAGCTTCGGCTTCGATTTATGGGTCGAAAGCTGCTGCCGGGGTAATCCTGGTAACAACCAAGAGGGCTAAAACCGGAAAGGTTGACCTGAATTACGAATTTGAAACCGGAATCGATCAGCCAACAAGGTTACCGAAATGGGCAACCGCTGTGCCCTATATGAAAATGGTCAATGAGTTGTGGTGGAACGACGCCGGGAATATCGGAACCGAATACGGGAAGTATGCAAAGGACCTGATCGACAATTACCCCTCGTTGCACAAGGAAAACCCCGACAAATATCCTGATGTAAGGCACGCCGATTATCTCAATGATTATGCGCCACGCCAATCGCACAGGTTAAGTTTCGGCGCAGGTGAAAAGAACCTCAAGTCGCAGGTTTCCCTTTCGTACGACAAGATCAACGCACTTATTGACCGCCGTGCCTGGGAACGGATCAATGCAAGGAGCAACAACGACCTGACCATCAGCAAAATGGTCGCAGCGCATTTTGACCTGCATATTTATCATGCATACGATCAACGGAATCAGGGAACCCAGCCAAGCGCCGCCCTTCTTCGCTATGAACCCGTTGAAACCCCCTTCTGGAGTGACGGCAGAGCTGCCCGAACGAGGAACAATGAACAACCCTGGGGAATTATTTTCAGGGGAGGAACCACAAAGGCCCGGTCAACACAGATCAGCGGACGGGCTGCCATCGATTTTTCCCCGCTGAAGGGTTTGAAGATTTCGGGAATCGTTGCCCCCGGGTTTAACTTTTACCAGCAAAAAGTACACCAGGTCCCCGTTCCAACAACAGACCTCGGCGATCCCAATACAATCACAGGATATGTGAGTGCAATATCAAACATCAAGTTGACTGAAAACAGAAATGAGTCACGTTCGATGACTACCCAGATCCTGGCTGATTATGTGAAAAGTTTCGGGAACCATAACCTGACAGCTCTCGCCGGATTTGAAAACTATTATACAATAACAGAAAACCTGATGGCTTCGCGCGACAACTACACTCTGGCAAATTATCCTTATCTTTCAATCGGGCCCCTCGACCTGAGGGACAACAGCGGCAGCGCCTCCGAATATGCCAGCCGTTCCTATTTTGGCAGGATCATGTACAATTATAAAAACAGGTATCTTTTCCAGTCGAATCTTAGGTACGACGGATCATCGCGCTTCGCTGCCGATTACCGCTGGGGATTTTTCCCCTCCTTCTCGGCAGGATGGGTGATCTCCGATGAAGCCTTTATGAAAAACGTCCCAGTTCTTTCATACCTGAAGCTTAGGGCTTCGTGGGGGTCGCTTGGAAATGAAAGAATCGGGAATTATCCCTACCAGTCGACCGTCTCATTTGGAAGTTCATTGTTCTATAGCGCTGAAACCACAACGGTACTCTCAAAGCAAACAGCATATATCGGCAAATACGCTATCAAGGATATTTCCTGGGAAACCACCGAATCGTTTGACATCGGTATCGATGCCTTCTTCTTTGATAACAAGATGCAGATTGTTGCCGATTATTATAACAAAACCACCAGAGATATGTTGCTTGCCCTTGAGATACCGGATTACATCGGATTGGAAAATCCTGACCAGAATACGGGAAAAATGAGCACCAAAGGGTGGGAATTCGAGATCAGGTATAATAATAAAATTGGAGATCTGAATTATTCGGTATCCGGCAATATTTCCGATTTCAAATCTGTAATGGGCGATTTAGGGGGAACGGAGTTCCTGGGATCGCAGGTAAAATTTGAAGTAAGTGAATTCAACGAATGGTACGGATATATTTCAGAAGGATTATACCAGACGGCGGATGAAGTTGCCAATTCGGCAAAAATAAACAACAGGGTCAGCCCCGGGGATATCAAGTATAAAGATATCAGCGGCCCTAACGGAGTTCCTGACGGAATTATCAATTCTACATACGACCGCACCCTGCTGGGTGGTTCCCTCCCAAGGTATGAATATGGGGGTAATATCCGCCTTGATTACAAAAACATTGACTTCTCGCTTGTATTTCAGGGAGTTGGCAAGATCAACAGCTATATGACAAGCATTATGGCCCGGCCATTGCAGGGGGGTGTTTATGGTGTACCTGCCGATGTAATCGGCAATTACTGGAGCAAATACAATACCGAACAACGCAACAAGGAAGTGTTTTATCCCAGGTTGTCGGAAGTGTCTGCAGGCGGACAATCTGAAGCCTCCGGCAACAATTACGTTACCTCCGATTATTGGTTGTTCAACGGAAGATATTTCAGGTTAAAGAACATCATTCTTGGATACAGCCTTCCCAAATCGGTGGTTCAGAAACTAACCCTGAACAATGTCCGGATATATGCCAATCTGTCCGATCTCTTTTCCATCGACAAATGGAAGGGAGGCTATGATCCTGAATCAGGTTCGAGCGGCTATTTCATTCAAAAATCATATTTGTTCGGTATTTCTGTTAAATTTTAATATGTAATGAAATGAAAAATATAGTGATACTATTTACTGTTTTTACCGGCTTGCTGTTCACCGCTTGTAACACACTTGATCTGAATCCACTTTCTGAAGGGTCAAGTGAAAGCTGGTATTCCAATGATACCGAAGTCCAAATGTCGCTCGACCGATTGTATAATCTGAGATACTGGAATCCTAACCCCGATCCGGTTAACTGGGACAACTGCTCCTGGCTCGATTACTGGTCGGATGACTTTACAAACAGGACCAATGTCAGCCCTGTGATTGGTGGAACTATCAACGGGCAGACGAGTGCTGTCATAAACCTCTGGAAATATTATTACGAGTGCATTGCGGCAGCAAACCTTGTCATAGAAAAAGTGGAGGCAAACAAGGCGAAATTCACCGAGGCAAATTACAACAGGTATATCGCCGATGCAAAGTTTGTCAGGGCTTGTCAGTATTCTTTCCTGATATTCCGCTGGGGAGATGTACCGTTTTTCACTAAAACCCTGACTGTTGATGAATCTTTTGCAATGGGAAGAACTGCAAAGTCGGAAATTCTCAAGAACATTTACAGCGATTTCGACTTTGCGGCCGCCAATCTGCCACAGACCTATTCATCCGGTTCCAAACATGCAACAAAGGGGGCCGCATATGCCATGAAAGCCCGTATTGCATTGTACATGGGCGATTTTGCAGTTGCCCGCGATGCCGCCAAGGCATGCATGGACCTGAACCAGTACCAGCTTCTGTCTGATTTCGGAACTATTTTTCTGGCTAAGACAAAGAATTCGAAGGAAATGATTTTCGGAATCCCCAGGTCAGTGGCATTTAATGTTTTTATCAGCCAGACTCAGGCAGCACAGCCCATGCCGAGGGTAAACAACGGAAACGATTATATTCAGCCATCGTGGGAATTGTTAAATGCCTTCCTGTGTACCGACGGCAAACAGATCGATGAATCGCCGTTGTACGATCCCCGCAATCCTTTCAAAAACAGGGATCCACGCTGTTCGGCTACCATTGTGGAGTTTGGGACCGTCTTCTGCGGTTACATTTACCAGCCACATCCCGATTCGCTTACAACGAGGAACGCAACTACGGGGGTAAAGGTTTCAAACAAAGACTCCCGGGGTGTCGACCAATATGCATCATACAATGCATTGGCGTGGCGAAAAGGGATCGATGATGATTGGGCAAAGGAAAGAAAACCCGAGCATGATCAGATAGTCATCCGTTATGCCGATGTAATGCTGATGTATGCCGAAGCAAAAATTGAACTGGGAGGGTCACAGATCGACCAATCGGTACTCGATGCCATCAACAAGGTTCGTGCGAGGGCTTATAAGGTAGATTACACACAGACCTCCAAGTACCCGGCTGTAACCACGATGAACCAGGCCGAACTGAGAAACATCGTCCGCTGGGAACGCCGCATGGAATTTGCATTCGAGGGATTGAGAAATCCCGACATTATCCGGTGGAAAACTGCAGAAAAGGTACTCAACACTACCATGTACGGAATGATCGATCCTCCGGAACAAAGAACCAAAATTATCCAGACTGGATTATGGTTCTTCCCCGAAGTTGTACCTGTGGATAACGATGGTGTATCGAACTTTTCATCACTGTATAGCAAAGGGTATATTAAAATACTGGCCCAGAGGTCATTTGATAAAAACAAACATTATCTCTGGCCGATTCCCACATCTGAACTCCTGATCAATAAAAATCTGGAGCCAAACAATCCGGGTAACTAATTGTAATAACTGAAGATTCCGGGAATCACAAATACCCGGATTCTTCGTTTTGAAGGGAGCCACCAAAAGAACCCTACCGGTGCAAGCTATTTTTATTTTGTTGCATCCGGAAAATATTATTCTTAAACATCGAAATTCCTTCCAAATAAGGAGTAATTTC
>CAYNBE010000030.1:0-23646 GCA_964395045.1 uncultured Prolixibacteraceae bacterium | reverse complement strand
CCCTCGAAGTGATTGAAAACCTTCAGGAAATCGAAGATGAAGGTGAAATGTATGAAAGTATCGAAGATATCTGGCCCGATTATCCCAGCAAGGATGATTTCTTCTTTAATGAGGATGAATATTAAAATAAGAACAGGCCTTCAGCCTGTTTTTTTTTTTTTTTATAACCGTTTGGTAAATAACCGGGCAAAGTTAAAGCATCAAAGTCCTGAAGATTGAACAAAATGCATAAAATCAGTATAGATGAAAATCTGAAACAAAAAGTTCCTGCTCTGAGCCTGTTTGCAATAGAGTGTGATGTTACAGTCTTCCCATCACCAGAAAAGCTCCTGAATCTCATCAGCGAAAAAAGCAAAGAAGTGAGGGCATCACTCAAAACAGATGATATCAGCCGGTTGCCAGCCATCTTTGATTCACGGTGTGCGTACAAAGCTGCCGGGAAAGATCCTGCCAGGTACCGGCTTTCAGCAGAAGCACTTCTGCGCAGAATTGTGCGGGGTGATGAACTTTACCTGATTAGCAATGTGGTTGATTTGTTAAACCTGGTATCGATCTCAACAGGATTTTCGATCGGTGGATATGATGCATCTAAAATCAATGGAGACATTGAATTCGGGATCGGAATGCCCGGAGAATTGTATAGCGGGATAAACCGTGGAAGCCTCAATATTGACGGATTGCCTGTATTCCGGGATCTTTCAGGCGCTTTTGGCAATCCTACCAGCGATTCCGAAAGAACCTGTGTTGACGGTAACACCAGTCGTTTTCTGATGATCATAGTTTCGTTCGGGAAAAGCAGTGATGTTTGTGAAGCTGGATCACTGGCCATTTCATTGCTGAAAGCGTATGCAAATGCTGCATCAATTGAAACAAATATCATACATGCAACAATATGAAAAGATTCTGCAGGTTCGTATTAAAAGTGTGGGGATGGAAGGTCATGAGCGGGGAAGTGCCGGAACTGAAAGCAGTGATCATTGGTGTACCTCATACCAGTATCTGGGATTTTGTGGTTTCATGGCTCTACTATACATCTGTGGGAGGCAAGGCACATACCATTATTAAAAAAGAGATGTTTTTCTGGCCTCTGGGCCCTGTGCTCCGGAAATTAGGCGGCGTTCCTGTCGACAGGTCAAAAGGAGTACGGGCGATGAAGGAGATCGTCGATGCATTCAATAAGAGCGAAAAATTTCACCTTGCCATTACTCCTGAAGGGACCAGAAAGCTGACAAAAAACTGGAAAGCCGGTTTTCATGCCATTGCTAAAGCAACAGGTGCCCGGGTTTACCTCGGATACTTTGACTGGGGACGCAAGCAGGTCGGATGGTTTAAACCTTTTGATATTACCGACGATGCACAGGCAGATATTCGGAGGATGAAAGCTTTTTACAGGGAAAAAGGATTGACCGGGAAATTCCCCGAACTCTATACGGCAGAGGATTAGTTCCTTCCGCTAAATGAAAAACTTACATTTTGTTATATGGAACTAAGAGCCACTCTGGTCCAGACCGATCTGGTATGGGAAAACAGAAACGCCAATCTGGAACACATTTCTGGGATGCTTAAAGGACTCAGCCCGACCGATCTGATCCTTCTGCCTGAAATGTTTTCCACAGGTTTTTCAATGAATTCAAGGTGCCTTGCAGAAGAAATGTCCGGACAGTCTGTTTCATGGATGTTAAAAAAGGCTTCAGAATTGGATGCGGTAGTTGCAGGAAGCCTGATGATCAGGGGAAAAGGATCTTTCTATAACCGTTTTGTGTGGGCAAAGCCTGACGGAAAATTGCAATGGTACGACAAAAAGCATCTCTTTTCAATGGGAGGGGAAGACCGGTATTTTACTCCCGGAAAAGAACGGGTGACACTGGAATGGCGGGGATGGAAAATAAGAGTGATGATTTGCTATGACCTTCGGTTCCCGGTCTGGAGTTACAACCACGATGATTACGACCTACTTGTTTATTCGGCAAACTGGCCGGAGTCCCGGCATCAGGTATGGAAAAACCTGCTGGTGGCGAGAGCCCTTGAAAACCAGTGTTATTGTGCCGCTGTGAACCGGTTGGGCATCGACGGGACCGGACTTTCCCATTGCGGCGATTCTGCGATTATCTCGCCAAAGGGAGATGCCATGTGGATGGGAAATAGAGAAGCCATCCAGACTTTCTCCCTGTCATTAGCCGAATTAAACCAGTTCAGGGAAAAATTCCCGGTACTTCGCGACAGGGATAGTTTTATAATTAAATAGTGATCGTAGAACATCGTATGGCCCTGGAAATAAAATATCCCAAATCGCAATAATTGGGTTAACTGTTGATCCCGGTTGTTTTGGCTTTAAAAAAAAGTCCGGTTAATGAATAGGAATGCCTTTCAGCTGGTTATTCAGAAAATCGGTCATTTTCCGGTACAGGTGAAGCGTGGTGTTCCCTCCTCTGATACTGTGGTCCCGATTGGTATAAATAGCCATATCAAACTGCACACCTTCCTGGACAAGGGCTTCTGATAATTCCATGGTGTTTTGCAGGTGGACATTGTCGTCGGCCGATCCATGAATCAACAGCAATCGCCCTTTGATTTTTCCTGCGAGTTTTAACGGGGAATTATCGTCATATCCGCCTGCATTTTCATCCGGAGTTCGCATGTACCGTTCGGTGTAAATATTGTCATAGTATCGCCAGCTTGTTACGGGTGCAACTGCAATGCCAGCCTTAAAAAGATTGCCGCCTTTTGCCATTGCCAGCAAGGTAGTAAAACCACCGTAACTCCATCCCCGGATGGCTATATTCCTGTCATCTACATAAGAGAGACCCGAAAGATATCGGGCAGCCTCGACCAGATCGTCTGATTCAAACTTGCCCAGTCTGAGATAGGTGCTCTTCTTGAAATCTTCACCTCTGCCTCCGGTTCCCCTGGGGTCGATGCAAACAACCAAAAAACCTTCCTGCGCAAGGTATTCATCCCATGAAACATTCCACTGGTCGGTTACTTTCTGGGAGCCGGGCCCACTGTATTGGGTGATGACAACCGGATATTTCACATCCTGTCTGAACAGAGGCGGCTTTATCATCCAACCATTCAAAATGGTGCCATCCGAACAACTGAAAGTGAAAAATTCCTTTCGCGGAATGATATATTCCGATAACCTTTTTTTCAAGGAATCATTATCTTCCAATATCCTGACCGATTTTCCCTTCCAGTCGCAGAGTGTAATCGACGGTATCTCATTCAGACTGGAATGGTAATTCAGGAAGTAATTGAATCCTCTGCTGAAATCAGCCATATTGGTACCCGGTTTGTCCGAAAGTTTCCCTTTCTTCCTTCTGTCGGAACTTATATAATAAATATCCCGGCGAAGGGGTGATTCAGCGGCTGCCTGGTAATAAAACAGTTTCCTGACCTTGTCGTAGCCATAAAATGCTGTTACATCATAATTTCCGGAGGTGATCTGAGCCAGTTCCAATCCCAGGCGATCGTGCAGCCAGAGATGGGTGAATCCGTTTCGCTCACTTGTAATAACAAACTTCCCGTCATCAAGGAAGGAGAAATGTTCTGAAAAATCGAAATCAAGGTAACGTTCGTTTCTTTCGGTAAAGATCAAACGCGAGTCACCCGTATTCGGATTTGTATACAAAATATCAAGCTGGTTTTGCCTGCGGTTCAGCCGCAAAACTGCCAGATCGTTTCCGTCAGGGGTCCACCTGATCGAAGGTACATACATTCCGTTCTCTGCTCCGATGTCAGCTTTTATAGTTGCTTTCGACCTCAAGTCATATATCCTGACTCCAATTTTTGATCCAGCTTCGCCTGCTTTCGGATACTTATAAATAAAATTGTGCGGATAAATCGCATTTTCTTCCAGTGCCGGTTTGTCGCCCCGGTAAAGTGTCATGGTAAAATCCCTGACTTCAGACTCATCAAACCGGATGAAAGCGAGAAATTTGCTGTCGGGCGACCAGGCGAAGGCTTTCCGTACTTCAAATTCCTCTTCATAAACCCAATCGGGAGTCCCGTTGATTATTTTGTTCCTGCTTCCATCCAGCGTTACCTGGCTTTCGGTTCCGAATTTCAGGTTCTTAATAAACAGGTTGTTTCCCCTGACGAATGCCACCTTTTCGCCATCAGGAGAAAAGGCGGCAACCTGCTGCCTCCCTTTTTCTGAAAGGGGTAAAAGTTCTTCGGTCACTGAATTCCAGATGTAATACTCCGCTGTATAGGAATACCTGTACATTTTCCTTTTCCCCGTAGTAAGAAGAATCCGGGATTCATCGCTGCTGAATTCATAATCCGAGAACTCACGGATTGGAGCGTTTTCAACCTTCGACAGGTCGAAGACCACCGACTTTTGTTGTCCTGACTGATAATCAATTTTCACAATCCGGGTTCCGCCTTCCCGGAGTGTATAATGCTGGCCGTCTTTCAGGGAACAATATCCATCCAGCGGTCTTTCCCTGAACGTCTCTTTCACAAATAAATCTTCAAGGGTTATTTTCCCGGTAGCCGATGCGCAAAGATGCGCCAGAAGGAGTATTTTAATAAAAATCAATGTCCGCATAACCAGTTACTGTTTAAAGCGATTCCTCTGCCACAAAATAAGCGAAAAAATCAGCAGTTCCGTTTCTGTGCCAGTGCATTTGAAAACAGGTTCATCAGCGGTTGGTTATTCACCGTTATTTGTTTGTAAACTATATGAAAAACAGCCTGTGCAGACTTTGTTTTCAGGGGAAAGTATTATCTTTGCGGACTTAATTTTTTAGCAAACTTCAGAATGATAAACATAACGTTGCCCGACAATAGCATCCGGGAGGTACCTTCTGGGATAACCGGGGCTGAGATTGCTGAATCAATCTCAAGCCGGCTGGCAAAGGATGTTTTGGCAATATCCGTAGATGGAGAAGTTTGGGATTTGTCACGACCCCTGACGAAAGACGCACGTATCCGGCTTTTAACCTGGGACGACAGGGAAGGCAAGGAGACCTTCTGGCATTCATCGGCACACTTGATGGCTGAAGCAATTGAAGAACTTTTCCCGGGTACCCGTTTTGGAATCGGGCCAACTGTGGAAACCGGTTTTTATTATGATATAGACCTGCCCAACGGACAGCAACTGACTGAAAAAGAGCTGGAAAAACTGGAGAAACGAATGCTGGAACTCTCAAGGGAGAAACAGCAGATAGTCAGGAGCAGCATTTCGAAAAATGATGCACTGAATATGTTCCATGCAAAAGGAGACAATCTGAAAACCGAATTGATCAGCGAACTGGAAGACGGGACTATCACATTATATCAGCAAGGCAGTTTTATCGATCTTTGCCGTGGCCCGCACCTGCCCGACACCGGGTATATTAAGGCAGTCAAACTTACTGCTATCGCCGGTGCATACTGGAGAGGTGATGAAAAGAACAAGATGCTGACAAGGGTTTACGGGGTTACCTTCCCGAAACAAAAAATGCTGGAAGAGTACCTTGCGATGGTGGAAGAAGCCAAAAAGCGCGATCACCGAAAAATTGGGAGGGAGATGGAGCTCTTTACCTTTTCGGAAGCGGTAGGGCAGGGATTGCCTTTATGGTTGCCCAAGGGGGCGCAACTTAGGTTCAGGCTCGAAGAATTCCTGAAGAAAATCCAGAAGGATTTCGGATACGACCAGGTGATTACTCCACATATCGGAGATGTAAATTTATATAAGACATCAGGCCATTACGAAAAATATGGGAAAGATTCCTTCCGGGTGATCAAAACTCCGGTTGAAGGGGAGGAGTATATGTTGAAACCGATGAATTGTCCGCACCATTGTGAGATTTATAGGTCAAAACCCCATTCTTACAAGGAATTGCCTGTCAGGATGGCGGAATTCGGGACGGTTTACCGGTATGAGATGAGCGGTGAACTTCACGGATTAACCCGAGTAAGGGGGTTTACCCAGGATGATGCCCATATCTTCTGCCGCCCCGATCAGCTGAAAGATGAGTTTAAAAAAGTAATCGATATTGTTTTTATCATTTTCAAAGCCCTTGATTTTCAAGATTACAAAGCACAGATCTCGCTCCGGGATCCTGCAAAACCTGAAAAATACATCGGTTCGGCTGAAAACTGGAACAGGGCTGAGCAGGCAATTATTGAAGCCTGTGAAGAAAAGGGTCTGAAAACGTTTACCGTTCTTGGGGAAGCTGCCTTTTACGGACCGAAACTTGATTTCATGGTGAAAGATGCCCTCGGGAGGAACTGGCAATTGGGAACCATCCAGGTCGATTATAACCTGCCCGAACGTTTCCAGTTGGAATATATCGGAGCCGATGATAAAAGACACCGTCCGGTGATGATTCACCGCGCACCTTTTGGATCAATGGAGAGGTTCGTGGCTGTACTGATCGAACATACAGCCGGTAAATTCCCGCTATGGCTTACTCCGGAACAGGTTGTCGTGATGCCAATCAGTGAAAAATTTAACAATTATGCAAAACATGTATCAGATATACTGAATTTTTCCGATATTCGCAGCTTTGTTGACGACCGTAATGAAAAGATTGGCAGAAAGATACGGGACAACGAACTGAAACGGGTCCCCTGGCTGCTGGTCGTAGGTGAAAAAGAAGCTGAATCGGGCACCGTTTCCTTACGGAAACAGGGAGAAGGCGACAAAGGTGTCATGAAACCAGAGGAATTTGCACGTTTTTTGCGGAACGAAACAGAACAGCAGTTAACAGGATTGTATAACCAATAAAATATAAGGAGGAACAAACTATAGCTATCAAGAAAGCTTTAACGAAACCCGAAAAACCGGACACGAGTGATTCCGGAAATTACCGGGTCAATGAAAAGATCAGGGCATTGCAGGTACGTCTGGTTGGTGAAAATATTGAAAAACCGGGGATTTATCCCCTCCGTGAGGCATTAAAAATCGCCGACTCCCTGGACCTCGACCTTGTTGAAATTTCGCCAAAAGCTGATCCACCGGTTTGTAAAGCGATCGATTACTCCAAGTTTCTTTACCAACAAAAAAAGAAACAAAAAGAGATAAAAGCTAAAACTGCCCAGGTGGTTGTGAAGGAAATCAGGTTTGGCCCGCAGACCGACGATCACGATTTTAATTTCAAGCTCAGGCATGCCGAAAAATTCCTTCAGGAAGGAGCAAAAGTCAAAGCATTCGTTTTTTTCAAAGGACGTTCCATCCTGTTTAAAGAGCAGGGAGAAATATTGCTGCTCAAGTTTGCAACTTTGCTGGAAGATTTCGGCAAAGTAGAGCAGCTTCCAAAACTCGAAGGAAAAAGAATGACAATGTTTATTTCACCAAAAAAGAAATAGTAACACCAAGTAATTAGTTAAAAAGCAGGAAAATGCCAAAAATGAAAACCAATTCCGGTGCAAAAAAGAGATTCAAGCTTACCGGAACAGGAAAAATCAAAAGAAAACATGCTTATAAGAGTCACATTTTGACAAAGAAAAGTACAAAACGGAAAAGAAACCTGGGATACTGGACTATCGTCGACCCGACCAATGTCAACAATGTGAAGCTGATGTTGAACATGAAGTAAAACGATTGAATTAAAAAAAGTGAATAACCGGGCGATTGTGCCATAAGTTCCCGAAAGGGGCGCCTGTTGCCGAAAAAATTGAAAAGTATGCCAAGAAGTGTAAACCATGTAGCATCACGGGCCCGAAGAAAAAAATTACTGAAATTGACAAAAGGTTATTTCGGTTCCCGTAAAAACGTTTGGACTGTTGCAAAAAACACCTGGGAAAAAGGTCAGCAATATGCTTATCGCGACAGAAAACAGAAAAAAAGAAATTTCAGGGCCCTCTGGATACAAAGAATCAATGCAGCCGCACGGCTCGAAGGTTTATCCTATTCCAGACTGGTCGATCTCCTGAAAAAGAACAAGATCGAAATCAACCGGAAGGTACTGGCCGACTTGGCCATGAACCACCAGGAAGCGTTCAAGGCGGTTGTCGATAAAGTGAAATAAGTAAGTTTTGCAGTTGGTGAAATAAAAGATAAACCCGGGATCAGTTAGTTCCGGGTTTTTTCTTAAATGCCTTACTCACTGATTTATGCTATGCATCATTTAATCAATGGATTCAATAACTTCTGAAGTAGTATACCACGTTTTGCAGCTGCTCTCTCTGAACTTGAACACCTCTGTCACCCTGTCAGGTTTCAGATTGACAGGTGGTGGTTGCATCAGCCATGCTTCACTGCTTGAAACATCGGCAGGAAATTTTTTCCTGAAATGGAACCAATCCGCTCCCTCCGATTTCTTTATCCGTGAGGCTGAATCCCTTCGGGAATTGAAAAAGGCTGCACCTTCATCCCTTGTAGTCCCGGAGGTGATACTTTCAGCCGGCAAAGAGATTTTACCCGGTTTCATTCTGTTGGAATATCTTCATGGAAACTTTAAAGGGAATATAGATGAAATTCTTGGTAGAGGAGTGGCTGAACTCCACAGGGCTACTACAGGAAGTTTCGGATTTTATCACAACAACTATTGTGGGCTCACCCTCCAGGACAACATCTGGAATACCGACTGGCGCCATTTCTTTTCAAACCAGAGAATAGGAACGCTGGTCAGGCAACTGGTCACGAAGGGTTATTATTCTCCCGGCGATGCAGCTGTTTTTGACCGGCTTTGTGCAAGAATTGATGAAATTCTGCCGCAGACGAAAGAACCTTCCCTGATTCATGGTGATTTGTGGGCCGGCAATTTTATGGATACAGCTCAAGGGCCGGCCCTGATCGATCCCGCATCATACTATGCTGACCGGGAGATGGAATTCGGGATCATGACACTATTCGGTGGTTTTCACGACCGGTTCTGGAAAGCATACCATGAATCAAATCCGCTTCCCCCCGGATGGAAAGAAAGAAATAAAATTTATCAGCTTTATCATATCCTGAACCATTTTTTACTGTTCGGGGGAGGATATGGCCGCCAGGCACTTGATATAGCAAGGTATTATACCAAATAAGCTTGTCGGGTTTCCCTGATGATCAGCTTTTTCTTTTTCGCCCGTAGACATCAGCCATCAGCATGGCGTTCAACACCATCTCCGGGTTAATTTCACCAGCCTCATGATGAATCGACTGTCCGGGTTCGCATGCTTTCCGGGCTACAATCAACAGGCGGTCGCGGTCTCCGTAATCAATTCCGATATCGGCAAGGGTGGTGGGTAAACCCACCGATTCACAGAAGGAATAAACAGTCTCCATCTCCAAGGGATCTGCCGCTGTCAGGTGCAGGCCAGCCAGCACACCGAAAGCCACCTTTTCACCATGATAAAAAGCATGGGTTTCGGCGAGGGCAGTCAACCCGTTGTGAATGGCATGGGCAGCAGCAAGCCCGCTGCTTTCAAATCCGATACCACTCAGGAGAATATTGGCTTCGGTAATATGGTTCAAAGCAGGCGTAACAATGTGGAGTTCGCATGATGACAGGGCACAGGTTCCATCCCGGAGGAGGGTATCATAACAGAGTCGGGCCAGATGCAATCCGGTGAGGGTGCTCAATCCCCCGCATTCATTCACCGATTGGGTCCGCTCACATGACCTGGCTTCAAAATAGGTGGCAAGGGCGTCACCCATACCCGAGATGAGAAACCGCACCGGTGATGCAGCGATAATATCCATATCGACCAGCACCACAGCCGGATTACTTTTCTGATACAGGACCCTCTCGAAAATGCCTTCCCTGCTGTAAACAACTGCACATCCACTACAGGGAGCATCGGTCGATGCTATCGTGGGAACCACGATCACCGGAATACCAGCCCTGTCGGCCGCAATTTTGGCGGTATCGATGGTTTTCCCTCCCCCCATTCCGATAATTACATCAATATGCTCAAGAGCAATTATGGAAGCTATCCTTTCCAATTCCTCTTCACAGCATTCTCCATGAAACCGTTCAATGGTCAGGTGATCTTTGATACCATTATTTCCATAAACCGGAATGATTTTTTCAACGACCGACGTAGACGCAAGAACCAACCCTTTGCTTCCCAACAACCGCACCAACCCGGGAAGTTCTCTCAAAACACCCTGACCCTGAATATACTGGCCCGGAAAGACAGCCTTGTTTTTCATATTCATTTCACTGACTTTGAAAGTTTCTCAAATAAATCAAGGAAAATGGCATCCCGGTTCAGGGAGGTTCCCATCCGGATGAAATGGCTTGTGTAATCGGAGCTGTATGTAATCTGATCGGTCATCACCGGGCTGTGGAAAAGATTTGTCTGGATCCAGGCTGGATTCACAAGCAGGGCGACAGCCGTGACATCCCAAATGACTTTTGACCACACTTTACTGCCCCTGCTGTAATCAATGACTGTTTTTAAAAGATAATCCGACAATTCGTTTTTGCCTTTCAGATAAAATTCCAGTTCGGGAATGGTCGTATGAAAATGTGAGACTACAGGCCTGCAGGGCATAATCATCAGTGGCACACCGGAATTCAGGACAACCCTTGCTGACAAAATGTCCTGCTGAAGATTAAACTCTTTCTGGTGCGGCCAGTTCAGATCGTTGCCCCCAAGCCAAACCACCACGATGTTCCGGATGATTGAAGGTTCGATCAGAAGGGCTGAAGCGACATTCGTCAAACAACCTATCGCAACAACATACAACGGATCCTCAGGGGTGGAAATAAGGGCTTTCTTCACAAGGTCGAGCGCAGCATCACTCCTGACCGGGGTGAAAGCATTCTCGAGGTATTTGTCAGAACCTCTGAAAGCAAATCCTTCGGGTGATTTGCCAAGCATCGCAAGCAACCGGTTTATTTCTAGGTAACTTTTTTCCATCCCGTCGGCAGGAGTTAATGAACGCTCATTTTTGAAAGGTGCGGCATATACGGCTTCAAGCTGAAGCTTTTCTTTCGAAAGGATTGCATACGACAACGCAAACTGATCGTCGACTTCATTGTAAGTGTCAGTATCAAGTACAATTCTGACTTTCCGTTCGGGAAGTTCCAGCTGTTTCAGCCTGAATTGTTCCGAAAGCCGGGGGAAAGACTGGGCATGTGACATCAACGACATGCATAGGATAATCAAAGCGGGAACCGTTTTCATAATAATTATTTAAAAAAGAACTTGTTTGCGCAATTTATCTATTCCGGTTGAATGAGACAAATGTTTCCTTCATAAACCCCGCGAAGGCATTGGCCCATCCGGTAACAATCCCAAATGTACAGCTGATTTTGGAAATATTTTACCCGAAATAGCTTTGATTCCGATCAGAGTGCATGATTCTCACTATCAACAAGGATCACCTTCGGCTTATAACCAGCCAATTCATCTTCATTGTATCCTGAATAACTGGCAATGATCACCAGGTCGTTTTTCTGAACCAGCCTGGCAGCTGCACCATTCAGACAAATTTCTCCATCTTCACCTGGTATGACATAAGTTGAGAAACGGGCTCCTGTTGAAATATTGTAAATGTCAACCTTTTCGTATAATTTCAGATCGGCCAGGTTACACAACGATGTATCAATTGCGATCGATCCTTCATATTCAAGGTTTGCCCCGGTCACTCTGGCCCTGTGAATCTTCGATTTCAGCATGGTTCTGATCATCCTGTCAGTTTTTATTGATTTGAAGTACCATATACAACCCATCCAGAACGAGTGTCGGGATGATGTAATGAAACAGGCCGGCCGATTCAAACAAGCTGCTGAATCCCCCGGTACCGATAATAAGGGGAGGTTCGTCGAATGCTTCGGCGGTTGCTTTTGCCACAATTTCTTTCACTATCCCTATCTGACCAAAATAAAGCCCCGACTGAATACTCTCAACTGTCGACTTCCCGATAACCTGACTGGCCTCCCTGATCTCAACTTTCGGAAGCATGGCGGTTTCCCTCACCAGAGATTCCATCGAAATACGAATCCCGGAAATGATGATCCCCCCCAGATACTCTTTTTGTTTGCTGACAACACAAAACGTAGTGGCGGTGCCAAAGTCAACTATAATCAGATTCTGATCAGGAAAAAAATGAGTGGCGGCAATAGCATTGGCAATCCGGTCGGCTCCTACCTCCAAGGGGTTCCGATATTTGATTTTAAGGCCGGTTTTTACTCCTACCCTAAGGATAAATGGTTCAATTTTAAAGTACTTGACAATCCCGCTCCTGATGGAATGGGTCATATCAGGAACGACACTGCACAACGAGATTTCCCTGATATCCCTGTAGTCCATTTCATTCTCATGTAGCACCGATCTCAAGAAAATACCAAATTCGTCGGATGAGAATTGTTTCCTGGATGTCTTCCTGAATTGAAGGATCAATTGACCTTCTTTGTAAACACCTCCATGAAGAGATGTGTTCCCAACATCAATACATAGTACCATTTCAATTGTTTTTTATTCTTTGTGATAAGATTTTCTCCAGTTTTTCTGCCAGACTCGAAGCCTCCGGGCATTTTTCGGGGTCATGGTCAGTTTTATTGAAAATATGAAAACCGGTCTGCCGGCCACTTATCCTGGAATCTGCATCATTCCAGACAACCAGGTCAGCTCCTGATTCCTCCATCATCGTGGCAATTTTCTTCCTGACTGTTGTTCCTGACTCACCGGCAGTGAACTTAAATGCAACCAGAACCGGATCGTTTTTATCGGCTTTTTGTTTTATCCGATGAAGGATTTTGTGGTTTTTTCTGAGTTTAATCATCAGTTCATCGGAATGAGAATCAATTTTCCCGTCAAACGGGGCATTCCATTCCATACCATCCACATAAACAGTTTTTACCGAATAATCACTTACTGCAGCCAGGTGAATGACAGCATCAAAATCATTTTGATGAAGAAGTCTTTCCATCGCTTCTTCGAGTGAGTCAAAACCTGTAAAGGCTGTTTTTTTGCATTCACCCACCGGGAGCCAGGCACTTGTGGCATGAAGCAGGGTTACATCCCAGTTGTTTGAAATAAAACAGTCGGCAATTGTTGCGCCGGTCCTTCCGGTACTGATATTTGATATTTCTCTTGCTTCATCGATTTTTTCCCTGGTGCCGCCAGAAGTGATCAGAATTTTCCCTTTTTTCGATCCTTCAGGATTTACCTGGTTCAGTTTTTGTTTAATCATTTCCATGATTTCTTCGGGATCGGACATTTTCCCATATCCAACATCTCCGCAGGCCAGTTTGCCCAACCCGGGTTCCAGAACTGTAACACCCCAGTTTTTCAGCCTTGCTATTGCCTCCTGCGTGGCTGGATGCATTATCATTGCGGTATTCATTGCCGGGGCAATCAGATATGGTTTTCTCCGGTCATGGGCCAGAAAAAGGGAAGTAACCAGGTTATCGGCAATTCCATATGCTAGTTTGTTGATTGAATTGGCCGTTGCCGGGGCAAAAACCGTCAGATCGGCCCATTTCGCAAGGTCGATATGGCTCATTGCTTTCCCTTCTTCAAAACCGTTGTATAAAAGGGGGCGTCCGGTAAGTCCTTCCAGGGTGGCCGCTCCTATGAACCTGAGAGCTGCAGGTGTGGCAACCGCCTGAACCTGGTATCCGTTCTGAACCAGTCTCGAGGCAAGAAAAGCACTCTTATATGCTGCAATCGATCCTGAAATTTTAAGTAATATCTTAGAGTTGCACATTGTCGATGATTCTGACGTTTCCCAAAATAACAGCCCCATATCTTCTTTTCCCGATATCCTGTACATAATCAACTTGGAATCCTGATCTCTGAAGGATTTCAACTGCTTCCTCACATGATTTTGCAGAAGAAAGTACCTGATAAAACAGGGGAGCAGTTTTCCGGGCATTTTCATCAAGCAATACATTCCTGGAACTTAAAGCCAAACCCGTTTCTTCGCGAACAATAGGAACCGGTATGATATGGGAATCCAGGAAGAATGCTTCAGCCATCCCTTTAATAAGCAGATATTGCTGGTAATCCTTCTCTCCGAAATAAGCGCGGTCAGGTTTGATGATATTCAATAACTTCAGTACAACAGTCATTACCCCTTTGAAATGTCCGGGCCTACTGGCCCCGCACAGAATCTTGCTCAGGTTGTTTTCTTCAACTGAATAGGCATATCCATCCGGATACATCTCATTGTAATCAGGAAGGAACAGATAATCAACCCTGATTCTTTCAAGAATTTCCCTGTCAGCATCCAGTGTAACCGGATAATTCCTGTAATCTGCGGCATCGTTGAATTGTGTGGGATTTATATAGATGCTCACAACGGTGATATCGTTCTCATTGCGGCATTTCATGATCAGCGAAATGTGACCGTCATGAAGTGCTCCCATGGTCGGAACAAAACCAACGGATTTGCCTTCCTTTTTCAGAATGGCAAATTCTTTCTTCGTATCAGCAACGGTTTTCAGTATTTTCATATCAGTAGCTTTCTTTTTCTGACGGAAATACAAGTGATTTTACTTCCGCATTATACCGGTTTAGCGCTTCTCTGATCAATGGTTCCCCTTCGAGGAAGCGTTTTACAAATCTGGGGCGGAAATCGGGATTCATCCCGAGGAGGTCATGCAAAACAAGTATCTGTCCGGAGGTCATGTTTCCGGCCAAAATAAAAATGGACGGAACAGAGAGTGAGTAAGATATTTCGGCAGCCACTGGAGCTGCGGTCAATACAAGGACCAAAGAAAAGACTCCGGCATCTTCCAGTCGTTTTGAATCATCAAGTAGCTTCGCTTTTTGATAGTCATCACGGCCACAAATCCTAAATCCACCCAGTTTATTGACCGACTGGGGTGTAAGTCCAAGATGCCCCATGACCGGGACATCAGCTTCTGTCAGGTAGCGGATGGTTTTCAGGGTTGCACCGGCTCCTTCAATTTTAATGGCATTTGCACCGGCTTTCATGATGGCATCGACCCCTTCCATGAGAAATTTCTTCCCTTTCGTATGGGCAAGAAAGGGGAGGTCGGCTATCATGACCCTGCCGGCGAGACCACGGGCAACGGCTGCAACATGAGCCAGCATCATGTTGATGTCGGCGTTTACGGTGGTGTTGAACCCGTGCATGACCATGGCTGCACTATCGCCGACCAATACAGCATCAATATTTGTGCCGGCGATGATTTTTGCCGACAGGTAATCATAGCAGGTCACCATGGAGATCGGCCTGTTTTTCAGTTTGAATTCTAGAAATTCTGTGATGTTCTTCATATTTAACAAAACATGATCCCTGACCGAAGGCACCCATCAACCAATCAATCCAGTAATATGCCGAAAATTGGATAAATCATGATCTGATATCAGAATCGTCAACATGACAGATGTACCGTTGTAATCCAATCTTTTTGATGACCAGGTACCTGTTGCTCGGATCAGGTCCATTGAATCATTTTTCCGGTTATGCAATCTAAAAAGTAACCTTCCTTCAGGGATCGGTTCTTCCGGGGCGAAAATAGTGATTTTTTTTAAGAATGAAGAATCGTCATTTGTCAGGTTTCTGTTAACATCTATAAGCTTTCCGTTCGCAGGCTCCTGAAAAATGAGTCTCACTCACTTCCCGATGCAAAAATTCTTAAAAATATAGCCAAGTACTTCATTGTCGGTTACTTCCCCGATGATGTCGGAAAGATAATGAAGGCATTCACGGATATCCTGGGCAAGCAAATCACCTGAAATGCGTTGGTTAAGTCCATCAGCTACCCTAAGAATGGCTGTGTGTGCCATCTTAAGCGCCTCATAATGACGTACATTTGAAACCACAATATCGTTTGCCCCGACCTTGTCGACTGAAAGTGTGTCTTTCATCCTTTCAATGAGGCAGTCAAGATTTTCTTTTCGTTTTGCGGAAATAAAAACGAGGTCTTCATGGGGAAGCAGCGGAAGTGCCCTCAAAAAAGTTGCTGTTTCCTCCAACTGCCTGTCGGTTTTGTTCGCAACAATGATCAGGTGCTTCGATTCGGCGATCTCCCTGATCCGCCCAATGATTTCCGGCAGGGTAGGGGCCGGGGAGGTGAGATCGACCACAAGCAGAACGATTTCGGCCTGGCGCAACTTGCTGAAAGTCTTCTCTATACCCTTTGTCTCTATCTCATTGGAAGTTTCCCTGATGCCTGCCGTATCAAAAAACCGGAAGGCAGTCCCGTGAATATTGACCACATCTTCAATGACATCCCTGGTGGTACCATGAATTTCGCTAACAATCGCCTTTTCTTCGTTTACCAAGGCATTCAGAAGGGTGCTTTTTCCCACGTTGGTCTCCCCAACAATGGCTACAGGAATACCGTTTTTAATGACATTTCCCAGTCTGAACGAATCAACCAGCTTACGGATCAGTAGTTCTATCCTCCTTACCAGACTAGCCAGGGCAGACCTGTCGGCAAACTCAATATCCTCTTCGCTGAAATCAAGCTCCAGTTCGACCAACGCTGTAAACTGAAGCAACTCTTCCCTGAGTTTCCTGATTTCATCCGAAAATCCTCCCCGCATCTGATGCAGGGCAATCTTGTGCGATGCAGCTGTCGACGAAGCAATCAGGTCGGCTACTGCTTCTGCCTGGCTGAGGTCCATTTTTCTGTTCAGGAATGCCCTTTGGGTAAATTCACCGGGATAAGCCATCCTGGCTCCCTGATCGATCAGGATTTTCAGGATCTCCTGCTGGATATACAACGATCCGTGACAGGAAATCTCCACCATGTCTTCACCTGTATACGAATGAGGCTTTCTGAAAAGAGCAACCACCACCTCATCTACTATCTCTCCGTTGGAAACAAGATGCCCCACCACAATACGGTTGGCTTCCATTGTTGTCAGGTCAAGCCCTGTCTTCAGGGGAACAAATACTCTCCCTGCAACAGAAATCGCTTCGCTACCTGTCATTCTGATTACCGCAATGCCTCCGATGCCCGGAGGTGTCGAAACTGCACAAATGGTATCTTCAACATTCATAATCCAAGTTTTAAGGAACGTAACTGTAAATGTAATCTGAATGCAGGAAAAAACAAATTGCAGAAACTGGCAATAGCCTGATTCTTTAAAGGCAGAAGCAACTGCCGGCAAAAGTGAAACCGGTACTAAAATGAAACGCCAGTATGTATGTATTACAATCAGATTATCTTCGTCTGATCCCATGACAGAATTGTCTGGGGGAAGGCCTGCTCTTAATTTCTGAAAAGATTGTTCTGTTTTGAAAACAATATTATTTTTGTTAACAACAAACATTCCAGCAATGAATCATTTAATTGCACAGGCAGCCGGGAAAATCAGGAAATCGTCGTATACCATGGCCTTCACTGGCGCCGGGATCAGTGTAGAAAGCGGCATTCCACCCTTCAGGGGTGAAAACGGCTTGTGGAACAAATATGATCCACAGACGCTTGAACTGAACTATTTTTATTCGCACGGAGAAGAGTCCTGGAAGTTCATCAGGGATATTTTCTATGATTTTTTCAACAAAGCATTTCCCAATGCTGCCCATTTAGCCCTTGCTGAAATGGAAAAAGAGGGCTGGCTTCAGGCGATTGTCACCCAGAATATCGACAATCTGCACCAGATGGCAGGCAGTAAAACAGTACACGAATTTCACGGTAATTCAAGCCGGCTGATCTGCCCGAGATGTGATACACTTTATGACGCCGCCGGATTTGACATGAGTGTCCTTCCTCCCCGGTGTAAGAACGATAACCGGATTCTGAAACCTGATTTTGTTTTTTTTGGAGAAGGAATCCCTTCCGACGCATGGGAGAAGTCGTTTCAATCGGCTACCCAATGTGAAGTATGCCTGGTAATCGGATCGACAGGCGAAGTTGTTCCGGCCTCGTTTGTTCCAAGAAAAGCCAGAGAAAGGGGAGCTTTTATCATTGAAATCAATCCATCGGAAACCCAGTTCACACGCGATATTACTGATATTCACCTGAAAGGAAGGGCAGGGGAGATACTCCCGTCTCTCCTGGAAGCACTCCGGAAAAATTAAAAAGCATGTCACGGTAGCAGGAGAATCCTTTCTCCTCCAAAAGCTGAGTGCGATATGGCTTATCTTCACGGACTTTGGAAAGTCCGTGTCCCGGAGGTGGAAATAACACAGGTGAGAATTTCATCTGTTTATAATATTTTGTTCATTAAATGCATCTTGTTGAAACAGATGCCTGCCTGCCGCCTGCCTGCCACCTGCCTGCCGGTAGGCAGGGTAGGCAGGGCAGGCGGGGAATTCGCATGTAACAAATAATCATCTCAGTTTATGTATTGTTATACATGCTCATTTCATTTTTATGAATGCAGTTTCAAAAAAGCTATATTTGCGCAACGACTGAAAAAATAATTCTATGAAATTACTGGAAGGAAAAACTGCAATTATCACCGGGGCATCCCGAGGAATAGGAAAAGCAATTGCTGTCAAATTTGCAAGCGAAGGTTGCAATGTTGCATTTACCGATCTGTTTGAGGATGATTTAATGAAATCGACTGAAAATGAATTACTCGGATATGGAATAAAGGCAAAGGGATTTGCATCGAACGCAGCCAGCTTTTCAGATACGGCCAGAGTTGTCGATGAAATACAAAACTTATTCGGAGAAATAGATATCCTCGTCAACAATGCTGGAATCACCCGCGATACTTTGCTGATGCGGATGACCGAGGAGCAATGGGATTCCGTGATTACCGTCAATCTGAAATCGGTGTTCAATTTCACAAAAGCAGTTCAGAAATCGATGCTGAAGCAAAAAAGAGGATCGATTGTCAACATCAGTTCTGTTGTCGGAGTTGCCGGAAATGCCGGCCAGTGCAATTACGCTGCATCGAAAGCCGGAATTATCGGATTTACAAAATCCATCGCAAAGGAACTGGGATCAAGGGGAATCCGGTCGAATGCAATTGCTCCGGGATTCATTATCACGGAGATGACCGAAAAAATAGCAGCAGAAGCACGAAAGGCCTGGGAAGAATCCATCCCCATGAAGAGGGGGGGGACACCTGAAGAGGTAGCAAATGTCGCCCTCTTTCTGGCATCCGACCTTTCATCGTATGTCAGCGGCCAGGTAATCAACGTTTGCGGCGCAATGAAAACCTGATTACTCCTAAAAAGACTTTCTTTGGGATTGAAATTAAAAAAAATTCAGTAACTTGAAGAAAGTTTGCAGAGCTGACAAAATGTCAAACAGGTCGCTGGCATATCATCTTGGTTTTTATATTTCGCTTGCATTGTTTTTTGTTTTTGGGACTTTCACGTTTTATATCATTCGGTATCACGCTGAAAATTCGAAAAAAAGTATTGAAAACAGTGCAATTCTGCTCAGTCAGGATATTTTCAGGAATATCAGGGACAAAGTTCTGCTTACGGAGGAACTTGCGTCGGTAATTTCCCGGCAAATCGGATTCTTCAAAAAGTACGGGGAGTCAGAAAATTACCTGCGATCGGTACTGGATGACCGGATGTATCTGCAAGCCATATTGATAAGACTTCATGACCGGGAAGAAACCCACCTTCGCTCCTTCTTATCGGTTTCCAGATGCAACGATGGAATCCTGTTTGCTGACAATCCGGAAGATTCAGGGAGTGAACTGAATGTCGATTCACTGTTCCGTTATTTCGGAAACCTCACAGGAGAATCATGGTCTGAGCCGTTTCGTACCAGAAAAGGGGAAGTTGTTTCGGCTTATCATCTGCCATTTGAGTTCAGGGACCAGGGCAATGGAAAGCAGTTCCCAGGTGATATAATCTGTTTGATCTCTTTTGGTTTTCTTGACAAACTGATTTCCGAAACAAAGATATGGGAAAACGGGTATGCATTTCTGATTTCGGACAAGGGAACTTTTATTACTTACCCGATAAAAGAACTGGTACTGAAGCGGAATCTGTTTGCTCTTCCACCGGGGGATATTCGGGAGGATTTGGTCAGGATTCCCGAATTCATGGCAGGAACTTCAGGTCCAATTACCGTTTATCCCCCGGTTCTGAACCATGCGAAGGCGTGGTCGTTCCCCAACAAGATTCCTGAAAATAACTGGTTGGTAGTCACCGTTATCCCTGTCGCAGAACTACAGAAAGGCCTCAAATCTATGATCCTGAAGATGTCAGGAATTCTCCTCTTGCTGATAGGAATTGTATATCTTTTGGTTCTGTTCATCACCGTCAGAGTCATGAAACCACTGTCAAAAGCCTCGTACGATTTACACCGCTTCGGAGTGGAGTACCTTGATCAGTCATCAAGAGCAAAAAATGAGACGGTCACCATCCGTGAAAGTCTTAAAAATCTTCAGGAAAAGTATGATAAATACCAGCAGAATTTAAAAGAAAGCAATATTAAAAGTGCCAGGCTCAAAGCCGACCTGGAAGCGGCCTTCGAAATTCAACAAAGCATCCTTCCCCCCCCGGGTCATTATCAAATACCTGGTACCGGAATTAGAATATACTCGGTTTTAAAACCGGCCCAGATTGTAAGTGGTGACCTGTTTGACTTTTTTATGATCGATCACAATCATCTCCTGATCACCATCGGGGATGTTTCTGGGGGTGGGGTACCAGCTGCCCTGTTTATGGGAGTTGCTCATACTCTTATTAAAAGTAATGCTTTAAAAGGAACAGCCAGAGAAATAGTAAGTCAGGTAAATAAGCAACTTGGTAGAAATAATACGAACCAGTTTTTCCTGACCTTGTTTCTGGGTATCCTGCATACGGAGACAGGCAACCTAAACTACTGCAATGCAGGTCATGCGCCAACCTTTCTGGTCTCATCGAACGGAAATGTAAAAGAACTTGCTGATCCCCACGGAATACCACTCGGTCTGGTTCATGACACCTCCTATAAGGATTCGACGGTTCACCTGAAACAGGGTGACCATCTCATTTTATACACCGATGGAATCACAGAACAAGCCAATGAGAATGGTGAATATTTCGGGGTTGATGGATTTTACGCCCTTTTTAATTATTTCAAAGGTCATTCACCGGATGAAATCGCCGAAATGATCGTGAAAAAGGTCGGTGATTTTGCCGGAAACACAAAACACACCAACGACCTCAGCCTGATGGTCTTCGGATTCGAAAAAACTGAGATTTTGGAATTAACTTAGAAAATGGTTAGTTGCTGACGATGGCCTCTCCTGACTTCTGAATTTTATACTGCAATTTATCATTGTCGCGGTCATATTCAACTGAAATTGTATCACCTTCCGAAATGGATGACTTAATAATGATTTCAGCCATCTCATCCTCCAGATATTTCTGAATTGCTCTTTTCAATGGACGCGCTCCAAAATGGGGATCATATCCCTTGTCAGCAATAAAATCTTTTGCCTCTTCAGAAAGTAAAAGCTTATAGTTCAGAGCTTCGACACGTTTGTACAAATCGGCAATTTCGATGTCGATGATGAGATGTATTTGGCTTTTATCCAGCGAATTGAACATAACCACATCATCTATGCGGTTTAGAAATTCAGGTGCAAATGCTTTTTTCAGTGCTTTCTGGATGATATACTTTGTATTTTCATTTTCTTCGGCAGAGGTTTTGGAGATATTGAAACCAACACCGCGTCCGAAGTCCTTAATATCACGGCTCCCGATGTTTGAAGTCATGATAATGATTGTATTCCTGAAATCGACTACTCTTCCGAAACTATCGGTAAGCCTTCCTTCATCCAGCATCTGCAGGAGAAGGTGAAACACATCGGGATGGGCCTTCTCAATCTCATCAAGGAGGACCACGGAATAAGGTTTCCTTCGTACCTTTTCAGTGAGTTGACCTCCTTCTTCATATCCGACATAGCCGGGAGGAGCGCCAACAAGGCGCGAAACTGAAAACTTCTCAATGTATTCGCTCATATCGATGCGGATCAGTGCATCCAGGCTATCGAACAAATATGTGGCCAGCACTTTGGCAAGTTGTGTTTTGCCAACCCCGGTTGGACCCAAAAAGATAAATGAACCGATCGGGCGGTTGGGATCCTTAAGTCCGGCTCTGTTCCGTTGAATTGCCTTAACCACTTTGCTGATAGCTTCATCCTGACCGATCACCTTCCCCCTGAGATCGGATTCCATGTTCATCAGCCGTTTCCCTTCGGCTTGTGCAATCCGCTGCACAGGAATGCCCGACATCAGTGCAACAACTTCGGCAACCTTCTGTTCATCAACTGTTTCGCGATGTGTGGTTAACTCTTTTTCCCAGAGTTCCTTTTCTTTTTCCAGAAGGCGGAGGAGGTTTTTTTCCTTGTCACGGTAATTGGCAGCAAGTTCAAAATCCTGGCTCTTGACAGCAGCTATTTTCTCTTCACGCGTTGATTCAATTTTCTGCTCCAGCTGGACAATCTTTTCAGGCACATTGATGTTGGCAATGTGCACACGCGAGCCGGCTTCATCAAGTGCATCGATTGCCTTGTCAGGGAGATATCTGTCGGTAATATACCTTGCAGTCAGTTTTACACAGGCTTGTATGGCGTCGGGAGTATAGGTGACATTATGGTGGTCTTCGTACCGCGATTTGATGTTATTCAGGATTTCGATGGTCTCTTCGATGGTAGTGGGTTCGACCATGATTTTCTGACAACGGCGCTCCAGAGCTCCGTCCTTTTCAATATGCTGCCGGTAATCATCAAGGGTGGTAGCCCCGATGCACTGGATATCACCGCGTGCCAGGGCGGGTTTCAGCATATTGGCAGCATCAAGCGAACCGGTGGCTCCACCTGCACCGACAATGGTATGAATCTCATCGATGAATAAAATAACATTGGTAACCTTTGACAGCTCATTCAGGATGGCTTTCATCCTTTCTTCAAACTGCCCGCGGTATTTCGTCCCTGCAACAATTGAAGCTATGTCGAGGCTGATCACCCGTTTATCAAAAAGCAGCCTTGATACCTTCTTCTGAACAATCCGCATGGCAAGTCCTTCGGCGATAGCCGATTTGCCAACTCCGGGTTCACCTATCAGTACCGGATTGTTTTTCTTGCGACGGCTTAAAATCTGAGCCAGGCGTTCAATTTCTTTCTCCCTTCCAACAATCGGATCAAGACTGTTTTCTTCAGCAAGCCGGGTGATGTCGATTCCGAAATTGTCAAGCACCGGCGTATCAGTCTTCGATCCCGGCACTTTTTTTTGTCCTGCAGAGGAGGATTGTTTTTTCCCGAATATATCATCAGGATCATCATCATCATTCTCCGGATAATCCGATTTTGATTTCGGTTGTTTATAATCCTGCATCTGTGTTTTTACCATATAATAATTGACACCTGCTTCATTTAGAATAGATGAGATCAGGTTGTCACTGTCTTTCAGGATGGCCAGCAACAAATGTCCGCTGTTGGCAAGCTGGCTTTTAAAAGCCCTGGCTTCAAGATAGATAATCTTGAGCGCTTTTTCAGCAGCTTTTGACATCGCTACCTGTGCGTCGACATCCATTTTTCGGTTTGACCGCAGTTTGCTTTCCAGTTCCTTTTTGATACCTATCAAATCAATTCCCATGCTCACGAGAATATCCGTTGCCATCCCTTCCCCGTCACGCAAGATTCCCAGAAACAGGTGTTCCGGACCAATGTAGTCATTGCCCAGCCTGATTGCTTCCTCACGGCTGTATGCGATGATATCCTTTATTCTTGGAGAAAATTGAGAATCCATACAATTTTTTCTAACGCTCAGATATCTTAACAAAAATTATTCCCAAATGTTTTTCAAAATTACCAATTTTCCAGTCTGCATAAATGAAATCCTCATTTTAGTTTTACCCAAAATAGCGTACCCGAAATAAAAAACAGGCA
>CAYNBE010000029.1:0-24083 GCA_964395045.1 uncultured Prolixibacteraceae bacterium | reverse complement strand
TGAACCTTAATTTTGTGATAAAAAAAGATTCGCTTGTCATCAATCTTTTACCCTTTGCCCTTGTTTTTGTTCTATTGGCTCTATTCTCCACCAGCACCATCCTGAAACTCGTCATCCTGTTTACCCCGGTTTCACTTCCTCTGGATCAGCTTATACCCGGACTTTCATTCAATATGTTTCTCCCGACTGAACCACTCCTTTTCGGGGTGTTGCTCCTGTTGCTTCTCAGGCTGGCATTTGAAAGAGGGTTTGACAATAAGGTTTTAAAACATCCCGTTACCATCGCCATCATGTCTTACCTGGCCTGGATTTTTTTTACAAGCCTGACCAGCACCATGCCATGGGTTTCATTTAAATTTTTGTTGGTAAAAATCTGGTTTATTGCCGGATTTTATATTCTCGGTATCAGGCTTTTTGATGAGCGAAAGAATTTCAGCCGGTTTATCTGGCTTTATGTGGCGTCGCTTTTGGTTGTTATCGGTTATACCGTTACACGGCATTCAGGTTATGGATTGCTCGACAAGCAAGCTGCCCACTTCGTCATGACTCCGTTTTTCAACGACCATACTTCCTATGGTGCAGTCATTGCCATGTTTATCCCGTTTCTGATAATTTTTTCGTTCAACTCATTCAGCAAACCAGTCATGAAATGGATAGCGAGGATTTTTTTGGTGATCCTGACCGGGGCTCTGGTATTATCTTATTCACGGGCTGCCTGGCTGAGTCTTATTGTAGCCCTTTGCATCTGGATTCTGATCGGACTGCGGATCCGGTTCAGAACTTTGGCAGTGACATTTGTAACAATCCTTTTTTTTGTGCTGCTCTTTCAGAAACAACTGGTCATGTATCTAGAGAGGAACAACGAGGAATCCTCATCAAACCTGATTGAACATTTTTCTTCAATATCGAACATTACTTCTGACGCATCCAACCTGGAAAGGATCAACCGTTGGAGCTGTGCTGTGCGGATGTTCCGTGACAAGCCGCTTCTCGGTTATGGCCCGGGCACCTATATGTTCAAATACGCGCCCTACCAGTTGACAAAAGAAAGGACCATCATCAGCACCAACTCTGCCGACGGTGGTGGCGCACACAGCGAATACCTCGGGCCGATGGCCGAAAGTGGACTTCCGGGATTGCTCACGTTTATCATGATCCTGGGTACGCTCTTTTACACTGCATTCCATGCGTTTGAACGAGTGAAAGAGGTAAAAACAAAAGCATGGCTGACAGGCGCCCTTATTGGGCTGATATCTTATTGTATCCACGGATTGATGAACAATTTTCTTGATACCGACAAAGCTTCGGTACCTTTCTGGGGTTTTTCCGCCATGATTGTTGCGATTGACCTCTGGAGTCGCAGGGAATCACGATCGGCGGAAATTGTAAGAAATCCGGTTAAGTAAACCCGGTTATGTTCTGTAATCGGCAGGTTACGATTTTACCCTTTCATAATAAGACCGGTCACGGGTATCCACCCTGATCAGATCACCTTCGTTAACGAAAAGGGGAACCATGATCTCAGCCCCTGTTTCAACAGTAGCTGGTTTCAGTGCTGTGGTGCTGGCAGTATTCCCTTTCTCGCCGGGAACCGTATAAGTCACCTGGAGTTCGACAAAAGGAGGCAGCTCTGCGGTCAGAGGGGTTTCGGTATCGGCATGAAACTGTACTTCAATAATCTGGCCCTCTTTCATCAGGTCACTATTTTCAATCAGGTCAGGATTTAGAGAAATCTGTTCGAATGTTTCCATGTGCATGAAATTGCATCCCATGTCGTCTTTATATAAAAACTGGTATGGCCTTCTTTCAATACGCACCACATCGATTTTCACACCTGAAGTAAACGTATTCTCGATCACCCTTCCGGTTTTCAGGTTTTTCAGTTTTGTCCTCACAAAGGCCGGACCTTTGCCCGGTTTCACATGCAGGAACTGTACAATAGACCAAAGCTGATCATTCCATTCGATGCAAAGGCCGTTCCTGAAATCTGCTGTTGTTGCCATATAACGATTGGTTTTCAAAATTCAGCGGCAAAAATAGCAATTCTGCCAATTCTCAAACAGGTTTATTCAAACAGTTGGATTCATTTTTTTATTTGCTCTTTCCCGTTGATCCTGTAACTAACCATAACAGCACTAAGGGTACCCAGTTTGGTTTCAAAGTCGAGTTGTATAGGAATTTTTTCATTTTTCGAAATATAAAACCGGAGACCGTCGGATCTTCTGAGAACCTTTCCCTTGTCAACCACAGGAGAAAGAACATAACATTCTACCAATCCCATCTTTGTTTCAATGGTTTCAAATCCCAGAAACCTGATTTTAATCTCTTTTACCTCGTGCCCATGCCACGTAGGGATCACGACCGTCTTTCCCTTGTCAATTTCATGGATAAAACCCTGTCTAGTAAAATAAAAAAAAACAGTAAGAAAATCGGATGTGTTGGCAGGGACTTTGACCCACCCAGACCTTTGGCTGTAAACTGAGTCAGTTTCCCGGAAAAAATAGGCTTCGTTGAAATACCTGTAATTCTGTTCCCTGACATTTCTAACGGAACGATATGGCAGACAGGTTTTTGCGTCTACTGTGCTTTCATATACATCGTTTAGCTTGTAAAGCTTACCCATTACTCCGGTGGATCTTCCTCTCAGATGATAATTCACAGCCTGGATGCCGTTGTAAAGGGTATCCTCAATAACCATCACTGCTTCACCGCTTTTTACAATGCCGAACCGGAGATCATATACAATTCGTTCTCTCGCTTTCCCATTGAAGCAGAAAGCAAAAAGAATGACAACCTGAACAATCCATTTTTTCATTTCAGAAAACTTTATTTTTCGGAACCGTAGCAATAAAATCCTTCAGATAAAACGGCTCGAAATATGCAACGTTTTCAAAGCTGTTTTTGTTGTATCTTTCCTCAGCAAGGTATGACATAAACCGTGCCGAAGCAACTACCGGTTCTGTAAATATGGCATTTGGGTTTTGAACCAGTTTTTTACATTTTTGTGCCCCGTTTCCGAAAAAGAGGATGCGCCTGGTTTTTAGTTCGTTTGTAAAGGAATCTGCTGTGATAATTTCTGCAGAAACAGCTGTCAGCTGAACAGCATCCCGGCCGAACAGGGCTGTATAGACTTCGGAGCGCCTTGCATCGAGCATCGGGCATAAAAGTACTTCTCCATCCCCTTTACAATCTTTAAATTTATTATCAAAGGCAACATGCCAGGCCAAAGATTCCAGAGTACTTATGGCTATCAGGGGAATTCCGCATCCGTAACAAATCCCTTTTCCTACTGAAACCCCTATCCTCAAACCGGTATAGGATCCGGGGCCTCGACTGACACATACCGCATCAATTTCATTGCTTTTCAGCCCGGATTCGCTGAAAACCTGTTCAATGAATATCGTTAGCAGCTCTGTGTGGCGGTTTCCCTCCGCATTTTCCCTGAAAGATATCACTTTCCCGCTTTCTGCCAATGCAACGGAACATACCTCGGTGGCTGACTCGATCAACAATATTCTGGCCATGGTAATTGTGAAATTCAGGAAAACTGAAGATAGAATACAACTGCAAGAAATAACAGGAACATAATCTCGCTGACAAGAGGCCTGCGGACGGAGTCAAAGAAATTTGACAGGAGAAATGAAACCGGGAGAGCCGATACAGTAAATATTTCGCCTGTGACAGCAGGAACCAGGATAAAAGCGAGGACAAGCGAAATGAACATGATGAAAAAAAGGATGAAGTATTTTCTGTAACTGATCTTCTTTTCATCATAAACAAGAATCATTTTATAGCTTCCCAGGATTGTGAAAAATGCCAGGAAAGAGAGAAAAACAACCATGGTAGTATTTTGAAAGAATGGTTGATCCCCGGAATGGATACTAAATAAAAACACACCGATCATCCGGGGGGTATGGTCGGTTAAAAAATAAACCGAAGGGACAAGAATCCAGGGAACCAGAAAACCCATTAGAGGAAGAAGGTATTCACGCCAATGTGAATCACGCGCGAGAAACCAGCCCCCGATCATGAATGCCGGAACCAGTACCACCAGATCAATGTAAAAACAGGAAGCCACTCCCATAAAAAAGCCTGCATTAAACAGCCATGAATACGGTTTTCTCTCATCGAACGAAACAAAGAGAAACTCAATTCCTATCAGTAAAAAAGTTACTGATATCCAAACTGTATAACAATCTCTGTATCCCGGAACAACAGATGTCAGAAAAATAAAAATAATTGCAGGAAGAACCGATTTTGAGTGGGAAAGAACATATTGCCTGTTGATCCTGACCACCAGGATTCCGTTCAGAAGCAGCAGGACAAAAAAAGTGATCCTCCCGACAAACACATTCTCAAACAGGGTTGTGTACCCGAGAAGTCCGGTCAATGATCCCTGATCTCCAGGTGGTGTTTCAGGGTTCAGAAATGAATGGATTGCCCAAACAAACAGGACGACAACGGGTATGAGAATATATCCCGCCTTCCTGTTGGCTATGAGCAGTTTAAGTATCATTATGCCAAATCAAAACCAATGTCCGGGCGAAAATATTTGCCTTCAAAATCGATCAGGCTAACCGAATTGTAACACTTCCTCAAAGCATCGGAAGGAGTTGCTCCGGTTGAAGTAACCGCCAGCACCCTTCCCCCGCTGGTAGTCAGGGTCCCTCTCTCCATTTTCGTGCCTGCATGAAAAAGAATGCTGTCGGTTACATTCCCGCAACCTGTAATAGGAAATCCTTTTTTAAATTCTCCCGGATATCCTCCGGAAACAAGCATCACCGTTGCAGCCCGAAGGTGTTCAATTTCAAGCGACTGATCACCAATCGTTCCACAGGCAGCAGCATCAAGCAGGGATAGAAGATCAGACTTTATTCGGGGCATCACTGCTTCGGTTTCAGGGTCACCCATCCTGACGTTGTATTCAATCACAAACGGATCGCTATTGCAATTGATCAGACCAAAAAAGATGAAGCCGGTATAACGAATGCCTTCCGCTTTTAATCCCGCCAGGGTAGGTTCGATGATTCTGGTTTTCACCTTTTCCATGAAACAACCATCGGCAAAGGGTACCGGTGATACAGATCCCATTCCCCCGGTATTGAGGCCGGTGTCATTCACTCCCGCCCGTTTATAATCTTTTGCTTCGGGGAGCATGACATAATCATTTCCATCGGTTAGAATGAATACCGAAAGTTCGATTCCCTGCAGATATTTTTCGACTACTACGGTTTCACTTGATTTCCCGAATTTTCCACCGGTCATTTCAGCCAGGGTTCTTTCTGCTTCTTCCCGGTCATGAACAATGATCACTCCTTTCCCTGCAGCCGGACCATCGGCTTTCAATACATAGGGTGGTTCAAGGGATCCGAGAAATCGGCAGCCATCGGCCAGTGTTTCCCTGGTAAAAGAAGAATAGGGAGCCGTCGGTATATGGTACCTGTGCATGAACTGTTTGGCAAAATCCTTGCTCCCCTCCAGTTTAGCCCCTTCCCTGCCTGGTCCGATGATTTTCACATTCCTGAAACGGGGATCAGATTCTATTTCATCACGTATTCCGTTTACCAGGGGCATTTCCGGACCAACCACCACCATCCCGATCCGGTTGGCAAAGATGGCATCCCCTATATTTTTAAAATCTTCAATGGTACCGGGTAAATTGATTCCCAATTCCGAGGTCCCTGGGTTTCCGGGGAGAAAAAAGAGTTCATTGAGCAGAGGACTTTGTTTTATTTTCCAGCCGAGAGCATGTTCCCTGGCTCCCGAGCCAATGATCAAAACATTCATACCGTATTCGTTAATAAGTACTTTCCTTGTGTAAAGTTCTATTTTTTCCCTGATATGTCAAATCGACTGCTCCTCGTTTCTGATATGGGATGGAAGAAAAGCGGTATCCTTCCTCCTTCAAAAGACGGATCACGATGGGAAGGGTTTCCATGAGGTTGGTCCTTGATTTTGCAGAATCATGAAAAGTAACCAGGGAACCGGGCCTGACAAACCTGACCACATTCCGGATAATTTTCTGCGGCATGCTCCGGTGATCGTAATCCAGAGACAGAACGTCCCACATCACGATCGTGAATATTCCGGAAAGGAATGCATACTGGCTGAACTTCATCATACCGTGGGGAGGCCTGAACAAGTCGGAGCGGATCAGGCGGGATGCCATTGCGATATCCCTGAAATAGACCGGGTCGTCTGTCTTTCTTCCCGCAAGATGGTGAAAGGTATGGTTTCCCACTGAATGACCCTCTTCCAGAATTTTTTGATATAAAGCAGGATATCGCCCGACGTTTTCACCCACACAGAAAAATGTGGCATTCACCCTCTCTTTATGCAGAAGATCAAGTATCCATGGTGTCGTATCTGGAACCGGTCCGTCATCAAAGGTCAGGAAAAGGGTGTTGCTGCTCCCGTCAATCCTCCAGACGGCTTTGGGAAACCATCGGGTAACAATCCCCGGTGGTTGAATCCGGGGAGAAAACCTGACCATTTTATTGTCCGCTATATTTCTGGTAATACTCCTTCATCGAAGCATCAATTTTCTTTGTCAGATCTTCTTCACCGAATGACTGGCAACTCCGTTGAAGCTTCTGCAAGAAAAAGAGGTTCCGTTGTAACTGGTCATCCACATCGCCCGACTGCCGGAACTGTTTCGGCAGTGAGAACAGGTAAGCAAGCTCGTCGGTGTATGATTTATATGATTCATTTGCAAGCGCCATGGCTTTCTCTTTTGCACCAGCCTGATATAGGGTATTGAGCATTTCAAGTGAAAAATATTCGGGTGGGACAACTGAAAAGGGTACCAGTTCAAAACCTTTTTCAATCACTGCCACTGCCGAATCTTTTTTTCCTTCGGCCAGAAGTGAACTGGCTAACCTGTTGAAATTGTTCCGGATATTGGTCATCATCCTGATGTTGTTTTCATCGATATAAACAGCAGGATCGTTCATATTTCCCCACTTGAAGTTGTTCATCAGGTTGTTGTACATCAGATCGGTTGCCACCCTGCCTGAATTCACCCTGTCGGCACTACCCCCGGGGGTGTAAATCGGGACCAGCCGGTATGCAAATCCTTCCAGCTGGAAATAATTCTGAAGGTTCAGGTATTTGGAACCTCCGACTGTAATGGCAAAATAGATCGGGCGTTCCCAGTTATTGGCTGCCAGCAGGTCAAGGATCATGTATTCATCTTTGGGAAGATAATCTTTATCACTCAGGTCGATGAACATCGTATCCACGATTTTGTCATAATCCTGCGGACGCACAACTTTATTGCGGATCACTGCCTCCTTGTCGATCTTGAATGCAATTTTTTTCTTGGGTATGTATGCCGCATTGTCGGCCTGACTGAGTTTGGTGGCTGGGTTATCGTCGGCCACAAACCGCATGGCTTCGCGCAGATCAACATATTCACGCTTTAGCCGAGGATCATTCAGAACATAAACCAGGTCGCGCGTACCCTGGATATATTGCTCTTCTTTCAGCGAAAAAGGAATCGGCTTTGATTCATACGCCTTTTTCTTCATCTGGGTAATGTACCAGTCAGTCTGAAGATAGCTGAGATTGCAAACCCGGACGTCGGTTCTGACTCTTTCCACCTCCTGGTTATACCACAAGGGAAAAGTGTCGTTGTCGCCATTGGTAAATATCACTGCCTGTTCGGCACATGTTTTCAGGTAATTGGCCCCCAGATCTCTTGCCGTATATCTACCCGACCGGTCGTGGTCATCATAGTTCTCTGAAATCATCAATCCGGGCACAAGAAGGAGGGTTCCGATGGTGACAAGGGAAGCAGCGGCTGTTTCAGGGACAATTTTCTTAAGCCCTTCAAATAGAGCCAGCACTCCGAGCCCGATCCAGATTGAAAAAGCATAAAAAGATCCTGCATAGGCGTAATCCCGTTCCCTTGGCTGCAAAGGATACTGGTTAAGGTAGATGACGATGGCCAAACCTGTCATGACAAATAAAAGGGTTACAAGCCAAAGACCACGTTTACCCTCTCTTCCCTTGTTGTATTGGTAAAAAATGCCCAGCAGACCAAGGATCAGCGGTAGAAAATAATATTTGTTGTTCGCTTTGTTGTGCATCGATTCGGGCCTGGAAGCCTGGTCTCCCAGTCTCCAGTTGTCTATAAAACCGATCCCGCTGATCCAGTTTCCGTGCAAAATACCCCCCTGGCTCTGTACATCATCCTGACGTCCGGCAAAATTCCACATGAAATACCGGAAGTACATGTGCCCCACCTGATACCGGAAGAAAAACCTCAGATTTTCAATCATGGTAGGTTTCACAATCACCACTTTTTCGCCCATTTCATTGGTATGCTGAATCTTGGTACCCTTGATCCTGCCCCACTGTTCATATTCAGGGCCATGGCCGGGATCCTGGGAACTCCACATCCGAGGGAAAAGTGTTTTGAACTTGTCATCGTAATTGGGAACTACCCTGTAATCGGTGATCACATATTTGCCGTCACGTTGCGTATAATAGGGGCTTCCCCGTTTGTATCTCTTTTGGGGATTAAGAGGGGAGTTGTAATACTGCCCGTATATGAGGGGCCTTTGACCGTATTGTTCCCGGTTAAGGTACGATAATAGGGAGAATGTATCGTTCGGGCTGTTTTGATCCATAGGTGTTCCGGCAGCCGAACGGATGATGATCAGGGCAAAGGAGGAATAGCCGATCAGGATTACCGTAATAGCAACTACAACCGTGTTCCAGAAAACCTTTCCCTTCCGGGTGGTGTAGCGGATAGCCCATACTATACCGGCAGTCATGGCCAGGATATAAAACAGCGATCCGGAATGGTAGGGCAAACCGAAAGAGTTGACAAAAAGAAGCTCAAACCAGGAAGCGAGCTTCACGAAACCAGGTATGATCACATACATGATCCCTCCCAGGATCACGAGGGATGCCAGCAAAGCATAGAAAATACCCTTGTTTGTGACCGTGTACTTTTTGAAATAATAGACAAATACAATAGCCGGAATCGCAAGCAGGTTTAAAAGATGGACCCCGATCGATAATCCGACCAGATAGGCAATAAAAATCAGCCACCTGTTAGCATGGGGTTGGTCGGCAACGTTCTCCCACTGGAGAATAGCCCAGAAAACCAGGGCTGTCAGGAAGGATGATGTGGCATACACCTCACCTTCGACAGCCGAAAACCAAAAGGTATCGGAAAAGGCATAGGCAAGTGCTCCGACGAGTCCGCTACCGATCACCGCAATCATCTGTCCCGCTGTCATCTGATCTTCCGGAGGCATCAGTTTCCTCGCGAGGTGTGTTATGGACCAGAAAAGGAACAGGATGGTGAAGGCGCTTGCAAGAGCCGACATGATATTTACCATCAGAGCAGCATTGTGCGGAGATCCCCCTAGAATGGTGAAAAACCTTCCCATGATCATAAAAACAGGAGCTCCCGGAGGATGTCCGACCTGAAGATTGGTCGCCGTAGTGATGAATTCACCGCAATCCCAGAAACTTGCAGTCGGCTCAATTGTCAGCAGATAGACCACTGCAGAAACCAGAAATGCTGTCCAGCCCGCAATTAAATTGTACAAACCAAAACGCTTCATATTGTGATTTTTCATTAATTAACAAGGTTCTGATCCCAAGTCAACCTTTTAAATTGCGAAGATAGTGGTTTTGTTTAGAATTGGCCGAAAGCGATCCTGTTTAAACATTTTGATCCTTCGATTTTTTGGATATTACTGCTCCAAACCGGTATAAACGTTTCTCTGTCAACCCGACTTCCGGGGAAGAACCAGGGTTTCATGGTACTTCATGTATGAAGGATTCATTGCCTGTCATTCGTGCCGGCTTGTAAAAAAAAATAGCTTGTTTTTTCGCTGAAATTGTCGAAGGTAAAAACCTTCTTTCCTGGGAAACGGTAAAACAGGGTGATCAGTGCGATATCGCCTGCACAGAAGAGGCTGTGCATGGACATCAGGATCAGAAAAAAGTAAACGAAAGGAACATGGAACCAGAAACCGATTCCAATAGCTGTTGCCACCTGGATACAAATCAGGGGGGTCAGTGCTACCAGGATGAAAGTTCTTTTCCCCATGACATGCTGGTCAGCGACAGCAAAGAAAACAAACCTTCCCGGAACAGCTCCAAACCTGATCCGGCGGGCTCCGGTAAGAACCAGGGCAAAGGCATGAAGGAGCTCATGAATGGCAACCAGGATGGTCAGACTGAAAACGACAGCCCCGGCTGAAATCAGGAAATAACTCCATTCGCCCCTGAACGCCAATACCAAAGCCCTGGTAAGAAAAAACAGACCTGAAAAGAGCAGCAGGGTTTGATAGATCATGTATATCGGGATGATCTTTTTGTCGGCCATTGCCTGCTCCACCACAAATTCCCTGATTCTACCCTGTTCGACTGAGGCAACCAGGTTATATTTACCCGGATTTTTCAGATCTTCAACAGTGGGATTTCTCATCATGATTCAAATTTAATGATCCTGACCAAATCTCGGAGATTAATCAGACGGATTCCAAATGCCAGAAGAACTGAAAAGGCAACACACAGCATATATCCTGCAAGCCGGTCTTCAGCCAGTCTTGATAACCATGCTACAAGAATGATTGCAGCAACAAAGAGCGTCAGTCTGATTAGAAGATTTGCACCGGGACGGAGCTTAAAAATAGCTGCTGCCAGTCCGATCTGGGCAATCGCAGTAGCAAGCTGGGTCACCATGGCAGCAATGGCCGATCCTGTTGCCATCAGCGAAGGGATCAGTACCATATTGAGTCCGACATTCAGCAGCATTCCTCCTAATGCCATCATGTTCAGCATTTTCAGGTTTCCATTGGCAGTGAGGAGTGTTCCGAAAATATAGGTGGTGGCAATTCCCAAAAAGCCTATCATCAGGAATCCGAGTATATTTGCCGAATCTTCGATGTGCGAATGATAGAGAAGTTCCATGATTTCCCTGTCATAAAAGAAAGTGGAAACCACCACGATCATCGCAGGTACAAGCAGGAGGCTGAAGGATAATTGTACCATGGGCCCAACAGGTTCCGTTTTCTTGATCATGCTTGAAAACATGGGCAACAGCAATCCAGCAACCAGGGCGCCAAACATGGAGACGGCGTCGAGCAGTCTGAATGCCTGGGCATAGATGCCCGCCTGCGCTTTTCCTATCGGATCGGGAAGAATTCTTTCAATCATCACCGAATCGATCCGGTTATAAAAAGCCATGAACAAAATCAGCAGGGCATAGGGATATGACTTCTTCATAAACACAATACAAAACCGTGGATTCACCCTAACGCTGAATGCACCTGCTTTTGCCCTCACAATCGCCAGGGTAATCATCGCCGTGAGCAGATACGCAACTGTCTGGACATACACAAACCATTCGATCCTGAAATTTCCACCGGTGATGTTGGTGAAAAGCATCAAACTGAGTATGGCAATCATCAGGGTCCGGTCAAGTACCGAAATAAGACTGTCGATTCGGAAAAACTGCAATGCACTGATATTGGAGCGGAGATAGAGAGTGAAGGAGATCAGAAACTGGTTCAGGATCAAAAAGAAAAGCAAGTGGAACTGGACATGGTCATACCCCACAACCGCTGCCGCAACCAGGCATATAATTGCATATGCCACAGCCAGTACCAGTTTGAGCCCCGTGATGTTTGAAAGGTGCTTTCTTACCAGAAACCTGTGCTGTGAAATATTCCGGTTGTTAAAATTGGTGATCCCGATATCGAGGAAAATATTGAGGATCATCGAGAAATTAAAAAGGGCAAAATAGAGGCCGTAGCTTTCGGCACCCACCACATTCTGGACTGTCCGGTCGATCCCCAGCACCCAGAACGGTTTGATCAGCAAATTCACGCCAATCAGCAAAATCAGGTTGGTAATAAACTTACGCCTCAATTCTTCTGGTTTTGTTTGTAACCTGGTGTTAAAAATAGAATTTTTTAAACATACTTTGTATAATAATTCAATCAAGAGCTGAGCTTCATGATTATTGCCGTTAATACCAGGTTATTGCTTCCCGACAAGCTGGAAGGGATCGGATGGTTCACCTTTGAAACCCTGAAAAGGATCACGGTAAAGCATCCGGAACATCATTTTATTTTCATTTTTGACCGGCCCTTTTCAGATGAATTTATTTTTTCGGACAACATCACTCCGGTGGTAGTATATCCGCCAACCCGTCATCCTTTGCTCTGGTATTTCTGGTTTGAATGGCGAATCCCTTCAATTTTGAGAAAATACAATTGCGGGTTTTTCCTTTCACCCGATGGTTATCTGACCACACGGACCAATATTCCGCAACTGCCGGTAATGCACGATCTGAACTTTATCCACCGTCCCAAAGGCCTTCCCTGGTCGATTTCAAAATTTTACAACTTTTTTTTCCCGCGTTATGCTTCGATTGCAAAAAGGATAGCCACGGTTTCACAATTTTCGAAAGAAGATATTTCGGAAACTTTCGGAATTGGACTAAATAATATTGATGTCGTTTACAGCGGGTACAACCGCCTTTATTCACCAGTTCCCGAAGATGAACAGGCAGGAGTAAGGAAACGGATTACTGGGGGTGAACCCTATTTTCTCTATGTCGGTGCGTTGCATCCCCGCAAGAATATTGAAGGAATCCTTCTTTCATATGACCGGTTCAGGATGAAAAGCGAAAATCCTGTAAAACTGGTCATCGCAGGGGGAAAAATGTTCAAGACCGGAAGGATTTTTAAAACTTACAGCAAGATGCAATTCAGGGATGAAGTGATTTTCACAGGGAGGGTGTCTAACGCAGATTTGAGGCTGATACTCGGATCGGCCCTGGCACTGGTTTTTATTCCCTTTTTTGAAGGGTTCGGATTGCCGCTGATTGAAGCCATGGGGGCAGGGGTCCCCGTGATCTGTTCAGATACCACTTCGTTGCCTGAAGTGGGCGGTGATGCGGCACTTTATACCGATCCAAACGACCACGGACAGATAGCAGACGCCATGTTGCTGATCAGCAGAGATGAACTGCTAAGAAGAAAACTGATTGACAAAGGATTGCAGCGGAAAGATATTTTCACCTGGGACAGGACTGCCGACTTGCTGTGGGAAAGTATTCTGAAAGCAACCGGGCCCGACCGCCAAAGGGAAGAGAAAAAGATTACCGAAAGCAGTTTCAATAAATCACAGACATGAGTGGCCGGGGCAAAACATTGTTGCAATGCCTGGTTGAAGGTCGGATAGAAGCAGGGATTGACGAAGCAGGAAGGGGATGTCTGGCCGGACCGGTTGTGGCTGCTGCAGTCATCCTGCCTCCGGGTTTCTTGCACCCTTTGCTGAATGATTCCAAACAGCTTTCCGCGAAAACCAGGGACGACCTCAGGTTTGTAATTGAGAAAGAAGCCGTTGCATGGGCTGTCGGAACAGCGACACCCCGTGAAATTGATGAGATCAATATTCTCAATGCCACTTTTCTCGCCATGAACAGGGCAGTTGAAAGACTTCCGGTCACTCCTGACCATTTGCTGATCGACGGAAACCGATATAGGAACAGATGCGGGATTCCACATACCTGCATTGTAAGAGGAGACCATTGCCGCTGCTTCCATCATGGCAAAAACCCATCGAGATGAGATTATGTTGGAACTCCATTGCAGCTATCCAGGTTACGGTTGGAACAATAACAAAGGATATCCGACCCTTTATCACCGGGAAGCCATCCGGGAAAACGGAATCTCCCCTTTTCACCGACTCTCGTTCAGGTTGACCGATGAACAACTTACACTCTGGAAATGAAACGAAATAGATTTCCATTCAAAAACTGAAATGAAGTTGACCGAAAAAAAACTTCATGATATCAAATTGAATTGTTAATTTCGTCAGGTAATAAAATTTCAACGACCATGAAAAAAATCCTTGCTTTATTTGTACTGGCATGTGCCCTTTTGTCGTGTGGCAGCAAAGTTCAAAAGATAAACACCCTGTCGGACAAGGAAATTGCCGAGGGATGGAAACTTCTGTTCAATGGCACCGATTTGTCGGGTTGGAAACTATATAACGGAGGAGAACCCACCGGTTGGAAAGTGGAAGAAGGCATCATGAAAAACTCCGGCGTGGGAAGTGATTTCGGAGGGGACATTATTACAACTGATCAGTTCATGAATTTTGAACTCAGCCTTGAATGGCAGATAGCCCCCAAAAGCAATTCAGGGATTTTCTATCATGTACAGGAAGGAGTAGCTCAGGCCATCTACCAGACAGGTCCCGAATACCAGCTCATCGACGACAATGGCTGGCCCGAAAAACTGCATCCCGACCAGTATACCGGCGCCAATTACGGAATGCATGCCCCTGTGAACGCAAAAGTAAACCCTATTGACCAGTGGAATTCCTCGCGGATCATCGTCAATGGAACACATGTCGAACACTGGCTGAACGGAACGAAGGTTGTCGAATATGAACTTTGGAGCGACGACTGGAAAGCCCGGAAAGAAGCAGGAAAATGGAAAGATGTACCCACCTACGGGATTGCTGAGATTGGACATATCGGTCTTCAGGACCACGGCGGACTCACCTTGTTCAGGAATATTAAAATCAAAGAGCTTCCCTGAATATGCGGGGGTTGGTTGATTACCACACCCACAGCCTTCTCTCCGACGGAGTATGTTCTTATGAGGAGATGGTGCTGTCGGCTGTTGAAAAAGGGCTTGACGAAATCGGATTCAGCGATCACGTTTGCCTGAAGCCTGTTAATTGGGCCATGCAGGAAGTGGACCTTCCGGTCATGACAGGTCAGATACTGAGTATCAGGGAAAAATACAACCATCTGATTACGATCCGGTATGGAATAGAGCTTGACTTTTTTCCAGGCAGGGAAGATGAGCTTTCCAGGATTATTCGGTTCCTGCCACTCGATTATGTGATCGGTTCCGTTCACTTTATCGAAGAATGGAACTTCGACGGAGACGAATCTTTATACGGGAAATGGAGCAATGATGAACTTTACCAACGTTACTTCAGCCTGGTTGGAGAAGCTGCCAGGTCAAAGCTGTTTGATACGATAGGCCATCTTGACCTGATTAAGAAGTTTGGTATCTATCCTGAAACCGACCAGACTCCCCTTTTTGAACGGACTGCCGATCTGATACGCGATTCTGGCATGGTGGTTGAACTGAATACCAGCGGGCTCGATAAACCCTGCCACGAATTTTATCCCGGACAGCACTGGCTCGATATTCTTTTTAACCGGGGTATCCCTGTCACACTCAGTTCCGATGCCCATCATCCCGAACAAATTGCACGGCATTATCAACAGGCTGTCGCCGTTTTGAAGAAAACAGGTTATCGGCAAATCACCACTTTCCGGAACCGCATCAAAATACCTCTATCCATCTGACATTATTAGAATGGCAATTACAGTTTTCAGGGGAATGAGACCCTTTTCGCAGCTAATGCTCTGTGCCTTCACCACCCTGGCTGTTTTTTTTGCTTCCCAGCTTGTCACAGCACTGATCGCCATTCCTTTTTTTGGCTTCCCCAAAGTTGCCTCCATGCTGAACGGTGTCAATATGACCGACCCAGGTTCCATTTCCATGCTGAAGTTTTTCCAGGTTTCCCAGACTATCGGATTGTTTATTTTACCTTCCTTCCTGGTGGCATACCTCCTGTACGGAAAGCCCCTGCATGCTCTCCGTCTCGGACAGGTTTCAGGGACTATCCCGATGATCCTGACCATCGGTCTGATATTCGCTATGAATCCATTCATCAATTTTCTGGGGGAAATCAATTCCAGAATGCACTTCCCCGAATGGCTCAATGGAATGGAACAATGGATGAGAAATGCCGAAGAATCAGCAACCAGGCTGACCGAAGCATTTTTGAAAACTGACCATTTTGCTGGACTTCTTTTCAATCTGTTGATGGTGGCAGTACTGCCTGCACTGGGTGAAGAACTTCTTTTCAGAGGGGTGATCCAGAAAATTCTGATCGTGTTGACAAAAAACAAACATGCAGGCATCTGGTTGTCGGCTGCATTGTTCAGTGCATTGCATTTGCAGTTCTTCGGTTTCTTCCCAAGGATGATCCTAGGCGCCGTTTTCGGGTATCTCCTTATCTGGAGTGGAACACTCTGGTTACCCGTGCTGGCCCATTTCGTGAACAATGCAGGGGCAGTTATTGTCCTATACCTGATCGACAAAGGGAAAATTAATCCCGGGATCGAAGATTTCGGTGCCGGAACTGGAACCTGGGTATATGCAATTTCAGGCTTTGTGATCGGGTTGATCCTGTTAACGACGATCAGACAGCAAACCTTGGCAGAGAAGAGAATTAAAGAGGGATCCGGAAATTCTGCTTAAACAGACTGTCCCGGTTCGGAAAAAGCAGCTGTGCTATTTAATTTTATCTTTCCGGATGAAATCAGCGGGTTGATTTCGTTCCCATTTTTTCTATTTTTGCCTGAACAAAACGATTTTCAATGAAGTTTGAACCAACAAAATACTTCCTGCAATCGGTTGGTAGCGGTAAAATTTTTCCTGACAGCGGCTGGACACTCGATGCCCCTGATGAGGCAACTCCTTCTTTAATCAGGGCGGTGTATGAAAACCGCCGGTTGTCACTCAGAAACGATTTGCCCGGATTATTCCGTTTTGCCGATTGGTTGCCAATTAACAGGATTCTGGAGCATTCGGCCACACCGGTGACCTACCGCAGCGAAAATTTGGCTCGTGAACTCGGGCTTGAGAATCTGTGGATTACCTTTAACGGATACTGGCCTGAAAAGGGGGCTTTGATGACAACCTGTTCTTTTAAGGAAACCGAAGCGTACTCGGTATGCGCCCGTTTACACCCCGGCAACTCCCGGGTTCTCGTGGTGGCTTCTGCCGGGAATACAGCCAGGGCATTTGCCAGGGTATGTTCCGACAACCGCATTCCCCTGTTGCTATGCGTTCCCGAAGACAATCTCGATGCCATGTGGTTTGACCATCCCCTGGATCAATGCGTAAAAATGGTTTGCTCAGAAAAAGGATGCGACTATTACGACGCCATCCAATTGTCAATGGTTGCTGCTTCAACGGAAGGCTTTTTCCCGGAGGGAGGGGCGAAAAACATAGCCCGGCGCGACGGGATGGGAACAACCGTGCTCTCAGCCGTGACTGCCATCGGACATATTCCCGACTTCTATTTTCAGGCAGTCGGAAGTGGAACAGGAGCCATTGCAGCATGGGAAGCCAATCTGCGGTTCCTGGCCGACGGCCGTTACGGTAAAAACAAAATGAAACTGATCGTCTCCCAAAACGTACCCTTTCATCCCATTTATGATGCCTGGAAAGCCGGTTCGGACGATATCCTGCCTCTGGATAAACAGATTGCCCGTAAGAAGGTAGAGATGGTCAACGCCAAAGTGCTTTCGAACAGAAAACCACCCTATGCACCTGCAGGGGGGTTATGCGATGCACTGAAAGATACCGGAGGTGATGTAATGGTTGCCGGTAACCAACAATCCGAAATTGCCGCCAGACTTTTTGAGGAAACTGAAGGAACCGACATCCATCCAGCCGCAGCTGTTGCAACAGCAACCCTGATCGAAGCAGTACAACAGGGGAAAGTGCCCAAAGACTCGGTTATCATGCTCAACATTACAGGCGGAGGAGAAAAAAGGTTCAGGAAAGAACATGAACTCTTTTACCTGCAACCTTCCGAAATCTTTCCCGTGGATATTGACCCCCGGGAAATCAGTAAAAAAATCTGTCAGCTTTTCTGACCAGATTCAAGGGAAAGGAAAGCGGAAAACTTTCAGCGATAGTGATTTGATGATGACACTTCCCGCTTTCCTATTTTTTAAATGCTAATTTTACAACATGCAATTCCATTCAGCATGTGAGGATTCTGGAAGAGGTGGATCAGTGCTTTCGGAAACAAATATATTTGTTTAGCTAATCCTGAACATAGTTATCAAACTGACTGAATGAAAGACTTACAAGAGACAAAGGAATCAGGTACGAAAATACATACAGTATGAAAACGCCGACAATATTCTATTTGATGTGCATTGCTTTTATGTATTCATCCTGCTCGAAATACAGGGATTATTCACAGGTACCCTGGCAGGAACAAAAATGGGTGGCATGGCAGGACCCCACTGTTTCACAGGTAAACAGGGAGGCCCCGCGGGCGAGTTACATACCCTACCCTTCGGTCCAGTCGGCCAGGGAAGGGAACATGTGGAAATCACCCATGCTCATCAGCCTGAACGGAAAATGGAAGTTTAATCTGGCTTCTCACCCATCGCAACGACCCTACTGGTTTTTCAAAGACGATTACGATATCAGGGGTTGGGCCGAAATCCAGGTTCCTGCAAACTGGGAACAACAGGGATACGATTACCCCATTTATGTTAACATACCATATCCGCACAAACATACCCCACCACTGATTGAGGGGAACCACAATCCGGTGGGATCATATAAGCGGAATTTTGAAATCCCCGACTACTGGGAGGGAAAAGAGGTTTACCTCCACGCCGGAGGTATCAGTTCCAATATGAACCTTTGGATCAATGGTCAATACGTAGGGTATAGCGAAGATAGCAAGACACCCGCCGAATTCAACATTACCAGATACATCAGGCCGGGATTCAACTCAGTTGCAATAGAAGTATTCCGCTGGTGCGACGGCTCCTATCTCGAAGATCAGGATTTCTGGCGTATGAGCGGAATCACCCGCGATATCTACCTGTTGGCCCGCAATCCAAGGCATATCAGGGACTTCAGGGTTGTGGCCGGCCTGGATGAACGCTATCAGGACGGTATCTTTTCTCTGACGGTTGAACTGGAAAATTCTACCAAAGCAGTGGTTCCGCTCACAGTGGAAGCACATATAAACGACGGGAACCAGAAAATAAGGTCATTCTCACAGGACACGGAAGCGGCCCAGGGCGCCACTTTTATTAATTTCAGCGACACCATTCCTGGAATATACAAGTGGTCGGCTGAAATACCCAACCTGTACGAACTCCTGATCATTCTTAGAAACAAAACCGGGGAGATCATCGAAGTACTTCGCCAGGATATCGGATTCCGAACCAGTGAAATTAAAAACGGAAGGCTTCTGATCAACGGGCAATATGTTTATCTAAAAGGGACCAACCTGCACGAACATCATGAAACAAACTGGCATGTGATGGATGAGGAAACCATGCTGAAAGACATTCGCCTGATGAAATGCCACAACATCAATACGGTTCGGACATCCCACTATCCCCAGCCCGAAGTGTGGTATACTCTCTGCAACAAATACGGACTTTACCTGATCGACGAGGCTAACATCGAGTCGCATGGCATGGGGTACGGAGAAAAATCACTGGCGAAGGACAGTGTATGGAAAGCTGCCCACCTTTTCAGAACTGAAAATATGTTTGAACGCGATAAGAACCAGCCTTCGGTAATTATCTGGTCACTCGGGAACGAAGCAGGAAACGGGGTGAATTTTTATGCCACTTACGACTATCTGAAGAAAAAAGATTCCACCCGCCCGATCCAGTACGAGCGCGCGGTCCTTGAATACAATACCGATATCTTCTGCCCCATGTATCACCGGATAAACCAACTGGCCGAATACGCTAAAAAGAATCCTCCCAGGCCCCTTATTCTATGTGAATACGCACATGCCATGGGAAACAGTGTGGGGAACCTTCAGGACTACTGGGATGTAATTGAGAAATACGATGCCCTTCAGGGGGGAATTATCTGGGACTGGGTCGATCAGGGTCTTCTGACCAAAAATGAAGCGGGTGAAGTATTCTGGGCATACGGAGGTGATTTCGGCCCCGACACCTTGTATACCGACGGCAACTTCTGCTGCAACGGACTGGTCAATCCTGACAGAGGGGTTAAACCAGCCTTGCAGGAAGTTAAAAAAGTATACCAGTATATCAAGTTTCGTCCGGTCAACCTGGCCACCGGTGCAATCGACATCCTGAACCAGTATGCTTTTACCAATCTTTCGGATTTCGAATTCTCCTGGGAAGTGACAGCCGACGGGGAAGTGGTCTCTTCGGGAAACCTGCCGGGCCTTTCAGCAGCTCCGGGTGAAGTTGTGAAAGTGAAGATTCCTTTTTCCATTGATCCAGAGCCCGGCACTGAATATTTTCTGTCGATCAGGGCCAGACAAAGAAAAGCAAGGGGACTGGTGGACGCCGGATATGAGGTAGCTGCAGAACAGTTCCTGCTCCCGGTTTATATCAGGCCGGAAACCGTTGATAAAAAGAATTTCGAGGAACTATCGGTTGAACAGGATGATGAAACCGTAACATTGCAAGGGGATAGATTTATAGTCGTTTTTGATAAAAAGGCTGGGATTCTGAAAAGCATGAAAAAGGGAGAAACAGAATTTCTGGTCAGCGGGCCGGTGCCCGATTTGTGGAGAGCCCCGACCGACAATGATTTTGGAAATGGACTGGACCGAAGGAGCCGGATATGGAGAAAAGCCGGGGAGGACCGGATAATGAAACAATTTACCGTCACCCGCGTTTCTCCGAAATCAGTGTATGTAAAAATGATCTTTGACCTGCCCGGAGAAAACAATCAACCCGTTGCGGCCTGGGAATCAGCATATACTGTTTTTGGTTCAGGGGATATCATCGTTGACAACCATTTCAGGATGCTCCGCAACGACCTGCCTGAAATCGTCCGGATGGGAATGAACCTGGTGATGCCCCGTTCGTTTGACCGGATTTCCTGGCTGGGACGTGGTCCCCATGAATCGTACATCGACCGCAAAACAAGCGCTTTTGTAGGGCTTTACCATCTGAAAGTGGCCGACATGTACTTTCCCTATGTGCGTCCCCAGGAAAACGGAAACCGGACCGATGTCCGCTGGGCAGCCATTACCGATTCGACCGGATGCGGGCTTCTTTTCAAAGGTATGCCCCTCCTGGAAGTTACTGCACACCACAATGTGATGGAAGATTTTGAATCCCCTGTCCGGACAGTCGGAAGGATCCAGTTTGGCCAGAAAGTGATCAACCGGCATGTATGCGACGTAAAGCCCCGTAACCTGACTTCCGTGAATGTGGACTTCAGGCAGATGGGCGTCGGGGGTGACGACAGTTGGGGTGCCTTGACTCACGAACAGTACCGGCTGACCGCCCGGAATTACAGCTATTCCTACCTGATCCATCCTTTGAATGCAGGCGACAACCCGGTTCAGGCCGGAAAGCTCTTCTTACACTGACGATTTTGTTTTCCCCGGATTTTATGCTATTTCTTCGGAGCGGCATATCTTCGGGCAATGGTAATTCGGAACACACCGGGAATCAGGAATATAAAACAAAAAATGTCAAAAATTGTAACCTTATCAGAAGCAGCCCTGATCGGACTGCACAGCATGGTGCTCATCGCACGGTCGGGAGCAACGGTAAACGTTGACAAAATTGCAGAAAACACTGGATCAAGCCGGCACCATGTTGCTAAAATCCTGCAACGAATGGTGAAGGAAGGCTTCCTCGAGTCGCACCGGGGCCCATCAGGCGGCTTTTTTCTGACCAGGGATCCCCGACAGATCACATTGCTCGACATTTATGAGGCCATTGAAGGTAAGATCAGGATCACCGGATGCCAAAGCGGAAATCAGGTATGCCCTTTTTCGAAATGTATCCTAGGAAATGTCGTCACGGAAATGACACTTCTTTTCCGTGACCATCTGGGATCGACTACATTGGATAGAATGTTATAGCCATGTTTACTTTTCCCGGACAAAGCAATTTCTTTCAGGCCCATCTTGAAACCATGCCGGAATTCATTTTTTTCATGATATCCCCTTCATTCTTTAACATAACTGATAGATAGCGGTTCTCGAATATACCTGTTTTTAACGGAAATACCAGGTTTTTCGCATTTTTTCAGGATGGGAGTTGATATTATCGAATGATTTGATATATTTGCGCATTCAATTACTTAATTACCTGTTATAAATAAGAGTCTACCAATAATTGGAAATTCAGTCCCATTTAAAATAACATGAATAAATCAAAACATGAACTCAACCCTTACAAACCGGAACCCTACAAAAAGAAAAAATTTGTAGTACACAAACCGGTTTTCAGAAAAGCGTATATTGATGATAATGAAATACTACTTTCTGATTAGCTGCAATGTGGGTTAAAACAAGTTACAGGAGAGTCCACCAATATTTGGAAATACAGTCTTATCAAGGATAACATGAAAAAACCAAAACAACTCACCCCCTTCCCCTCTCTTCGCGAAGAGAGGGGTGGCACCCATAGGGTGACGGGGTGAGTTATAATACTCATATATAGAGAATTAAACAAATTTCTTAAAACTAGTTACAGGAGAGAATGACATTAAATAATAAACAGAAAACAATGCAAATATGCTCAGGAAAATAATACAGATTGATGAAGAAAAATGCAACGGCTGCGGTTTATGCATCCCCAATTGCCCGGAAGGGGCACTTCAGATCATCGACGGAAAGGCCCGCCTGGTGAGCGATCTTTTTTGTGACGGACTGGGAGTCTGTATGGGTCATTGCCCCGAGGGAGCCATTGAGATCGTTGAACGAGAAGCGGAGCCTTACGATGAGACCAAAGTCATGGGTATTATCGTACCCCAGGGCAGGAATACCATTCTGGCACATCTCGACCACCTGCGAAGCCACAATGAGACAGGTTACCTTAACGAGGCTATTGCATACATCAAATCGAGGAACATCGATATGAGGCCAGCTTCGCCGGAAAACCTCCCTCCTGCAAAACAGTCAGACCCCGTTTTTCCCGGTCTTACCGAAGCCCGCCAAATACTGAAGCCAACGGCTGCTCCCGGATGTCCTGGTTGTCAATCTGTTGACTTTAGAAACGGGACCGGAGATGCACCATCCACATCCAATTCCGGACATATCGCAGCGAAAACTTCCGAGCTGAAACAGTGGCCTGTTCAAATGCACCTGATCAATCCGATGGCATCCTATTTTCATGATTCTGAACTGCTACTCGCCGCTGATTGTGTTGCATTTGCTATGGGAAATTTTCATGACCGGCTCCTGAAGGAAAGATCCCTCGCAATTGCCTGCCCCAAACTCGATTCCAATATGGAAAGATACATTGAAAAACTGACCGCACTAATCACACGTGCCCGAATCCATTCAATTACGGTTGCAATGATGGAAGTCCCCTGTTGTGGCGGATTGCTAAGGATGGTTTTGAAAGCCATGGAAAACAGTGAAAGGATTATTCCGGTCAGGAAGATCATTGTCAATCTGCGGGGAGAAATCATTCAGGAGATAAACTTATAACATTCTCAAATTATTACGAGAGAAAAAAGTAAAATATTAGCTCGTCACATAATTCTTAATTCAATACAGATATGAGCATGTTTTGTAACCAATGTCAGGAAACAGCCAGGAATACCGGCTGTCATATCAGCGGAGTATGCGGTAAAAAAGAGACTACCGCAAATATCCAGGATTTGATTGTCTTTGCATGTCAGGGGCTGTCGTTTGCTACCATTGCGGCAAGGAAAGAGGGGCTTTCAACCAAACCCGAAAGCCGTCATATTACCAACTGCCTGTTTATGACCATCACCAACGCCAATTTTGATGACATGGCATTAATGCAGGCAGTGAGAGAAACTATCGGCTACCGTGATAAACTCCTGAAAAAGGTGGAGGTTTCTGAAAACCATGACTCCTTAACATGGAGCGGCCTTTCTGATGAAGCTATGGTTGAAAAAGCGGGTCAGGTTGGAATTTTGTCCTATGACAGCAACGAGGATGTCCGCTCCCTGAAGCAATATGTATTGTTCGGGGTCAAGGGAATGGCTGCCTATGCGGAACACGCATTCAACCTGGGTTTTGAAGAGGATGACATTTTCAACTTCATGGAAGAATCACTGGTCATGATCACCCGGACGATGGAGCTGAACGGAATGCTCGATTGGGTGTTGCGTACCGGTCAATACGGAGTAAAGGTGATGGCTTTGCTCGATAAGGCAAATACCTCCACCTTTGGGAATCCGGAAATCTCGAAGGTCAAACCCGGAGTTGGAAAAAATCCGGGTATCCTGGTCAGCGGTCACGATCTGAAAGCTCTGGAG
>CAYNBE010000028.1:0-24822 GCA_964395045.1 uncultured Prolixibacteraceae bacterium | reverse complement strand
ACCCTTTTTCGGGACAATATCAAACTCAATAATGAAATTTTTCGGAAAATCAATATCGTTCATAAACCAATAGGTCCCTTCGCTGCTGTTCAGGTTGAACCAGTTGCCCGGGGCAATGTTCAGGGTATTGATTTCGCCGGCTGCATCGGTGGTCCATAGTGCTGGAAAGTCGCCGACAGCATCCTGGCTGAAATCCTCAAATAAAATAATCCGGTCACCAGGTACAAAATCATATTTTGAAAACGATTTCAACCTGGTTTCTTCCTGTTTTAACGGCTGATTCTCTGTTGCTTTTGCTGTTTCTGCCTGACCAGATGGAGCTGCCGGTTCCTGCTTTTTCGTCTCCTGGGCCGCTGGTTCATCTTTCTTTTTGAAAACTCCTTTGATACCCTGTTCGATTTTATCAAGGCCTTTGTCAACTGCCTGATCGGTACGGTTGTTCGCCCTGTTGTTGGTCTGATTCTGCACCTTCTTCTTCAGATCGACTTTAATCTGGGATTTCCCTTCGTTCACAAAGCCGACAATGATACCCACGATGATCAAAATCACGAATTTTTTCATGACAGAAAGTTTTTAATCATTCAGATTTGTAATATAAAGGTAAATTATATTTCCACTCATTCTCCAGTTTGACATGAAAAATCACAGTAGCAAATCACAGATCAACACCTTCATTCCGGATTTCCTGCAAACAGCGACTTTTGTTCAACTTTCCAGGTCCCCGGGATTTCTATTTCCAGCCAGTCGCAATTCAGCTATCCCCTCTCAGAATTGCGTCGATAGCATCAAGTTCTGTGTGTGAGAAATCGGTATTCTGCAAGGCCTCGACGTTGGCTTCGATCTGGCAGACCGAACTTGCGCCCACCAGCACCGACGTGATCCGTTTATCCCGGAGGACCCAGGCCAGGGCCATTCCGGCCAGGGTTTGACCACGTTCAGCGGCCAGGGTGTTCAGTTTTTTGACTTTTTCGATGGCAACTTCGACCTGGTCAGGCTTCAGAAATCCCCATGATTTTGCTGCCCTGGAATTTTCAGGTATGCCATGGATGTACCGGTCGGTAAGCAAACCCTGGGCAAGTGGAGAGAAAGCAATACATCCGATCCCTTCCTTTTCAAGAACATCGAGCAATTCCTTCTCCACCCAGCGTTCAAACATGGAGTATTTTGGCTGATGGATCAGACAGGGAGTACCCAGTTCCCAAAGAATCCGGGAGGCATCCCTTGTCATATCAGCGGAATAATTTGACAAACCGGCATACAATGCTTTTCCCGACCTGACTGCCTGGTCGAGCGCCATCATGGTCTCTTCCAGGGGAGTATCGCGATCGGGCCGGTGTGAATAAAAAATATCCACATAATCGAGTCCCAGCCGTTTGAGGCTCTGATCAAGACTTGCCAGCAGGTATTTACGGCTACCCCATTCACCATAGGGCCCCGGCCACATCAGGTAGCCGGCTTTGGTCGAGATGACCAGCTCATCGCGATAGGGCATGAAATCTTGCTTCATCAGTTTCCCGAAGTTCTCTTCGGCAGACCCCGGAGGTGGACCATAGTTGTTTGCCAGGTCAAAATGGGTGATCCCCAGATCAAAAGCACGCCGGAGGATCGCCCTCCCGTTTTCGAAAATATCCACTCCCCCGAAATTATGCCATAATCCAAGCGAAACCGCCGGAAGTCTTAGGCCCCGGTTTCCGCACCGGTTGTATTGCATGGATGCGTAACGGTTTTCCGAAGGCTGATACATTTGTTTTAGGTTTAGGTGGCATCATTATTTTTCATTGCATCGTCGAATTTGATCCCCGATGGTTCAAAGTTGCAATACCGCACAAATTCACAGGCTTCGGCTGCCCCAGTTTCACGGTTCATGCCACTGTCTTCCCATTCGACCGAGAGAGGCCCCGAATAACCAATATCATTGAGCGCACGGATAATATTTTCAAAATCAATTTTACCCCGTCCCGGACTCCGGAAATTCCAGTAACGCCGGTTATCCCCGAATTCGGTATGTCCGCCGAAAACACCGATGGGACCGGGCGTATCGCTCCAGTACACATCCTTGATATGGACGTGAAATATCCTGTCGGCAAATTCATAGATGAACCGCACATAATCCACCCCCTGGTATCCGAAATGGCTGGGATCGAAATTAAACCCAAAGGCAGGATGATGGTGAACGGCTTTCAGCGCTAAATGGGCTGTATGGATGTCAAACGCAATTTCGGTCGGATGGGCTTCGAGTGCAAACCTGACTCCCAACTTCTGATATTCATCGAGGATGGGAATGAACCTGCTGGCAAAATCGTTGTATCCTTCCTGTATCGTTTCGCGGGAAACTGCCGGGAAAGAATAAAGCATATGCCAGACAGGGCTTCCGGTAAATCCAATCACTGTATCGATACCCAGGCGGTGGGCAGCTTTACCTGTTTCGATCATTTCAAGGGCAGCACGCTGCCTGACTCCCTCCGGGTTGCCATCCCCCCAGATGTAAGAGGGCAGGATGTTTTTATGCCGTTCATCAACAGGGTCACAAACACACTGACCGACAAGATGCGATGAAATTGCATAAAGTTTCAGTCCGTACTGCTCGAGCAGTGCTTTCCTGCTGCTGCAATATTCCTGGCTTGCTTTGTCGATTTCCATGTGGTCGCCCCAGGTACAGAGCTCAAGACCGTCATATCCGAATTCCCTGGCTTTCTGACACATGGTTTCAATGGGTAAGTCGGCCCATTGTCCGGTAAAAAGAGTAACTGGTCGCGACATGATTAATTGCTTTAAGGTTTATAGAAGTTGTTGTGGTTGTCATTGTTGTCGTGGTGAAAAACCGGAATGGTTTAAAGTTCAGTAATCCTCACTTTCAGAAACACCATAACAACCTGAGAACCTGAAAACCATAAGAACGATGTGTCAACCTCCGAATTTCACCCACTTCACCGAGTCGTCATAGCCGGCTTTTACGATGGTTTCAATGAACATCATCCCCCGGATACCATCTTCTGCTCCCGGGAAATCGAGCCATTCAGGGGCAGGTTCAATTCCGTCGATCCTGGCCATGACTGTTTTTGCAAAATTCCTGTAAATATTGGCAAAAGCTTCGAGGTAACCTTCGGGGTGGCCACCGGGAGTCCTTGTATTTGCCACAGCTGCGGAATCCATGAATCCCGTTCCTGTTCGCAGGATTTCTGTTGGTTTTTCAAGCCATTTCACGATCAAGGTATTGGGTTCGTGCTGTTGCCACTCCAGGCCACCTTTTTCACCATAAACGCGGATTTTAATATTGTTTTCTTCGCCGGCAGCGATTTGTGAAGCCATCAGCACCCCCGTTGCTCCGTTGTCGAAACGGAGAAAGGCTGCTCCATCGTCGTCCAAAAGGCGGCCGGGTACATATGTATTCAGTTCGGCACAAATCTCCGTGGTTTTCAGTCCGGTCACATATTCGGCAAGATGGTGGGCATGGGTACCAATATCGCCCATACAACCGGCTTTCCCCGACCGTTTCGGGTCGGTCCGCCATGATGCCTGAATATTCCCTGCATCTTCCACCTTCCGCGAAAGCCATCCCTGGGGATATTCCACATATATTTTCCTGATTTTCCCTAGTAAACCTGCAGCTACCATCTGGCGTGCCTGTTTTACAGCCGGATATCCTGAATAGGTATGGGTCAAAGCAAGCACCAGTCCTGTTTCCTTCACTTTTTTATCAAGAAGAAGGGCTTCTTCCAGGGTAAAAGTAAATGGCTTGTCGACCACTACATGGAAACCGTAGTCCAAAGCGAGCATGGCGGGTTCAAAATGAACGTTGTTGGGTGTGACAATGGAAACGAAATCCATTCTTTCATTTTCGGGCAGAGAAGATTCTTTTTCCATCATTTCACGATACGACATATAAACCCTGTTCCTGGGAAGGAAAAGTGATTTTCCGGATGAAAAGGAAACTTCGGGGTGGCTGCTGAAACAACCGCACACCAGTTCAATCTGACCGTCCATGATGGCTGCTACACGGTGAATGGCCCCGATAAAGGCATTTAATCCGCCGCCGATCATGCCCATTCTTAATTTTCTGTTCATGAAGTTGATATTAAAAGTGAAAGATCATAAAATTAACAACTCTTTTCATCCTGTGCAAACCCTTTCCGTTTTTTAGCCGGATAGAAAATATCATTTTCAAATTTCCCGGTCGTTTGGGGTAAGGAAAATTCTTAAATTGAATAAAGATCAAAATTCCGGGGGTCTGTTACCGGAATCAATTTGCCTGTTCCGGCTGGTAACCAACATCTTCCTGCAAATCTGGATTTAAGGAAGCAGCTACTGCGAGGCGGTCACAATGTTCATTGTTGGGATTGTCGTTGTGGCCTTTCAACCACACAAATCGGACATGGTGTTTTTTGTATACATCAAGGAACCGGAGCCACAGGTCAGGATTTTTTTTCCCTTTGAAACGTTTGTTCACCCAGTTGTGGACCCATCCTTTTGTTACGGCATCGGCCACATAGCGGGAATCGGTATAAACCGTCACATCGCAGCCCGGAATTTTCAGGGTTTCGAGGGCTACAATCACTGCCAGCAATTCCATCCTGTTGTTGGTGGTATATCTGTAACCTGCCGACAGTTCTTTCCGGTGTGTTCCCGATAACAGCACCACTCCGTATCCACCCGGACCGGGATTTCCGCGTGCTGCGCCATCGGTATATATGGTGACAACAGGGGCCAATCGTTTCAGGTTTTCTTTTTCAAAAATATTTGATAACTACAGAATCCCGGTGAATCGGAACATCCTCCGTCCGGGATGCTCTCGGTAAACAGTTCTCAGCAACGATATGGCAAATCTGCCATTCAATTACTTCTCCAGAATGGTCATTTCCTTCAGCAGGTGGGTTGCTCCGGCATATTTGTCCACAACCCAAAGAACAAATCGAATATCCACATTGATGGTTCTTTGCAATCCGTTTTCGAAAGCAATATCCCCACTCATGGCTTCCCAGTTTCCGTCAAATGCAATACCGATCAGTTCGCCGTTGCTGTTCAGCACAGGACTTCCCGAATTTCCTCCCGTAATGTCATTGTTGCTGATAAAGCAGGTGACCAAACTTCCGTTTTCATCGGCATACCTTCCAAAATCAGCGTTATTGATCAGTTCCTTTAACCTTTCAGGTATATCAAAATCGGTATCGCCCGGTATTCCCTTTTCTGTATATCCTTTGATGGTGGTAAAATGCTTATAGTAAATTCCGTCACTTGGACTGTATCCATCTATATTCCCGTATGTTATCCTCATAGTGGAGTTCGCATCAGGGTAGAAAACTTTATCGGGATACATTTCCATCAGGCCAGCCAGGTAAAGATGGCGTCCTTCTTCAAGCTGAATGTTTTTCTGTTCTGTCTCCTGGCCGAGTTTTCTCATGAGGTCAAAAATATCGCCGGAGGCTTTAAACAACATATCTTTCTCTAAAAGTTTCCGGGAAGGATTTTTTAAAAATGCTTCCATCCTTTCCCGGTTGGGAAATACCGAACCTGCATACATTCTGGAAGCGAATTTATTAAAGTCGCCTTTGTATTTGCCAAGGACAGTGCGGAAGAAATCCGGATAATATTCCGGACTGACCCTGTCGGCATAAAGTTTCATAAGTGTGGCTGCCAGCTTCTGATCAGTCTCCGGATCGTAATCCTTATAAAAGTTTTCAACCCCAAACGACATGTTATCACAAATCTGACTGATTCTTTGTCGGTTTTCTTCCGGTTTTTCAAGGAGGTTGTAAAGGGCACGGGCACGATAAGCAAAAATGAAAATTTCCGCTCCTCCGATAAGGGCTTCATTCAGGTATTCCTGTGCTATTTCGTCCTTCAGCCCGTCGTATGCATCTTTGATTAACCCGAGTGCCTTGCCGTAACGTGCGGTTCTTTCCGGCGATGAGGCCACCCATTTGGAAAACAATTCCTCTTCCGCCTTTTTTCGGTTAACAACGTCGAGGCTAATCAGGCCCCGGTTTTGTCCGATGCTGTACTTGTAATAATTGGAACTGCTGGCGTATTTGCTGGCATACTGAATCCTTGCCTTCTGGCTGGTTGCCATATATTTTTTAATAATATCCAGCTTTTTTTCGCGGACATCTATCCTCACCCTATTGGCGACATCAAGGGTGTACTGCACTTCTGTTGAAGTACGATATCTTTTAGTTCTTCCCGGATATCCCAGGATCATGGCATAATCACCTTCCCTGATCCCTTTGAGTGAGACAGGAAAAAAATGTTTTGGCTTCAGGGGAATGTTATCTTTGGAATAGGAGGCCGGTTTTCCGTCAGGTCCGGAGTATACCCGGTAGATTGCGAAATCGCAGGTATGTCTGGGCCAGACCCAGTTGTCGGTTTCACCTCCGAATTTTCCGAGCGATTGCGGGGGAGCCCCCACCAATCGGACATCCCGGAATGTTTCATAAATAAAAAGGTAATACTGGTTCGATTCAAAGAAGCTGACCACCTGGGCGTTGTAATGAGAATCCCCGATCGCTTCTTTTTCGATATCGGCAATTTCCTGGGCTACAGCTTTCTGCCTCTCGTTAAAAGTCATTTCATCTTTAACTGTACCAAGAACTTTTTCGGTCACATCCTCAACCCTGATCAGAAACCTGGCCATTTTCATGGGAACTGGCAACTCTTCAACCTTTGTTTTTGCCCAGAAACCATCGCGCAGATAATCGTGTTCAATAGATGAATGTTGCTGAATGTCATTGAAAGCACAGTGGTGGTTGGTTAACATCAAACCTTCGGGAGAAATCATTTCGGCAGTGCAACCACCGATCGAAACCACTGCATCCTTCAGGCTGCTTTGATTGATGCTGTAAATATCTTCGGCTGTTAATCCGAAACCTTTGCCCTGCATATCTTTAATATTCAGCTTCTGAATCAGGGCTGGTAACCACATTCCTTCATCCGCGTGCAACGGAATGGCCAGTAACATGGCAAAAACTATCAGCAGAAATGGTTTGCTCATCGGGAACTTATAAAAGAAAATATAATAAACGATTTGCTATTAACGTTCAGGCGCTAAAAGTCTGCGAAAATAGCAGATGTTTTAACCAGTTACAAATTAAAAAATGTGAAATTCTCAATTCTTGCTATTTTTGCGCCTGAATATTCATCATGAAATGGCAGGTAAAGGCATCAGGAAAAAAATCATTGAAAAACTGCACAATAAATTCCGGTTGATCATTTACAACGATACAACCCTGCAATCGGTATGGAACATCAAACTTACACCGCTTATGCTGTTTACCGTTGTCAGCCTGTTTTCTGCCATGATGATCTTCCTGGTCATCTTCCTGATCGCATCCACCCCGCTAAAAGAGTACATACCCGGATATCCCAAGGCAGAAGTCAGGGAAATGTTTCTGAAAAATTACATCCTGGTTGATTCACTTGAAAAAGAGCTGGCAACCAGGGATAAATTCTTTGAAAATATCCGGTTTGTTATAAACGGTGAAATTCCCCGGGAAGATTATCAGGAATCCGATTCATCGTCAAAGGCCAAAAGAGTTGAAATAAAAACAACCGATTACGACTCGCTGTTCCAGGATAAAATTCTGGAAGAAAGGTTAAGCCTGAGTAGCAAAGGGGAGCGTGACCAATCGGGTATTCCCGAGAAACTACATTTTTTCCCCCCTATGAAAGGCCTTGTTACCAACAAATTTGATATACGGAAAAATCATTTCGGGATCGACCTGGTGGGACAACCCGGTTCAAGGATTTCAGCTGTGCTGGGAGGAACGGTTCTGTTTTCCGGATGGACACTTGAGACTGGCAATGTAATCTACCTGCTTCACGGGAACGGATTGACATCCGCATATAAACACAATGCCGAACTTCTAAAAAAAGCAGGCGACCTGGTTAAAGCAGGCGAAGCAATCGCTATTATAGGGAATTCTGGTGAACTCAGCACTGGGCCCCATCTTCATTTTGAACTATGGTACAACGGACAGCCAATTGATCCGGAAAAATACATCGTATTTTGAATATTATGAAAAAACGGATCGCCATTCTGGGTTCAACGGGTTCAATCGGGACACAGGCGCTTGAAGTGATTGAAAAGTATCCCGACCGTTTTGAAGTAACAGTACTTACTGCAAACAACAATACACAGCTTCTGATCGAACAGGCTGTCAGATTTCGTCCCCGGGTTGTGGTGATTGGGAATGAGAGTAAATACAACCTCGTAAAAGATGCACTGAAAGGGTATCCTGTCACCATCTATGCAGGCAGAGAAGCCCTCGACCAGGCAGGGACTTTCGATTTTACCGACATGGTACTGGTTGCTATGGTCGGTTATTCGGGCTTGATTCCTACCCTGAGGGCCATTGAAGCAGGCAGGCCGATAGCACTTGCCAACAAGGAGGCACTGGTTGTCGCCGGTGAACTTATCACCAGGAAAGCCAAAGAAAAAGGTGTCGATATTCTTCCCGTTGATTCGGAACATTCAGCCATCTTTCAATGTCTGACGGGGGAAGATCGAAATCCTGCCGAAAAAATCATCCTGACTTGTTCCGGAGGGCCTTTCAGGGGAAAAACAAGAAACCAGTTGCTGAAGGTGACCCCTGAAGACGCCCTTGCCCACCCCAATTGGGAAATGGGTGCAAAAATCACCATTGACTCGGCCAGCCTGATGAATAAAGGTTTTGAAATGATCGAAGCCCGTTGGTTGTTTGGCCTGTTACCAGAGGATATTGAAGTAATTGTCCATCCACAGTCGGTTATTCACTCCCTGGTTCAGTTCCGCGATGGTTCTATCAAGGCTCAACTGGGTCTCCCCGATATGAGGCTTCCCATCCTTTATGCCATGGGATTTCCCGAAAGAGTGGAAACCGATTATCCCAGGTTCAGCTTTCTGAATTACCCAGCTCTTACCTTCGAAATGCCGGATATCGAAAATTTTCGTAATCTTGCACTTGCTTATGTTGCCATCCGTCAAGGAGGAAATATGCCATGCGTACTTAATGCCGCCAATGAAATTGTTGTGAATGCTTTCCTGGAAAAGAGAATTGGATTTACAACCATGTCTGATGTTATCGGAGAGGTGCTTCAAAAATCGGATTTTATTGCCAGCCCCACCCTTGAAGATTTCATCAGCACCAACACGGAAACAAGAAAAAGGACTGAATTGCTGGTAAAGTCCCTTCGTAACTTTTAATAAATTTTAAATGGAATCTGTACTGATTAAAACCGCACAACTTCTGCTCAGTTTATCGATACTGGTCATACTGCATGAATTGGGCCATTTCATGTTTGCCCGGGTATTTCATACCAGAGTGGAGAAATTCTATCTTTTTTTCAATCCATGGTTCTCGGTCTGGAAAAAGAAAATCGGGGAAACGGTGTATGGAATAGGCTGGCTACCCCTGGGGGGTTACGTCAAAATCGCAGGAATGATCGATGAATCAATGGATACCGAACAAATGAAACAACCTGCCCAACCATGGGAATTCCGCTCCAAACCTGCCTGGCAGAGGTTGCTGATCATGGTTGGAGGAGTCGTAATGAACTTTTTCTTCGCCTTCCTGATCTATGTGGGGGTTTTATACGCCTGGGGAGAAGAGTACCTGCCTACGGCAAATGTGAAATATGGGATCGTCGTCGATGAAACAGGTGAAAAACTGGGTTTTATGAACGGCGATAAAATATTGTCGGTCGACCACAAACCAGTGGAGAATTTTGCAAAAGTTGTTCCAACCATTGTCCTCAACAAAGCTGCATCCGTGCAGGTTGAGCGCAAAGGAGAAAAAATCAGCATCCCGATCGCCGATGAATCATTTGCACTGTTACTGAAGAGTAAAGGTATTTTTGGTTTGCGTTATCCTTTTAAATTTGTCATCGGTGATTTTGCCAAACATTCTCCGGGACGGGATGCCGGTCTCCTAAAAGGGGATGAAATTATCAGCATAAACGGACAGGCTTTCGGTTTCTATGACGAATTTCAAAAAACGCTTGCCGAAAACAAGGGTAAAGCAATCATGATTGGAATCAACCGGAACGGTGAATCAAAGGAAATACCGGTCACCCTAAGCAATGAGGGATTGATCGGGATTACAAACAGCTACCCGTTTCAGAATTTATTCGAGTTTAAAACCATCCGGTACGGTTTTTTTGAATCGATTCCGGCCGGAGTATCCAGGGGCGTTGAAACAATTGGAAACTACCTCAAGCAGTTCAAACTTTTTTTCATGCCAAAAGCCAAAGCTTATGAATCACTTGGCGGATTTATCACCATCGGAAGTATTTTCCCGGGAAGCTGGGATTGGCATTCTTTCTGGAATATGACCGCTTTTATTTCCATTATCCTGGCTATCATGAACCTGCTGCCCATCCCTGCACTGGACGGCGGTTATGTAATGTTCCTGCTTTATGAAATGATTACCCGGCGAAAACCAAATGAGAAGTTCATGGAATATGCCGTAACGGCCGGATTGTTTCTCCTGCTGGCACTTGTAATTTTCGCTAATGCCAACGATATACTGAAACTTTTCAGATAAATATCAGGTACAGTAAAAAAAAACTATTTTTGTAATATCATTAATATGAATACCATGAATTTATTGATCATCGCCGGAGTGCTTGGTCCCTGGCAGATTGTCCTGATCGTTGCAGTTGCCCTGCTCCTTTTCGGAGGCAAAAAAATCCCCGAACTGATGAAGGGACTTGGACAAGGTATGAAAGAGTTCAAAAAAGCAACACGGGATATGTCGGAAGAAGAAAACAAAGATCAGGGAAAGCTAAACAACTGATAATCAGTTTGCAATTTAACAAGGCTAATTTGATAACTTGATAAACGAACCCTCGTTACACCCTTCCGGTCCGGAAATCCTGATAAGGTAAATTCCGGGCGTGAAGTTATTCAGATCAACCAGGGCTTTACCATTGATGAACTGAAAACGGGTAACAGAAATACCTGATATTGAATAAATTTCCGCATCCATAACCGGAGTATTCCATCGTTCCGATTTCAGAAGTACATGGTACGTGGCGGGATTTGGGTAAATCCGTACAACCAATTGTTCCATGTTCCGGTTGCCTGTAAGGTTATTGATTCCCCAGATTTTCTCTACAAAACCGGGGTGATCGATAAACGGGTTCCGGTTTCCCTGAAACCGGCAAACTTTGTTGTTCCGGCCAACTTCTTTGGGACTGACCAGATCATTTCTGTGCCATGCAAGAAGCATCTCAACTGCCCATGCTCTGAGCTGTGAGCCAATTACCATATCACTTCCCGGCCAGGAGGCATCTTCACCGAAATATCTGACCGCCATATAAAAAAAGGTCCGGGCAAAATCGCCCTTGTACTCATCTAAAGGTTCAAAAACGACACCTGAATATCCCGGCCAGGAATTGGGGCCCACTTTACTGCCATTTGAAGAAACCCAGGAAGGTGCTTTTGTTTCGCCAAAAGGATAGTTCGCCCTTCTGTTGTTGACATATCCGTCGGTAGATAGATATGGAACAGATCGGAATTCATCGGCGCAAGATCCTTAAACCAGCTTTTAGGAAAAGAATGTTCCCTGTTGTAACAATCGGCTTCACTGTTGTAATTCCCGCATTCCCAACCTTTTCCATAAACATACAGGTATACAGGTTCTCTTCCGGGTGTGTCGGAATACATATCCCAAACAATGGAATCGTTTCGGACATCGGTCCGGGTGAAACAATAATAAAGGCTGTCGTAAGGAACAACCCGGTGGTTGCCGATGAGCTCATGCAAGGCCTGCTGAAGTTCTTTTCCCGACAAATTCAGGACATTGTCGTAATATCCGGCGGCAGGCTGGGAAGCGACATGAATCCACCCTGTCCAGGCGATCAGGAACAGAATGGTCCTGTTAAGTTTCATACCCTATTATTTGAGTTGTTTTCCGTTCCAGGCGGAGAAAGAAAATAATATCAATCCCATAATACTGTATTCCATCACACAATCGCAATCCTGACGCTTACTTCGTCGGTCAGCGCCTTCAGCCTTTGTCAGTCAGGCATTGATTGCAGGCAAATCCAAAATCCAAAATCCGCAATCCGGATTCAAATATCCTACCTCTCTCCCACCACAACATTGTCCACTTCCCACGTGGTGGTTTTGTCGGAAGAGCTCCCCGAAGGATCGGCTCCCCTGTAAACCCAGGCAATGGTTACCTGCTCTGCCTTGAATGGAGAAAGGTCGACCTGCCCCGAAGAAACGAACTGGCTGTATCCTGAAGAAGTACCTGGGGGCAATGTAAAAGGGAGTTTTGTCCAGGTGCTGGTCCATGGAGTTGCTGATCCGTTGTAGCTTGTTGAAACACAAAGCTCGATTGTAGCACCGTTGTCATAGCCATTTGCCGATTCGAAACTGATATAAGGTTTTTCGGCCCGGGACAAATCAAACACAGGTGCGATCATCCATGAAACGACCGAAGGCTGGCCCGAGTTGTAAGCAGTAGCCTGCACCCATTTCCTGGTTCCAACCTCGTTCCCGTACCATGTTTTTCCACCTGTCTCTGAATATGTTTTCCAACCCTGAAGGGAACTGACATCGGCATATTTGGCCAGGGTGATGAAATTCTCCGATAAATAGGTAACCCCTGACAATCCGCACCGTTCACCGTTCATGTCCAGTTCCCCATCATCACGGAGAAGAATCTGGATGTCACCGTACACGGAAGCCAAACCCCGGAAGGTTCCGTTTCCCGCAGGAAGCTGCCCGGAGGCAAATGTGGCATCTGTCCGGGTGTACACCACAATCTGGGAATGACAGTCTGTCAATGTTTTCGAACCTGAAAAGGTACCGGGCTCCTTAAACTGGACATTTTCGACCTTCACATATTCAGCCTGGTGTTTCCCTGAGAGCAACTCATCAATGGTAACGGCCACGGGTGACGGGGGAGGAGCAGTTAACCTGATTAATTTGGTCTGATCAGAAATGTTGATGTCGCCAAATTGCAACAAACCGTTGTAAAGTGTAAATGAGGCTCCCCGGCAAAGAATCTTTACCTCCGAATCCTGGGCAAAAGTGTTTTCACCGGAAACAGTCAGGCAGATTCCTGCTGTGGAATCCTGAAGATATGCGATAAAAGAGGGAATATTTCCCAGCTCAGGAGTCAGGGTGATGATTCCCCTGATATATACATTGGTATCGATGGTGGCAATCCCTTCTTCGAACATCTTACGCAGTTCGGAAACGGAAATTCTCTCAACCACCGGTTCGGGAGGCGGTACAGGTTCCCTGTCACATGAAAAAATCAGTGTAATAACCAGTAAAGCCCGTAAAATTCCCTTCAGTTTCTTCATCATCATTCCCTATTTTGCCATTATCACAATGTTGTCGATCCTCGAAGATGTACTTTCTGTATTGCTGCCGGTGTACCTGAAAGCAACCACCCCCGATTTTCCCTGCTGAACAGGCAGGTTTACATTCCCTGAACCGATGAATGTATGATCTGGGTCGTTTTTTTGGACCAGGACTGCCGGGAGCTTAGTCCAGGTAGCGGTTGGGAGGTTGTTCCCATTGTAATCGGATGAAAACAGGACTTCCAGCGGCTGGTTGTTGCCAGTATGGGCCCAGTAAGCCTTGGCTGTCTGGAATTGCAGAACTTTCTGGGTTGAAATATTCACCGGATTGGTGATCAGCCATGCCACCATTTTCGTCAGGCCTGAATTAAAGGCAGTGGCCTGGGCATACCCGTTCCCGCTGAACAATTTGTTGAGCCACAGTCGACCCCCTGCCTGTGCGATGTTCTGCCATCCTTCTATGTAAATGGTGGCATCGTTTTTAAAACTTTCAAAATTTTGTGACAAGGTCTCGACAGCCTGTCCAAGGGGCTGCGGAACATACCCGCAACGGTCGCCCGTCAGTTGCACTTCGGCAAAATCCCTCACCAAAATCTGGTAATCGCTGTTGAATAGTGTCACGATTCCGGTCAGGGAACCTTTTCCTGCGGGCAGTACCTCATTGGCAAACGATGCATATCCGCTTGTGCGGACAATGATCCTGTTACCTGAGCAATCTTCCAGATATCTGTTTGCTGCCGCTGGCGGATCGGCCATTCCGTCTGCCCATGTTTTTCCGGTTTCACCATCTTCGAACTGTACACTTTCAAGCTTTACCAGCTTTCCAAGCCAGGTGGTTGATTTCACCTGCCTGATGGCGGCTGCTTGTGCTGGCTTCAGATGTCCTGCCGAAATTTTCAGCACCTGGTTATCCATGTTGCATCCCGATATCCGGAAATTTCCGCTGGCATCGGTATAGGGTTCTCCTCCCATTTGGATAAAATTCCCGTAATCGCCCAGGTAAAGTCCCTTCACATTAACCAGGATGGAATCGCCGATGTACAACCCGCTTGTTGCATCAAAAAGTATCCTCAGCCCGGTTGTGTTGTCCTGGAGATATGCTTCCTTGTATAAATTTCCGTCTTTTTTGTCACTGGCTGTAACAATCCCTGCCAATGTCCAGTTTTTATCGATCATGACAGGTTTTCTATCTTGCCAGGGCTTGGCCAGTTCGGCTGCATATAAAGCTTTTACCTGATCAACCGTCGCTATCTCACCCGTCACAAAGGCCACCTCCGGGGGCGGAATATCATTCGGGTCGATACAACTGCGGAAACTCCACGTCAATACAGTAAGCATCAGTACCAGGAATATCTTGTTTATCTTTTTCATGTGTTTAAAATTATCAAGTTCATTTGGTAATATTAGTGGAAACACATGCCTGCCTGCCACCTGCCTGCCGGTAGGCAGGGTAGGCAGGGCAGGCGGGGAATTCGCATGTAACGTATAATCATCTCAGTTTGTGTATCGTTATACATGCTCATTTCATTGTTTGTTCTCCTCGGGTTAAAACCTCAGGCTCAGGTTAACGAAATAGTTAAAGCCATTGTAATAATACAATTTAGGCTGAAAGAGTTCCGGCCGTTCCGGATCATACCGGTACTGTTCAAAACCACCTGTCAGAAAATCCCGGTTGTTCAAAAGGTTGCTGATATTTGCGCTCAGGCTGATGTAATAATCGTACACTTTCCAGGATTTTCCGGCGAATAAATCCAGAAGAAATCCTGAATTTAATTCCTTTTGTGTTTCCCAGTATGGGTAGTAACCTGTTTTATCCTTTGTCCGTGTTACCGGGTTGAAATCGAGGTATATGTGGTCGTACCAGCTGCCGGTGAGCCCTATCCACCAGAAACGGGATGCGTTGTATTCGATCCCGGCGGCAAGTGCTGTTTGGGGAGTTCCGCTCTGCCTGAAGTATTGTATCCATACCTCTTCGTTACTCAGGACTTCGCTGTTGTTATCCTTGGTAATGGTGATGCCGGGATTACTGGTCCAAAGATACTGTCCCATCGAGGCGACCCCGTTCAGCACAATCTGCGGAGTGAGATTGATCGCCACTCCTGCTTCGATCCCGAGATTCTCCTTGTCGATTCCCGACATGGTGTAATTCACCAATGTTCTCCATTCGTCGTGGTAAAAACTTGTCAGCTCGGTCTGATTGCCGAAGCGGGTATAATAGCCGGTCACCCTCCCGTTGACTGACGGAGAACGCAGGACATAGCTGATATCTCCTGAGAGGATGGTCTCTCCGGTCAGTCCGGGAACAATGGAATTCCTGGTCCGCGGCGACAAAAACGAATTTTTCAGCAGTGGCGGATTGGTTGTAAACAAGGCATTTGCAACCACCATGTGCCGGCCTGTAAACCGGTATTCCCCACCTGTTTTAACTCCCCATGTCAGAAACCTGGTTTTTTCAGATTCTCCCCTGGAATTTCCAGGAAATAACCCCTTCCGCATCAATCCTTCACGCCAGAAAGTGGTGGAGCGTACATGGCCCCCCGTATAAACCGAAACCTTCTTCCCCGAGTAACGGAGTGTTTCCCACATTGTGGCACCGCGCTGGAACAGGTAATAATTATTGCCAAAGACATCACCCTCTTTGACAACCCTGTCGGGATGGTCAAGGTCGTTCTGAAAAGCATCGGGATTGTTTGGGTAATCCCTTTCCGCAAACTGGTCAATATCGAGCCAGTAATCACCTCCCAGGAGATCGCTGACCACATTGAAATGATGCCCGCGGTAAATATCCGCCAGAAGGCCTCCGTTCATTGTGATATTCGGGGTGAATTCATACGACACCCTGCTGTTCAGCTGAAACCGGGAAAGATCGTCCCTCCGGTCTTCCACGATGTATTTCGACCGGTTGCCTGTCACGGTGATTCCTTCGATTCCACCGGCATTCAGAACAGTGTAAATGTTTTTTCGGTTTGCAAAATAAAAATGGTCCCAGTCGATCTGGCTGACCGAGGGATTTTGCCTCCAGATGGCGGCAATTCTTTCCTGATCTGCGGGATCGGTATAATACCCCGGCAATTTTCTGTAATAGTCGGGACGAGGGTCCAGCACATCATACCAGTTCAGTGCTGAATATCCGCTTTTCCCGAACCAGAACCCCGCAGTGGTTTGGATATCGAGTTTTTCTGAAACATCCCAGTAATGAGCAAGGGTGATCAATGGCTTGTTATTGCTCCTGACCCTTGAGTTCCTGACCTTACCGTTCTGATACCCCCAATATGGATTATAAAAGTTGTCATGCGCCAGATCGTACACTTCCCGGGTGGTGCCGCCGGCCACCCCCCTGTGGTATATTGCATTCAGGGCAGTCAGGTTCAGACTGTGCCGGGCATTGATTTTCTTTTCAACTGCGATGAAAAAGGAGTTGGCATCGTAAAAGGTACCCTCTTCATATCCCTTTTCGCTCCATCGTCTCGAAATGCTTCCCGTGATGGCCAAGTTGTTGTTCATCAACCCCGATGACCATGTCACCATTGCCCTGTTTCTGTAAGTCCGGTTGCTCATCGAATAAACTGCCTTCACACCCGACCGGTATTCCGATGCCCTTGTGCTGATGCGGGTAGCTCCCCCGACGGGTTCAAAAAGAAAACCGACCGGTTCAGGACCAGATGTGACCATTGCGTTCCGCATCACATCGTTTAGCCCTCCCCAGTTTGAAAAATAAGGAACACCAGACTCAACGTCGTTTAGGACAAATTCATTCAGGCTGACATTCTGGTAATTTGCATCGTATCCCCTTATCCGGTACATTACGGAACCAAAAGTATAGACTGCTGTCGTGAGAAAAATGTCGGCCGATGCATTAAGCACTCCCTGGATGGATTGAGTTTCAAAGCCATCCTCAGAAATCGATTCATTGATCACTCCGGCACCCAAATCCGTTCTGAAGCCGGTCTGGGGCTGCATCGTAACCGAACCGGTTTCGGTGATGCCGCCTATCGTAACGGTAACTGCAATGACAGCCTGTTCAAAATCAACCATGAAAAACGATAAAATCTGATTGCCGGGCTCCAGTTCAACTGAAAAAGTTCCATCTGACGAGGAGATCCCAAGGAGTTTTCCTGAAGAAGAGCTAACCGAGGCACCTGAGATGGGCAAACCATTGTGTCCGGCAACTACCCTTCCCCTGACAGTGCCCTGTTGGGCACAGATATTCCGGGTAGCCAGAATCAGAATTAAAAGAAGAATGAGTGTTTGTACATATTTCATAGCCGGGTTCAAGAACTTTCAAAGATAGGTTTTTTACCGTTTTAGGCATATTTGTTATTTTTACAAACAAAACACCTCATGCGTATTTTGTTTGTTGTTGCATTGTTGTTTACCGCTCTTTGGGTTTTCCCGCAAAAACCGATGAAAGCCGGAATCATCGGTTTCTACAACCTTGAAAACCTCTTTGACACCCTTAACACACCCGGCGTATTGGATGAAGAATTCACTCCCGCAGGCGCCAACAAATGGACGGGAAAAAGATATTTGCAGAAACTGGACAACCTAGCTCTTGCCATTTCACGGATCGGGGAAGATGAAGGATGGAAGGGAGGACCGGCGGTTCTCGGGGTTGCTGAAATTGAAAACAGGTCGGTGCTCGAAGACCTGGTGGCCCATCCCCTGCTTAAAAAATCGAATTACCAGATCATCCATTACGATTCGCCCGATCTCAGAGGGGTCGATGTAGCATTGATTTACAGGCCGCGTTTTTTTAGGATGACTTCATCAGCCAGCCTGAGACTTGATCTGAACAATGACAAAGGAGAAAGAATCTTCACTCGCGATCAACTGGTAGTTTCAGGTGTTTTCGATAACGAACCCATGCATTTCATTGTTGTACACTGGCCCTCAAGAGGTAGCGGGGAAATGGTAACCCGCCCCAGGCGGAATGCAGCAGCGGCCCTTTCAAGAAAAATTGTTGACAGCCTTTTGAAAATTGATCCGAAAGCAAAAATTTTCGTCATGGGGGATATGAACGATGATCCTACGGACGAAAGCTTGCAAAAATATCTCCGGGCTGTTGGCAATCAAAGCAAACTGAAGGAGGGGGATTTGTTTAACGCCATGGTTCCACTTTATCGAAAAGGGATCGGTTCGTTGAATTACCGGGATGGAATGAATCTTTTTGACCAGATTATCCTTTCCCGGGCTCTGATGGAAAATGACTTTTCATCTTACCAATTCAGGCTGGCCAGGGTTTTCAACCATGAATTCCTTCGACAGAAAGACGGACGGTACAAAGGATACCCCCTCCGTTCGTTTGCCGGTAATGTATGGCAGGGCGGATTCAGCGACCATTTCCCGGTGTACGTGGTCATTGCAAAAAAACCCGGTGATTCAAAGAAAAATCTTCCCTGCTTACTTCTTCTCAAAGTCAATTCTCAACATCACCGGCCGGTGATCGGAGATGGCTTCTTCATAAGCCGGATAACAGGGGCTTGCTTTTATTACCATCGTTGTATCGATAAAGGGAAACAGTTCATCGGTCACGAGGATATGGTCGATGTGGCTCGGGTAGGAAGGATAAGACCACCACAGGGGGCTCCCTTTGGCGATTTGCATGTCGGCATACCTGTATCCCGCCGGATCGTTGATGAAATTGAGAAAGGGATTTTCCCCTGCTATCATGGAACTAATTTCATCATTGAAATCTCCGAGAACCACTACCGCCTCACGCGACATAGTTTCATCCAGATATTTTTTGATTTTTTGCGAAGCGGATTTCCGGCTGTTTTCATTGTCGGTACCACTGCAGCACTTCAGATGAAGGTTGATCAGGACAACTTCTTTCGCCGATGGGGTATGTTTGATTCTCATCTCGTAGGGTGAACGCGGAAACGCCCAGTCATCACCGGTGAAAAGCAGTTTTCCGGATGCTGCGATTACTTCTGTTTCAGAGTCTTTGAAAAGGTAGGCCAGGTTCCAGTCGTCATTGTTCACTGGGTTCAGATAGCCGGTCCAGCCATCTAATAGTTTTACCAGTCTATTAAAACCGGCATCCGATGCCACTTCCTGGAGAGCCACCACATCGGGATCCATCGCTTTGATCAATGAGGCAAGTGCTGCCACACTTACGTAGGATAATTTGGGAAATCCCTCGACATTGAATGTAACAATTTCGAAAACCCGGGAATTTCCTTTGGTCACACACGATGCAAATACTTCAGGATTAGCGGGAGAAGGGGGTTGTGATTCCTGACGGCAGGAGGAGAAGAACAAATACTGCAAACCGACAATGAATATTATCAGCAACCGCAAATATGTTGGACTGAAACACCGGGTATTGATTTTCACTGGCATAGCCACCCTGCGTCTTTGTAAGCACCCCATAGTACTGTTTGAATCCTATTCCTTGATGATCTTTTCTACAACCACACCTTTCTCTCCTCTGAACCGGACAAAATAAATCCCGGGAGAAAGGTGACTGAGGTTAATTTTTCCGGATGGATTGCCGTTCCAGTTTTCATAGACATGCATTTTCCCGGATATATCAAAAACTTCAATACCGGTCGTACCGTCGGCGTGATTGAAATAAACCTCTTCACTGGCGGGAACGGGATAAACTCCGATCCGAGTTTTTGCCAGATCGTTGACCCGGGTTGTATTTTTATAACCTGTAACCACGAAATCGTCCACTTCCCAGGCTGCTGCCCCCGATATGGTTGATTCATAAACAAATGCGACATAAATCTTTCCTGTTTTGAAGGCACTCAGATCATAAACACCGGATGATACCCAGGCAAAACTTCCGGTAGAAAATTTTAATCCTGAAGTAATATTGGTCCAGACTGCCGGATTGATCCCTTCAATAGTATAGGTACCGTTGAACTGATCTGAGATCATTACTTTCAGGTCGGGACCCGAATAATTTTTGGCTGTTCTGAAACTGAAACCGAGGCTTCCGGCATTTTCAACTGAAATGGCAGGTGAAATCAGCCAGTCAGAGTTTTCAACAGCGCCGCCGGAATATCCATTCAAATAGGCATACCCGTTGTTGCTGTATTCCGCCTTTGTCCATACCTGGTCGCCTTTGATGCTGACCGGAACAAACGGGGAAAGGGTGGTATTGAAATCGATATTCAGGATGGTATCTTTGGGTTGTTGGGTGAAAAAATCGACCAGAACAGGGGCAACCTGCTTATTGGGCGTAGCCTGGTCATCCTGGGCAATAAAATATGCATCATAGGATGTCTTGTCCGTCAAATTGGTTAAGGTATGAGAATAGACAACACCTCCTGAGGCGACATCCATACTGCCACCCGCCAAGCATCCTGTAAACGGGCTTCCGGAAAACACCTCCTCAGCAGTGGGAGCCATAGTGCCGTCAGCAAGAACAACAAAAAACACTCTTCCGGGTTCATCCATGCTTACCTGGATTTTCACAGAAGATGATTGGATATCTGTGATTTCCGGATAACCGGATGCAAAAACCGGAGGGGTTGTGTCGCTCCCCGATGGTGCAGTGACTGCATCGGCCCAGCTCTTTCCGATCCTGATCCCGTCAACAACAATATTTTGAGACGCAACAGCCTGTCGCAGGGCAATGGTTCCCGGATTGATGTCGGTCTGACCGGCATCGGTCAGCGGACCGATGGTTGGCACAGCAGGTTCGGTTACAGGGACATCTGACGGAAAGATGAACAGGCTGACCTTGTCATTTTTTTCGCCCTCCACGATCTCATGCTTCAACACCAGCAGATAGGTTTTACCGATCAGGTAACTCCCTCCGGGTACGGTGGTAGCCGTATTAGAACCCACAGAGACACCGAAATTGAAAGGATCACCGGTGCCATCCACAAAAACCTTTCCCCTGAAAATAGTGCCGATCGGATCTCCTCCAAGATGCATAAAATATAAACTTGCTGCGGTATTCACCTTAACCATACATGCAACATAAACTGCTCCCGATGTCTGTACAGTAAAATTACGGTTGACATCTTCTCCGTTGTTGTCAAGCTGGGCAGCTCCACCGATGTTTGAAAGCGGATAACCTGGAAAAGAGAGACCCGGAACCACAACATCAACGGGCTGATTTCCCGATCCCGAGTGGGCTGTCCAGCCTGAAGCCGTCAGCAGGGTTCCCCCGGAATATTCGAAATTCTCCTTCAGCAATATCTGCGCATCTGCAATTTTCAAAACGAAAAAATAAGAAAATACAATCAAAAACAATACTTTCAATGAGGGTATCATTCTTTTCATAACAACTGATTTTAAGATTGGTTTTCACGGTAACAACTCATAAAGTTACTAAATTCAATATTTCCATTCAAATAAAAAAGTGGTTTCCATGCAATATTCCAACCTGACAATCCGCGTTAAACTTTGTTAAGGACTGATTTTAAACATACTTTCTTTTCCAGAACTGAGTTATCTTAACGGAATCAAAAATCATTCGCCATGATGGAATATGCAAAAACGATTCTTCCAAAAGTAAGTTTTAGCAGGTTTCTGTTCCGCAAGGAGTTACTGAAATGCATTGGCTGGATGAAACCTGTTGAACAACATGAACTGGAACAATGGTGTATCCTGACTTTCAGCCAGCAATTCCCTGACATATTGAATGAAGCGTTTTCAAATCAGGCGGTTTAAGAACAGGCAGTCATTGTACCCGCATTGTGCTCTCATCGAGCAGAAAAAAAAGGTGCTGGAGAAAATCAGTGAACCGGCGGGTAAATTCATTATAAAATCGGCAATGTAAAAATTTTCCTGATTCATTTCCCTTTTTAGTGTTTTTTTTGTATCTTTGCACCGCATTTGAGTATTAGCAAATACTTAGATTAAATTACAATATACTGCGGGGTGGAGCAGTTGGTAGCTCGTTGGGCTCATAACCCAAAGGCCGTACGTTCAAGTCGTACCCCCGCTACTCTGAAAGTCAGGTGTTTACCTGACTTTTTTAATATCTGCCATATTCTTTCAGGATTGCCAATCGGATATACGCTTCAATTTCCCGGGAATCTACCTGGTATACGGGTTTAAAGAGTTCAAAACCCTTTTCCTTTTGATAATTAATCCCATTTGAAAGAAAACCTAATGCATCCCTTGTTTTCAATAAAAAGTTGGAATACCTGGATGCCAGAGATATTAGATTTTTCAGTGAATAGCCACTTTTCAGAATGGAATAAATATCATAATAATCTCTGAATTCGCTTCTTCTGAGAATGAGTTCTATTTTCATGGCGCCAATTGCTTCCAGATCAGCAGCAAAAATATAACCTAATAAAGGAACAGGCTGTTTAACGGGACTTCTGTTGTTTTGCTTCGTGATGAACGTAAGCTTCACTCCGTTTAAAAGAAAGTTTACATGATCAAAGCCAAGAATATCTCTTGATGTAACCCGGCCAATCGTGCTGATATCCTTCTCAATAACCGGCAAGTCCTCAATAGGTTTTTCTTTTTTCATGTTCTTTGTCCAGATGCAAAAGTCAAGATCTTCGCTCAGCCTGTGCTGAATTTGCAAAGCAAGAGCGCTTCCCCCGATCAGTGTATATTGCTGTATGAACGGAAGCTGGGAAATGGTTTCAAAAACCTTTTCAGTCTGAGCGGTTAATCCTGGCATAAAGACTCTGTTGCCGCTTTTTCAGAAAGCGGGTGATATATCGATCCGGATTTTTAATCCCAAAGAAAAGAACGGCATATAACCTGTTCAGAACATGATACATAGGCTCCTGGCTAACCATCTTTTCCAGCCATACTTTCCTGATGTCTTGCCTTTCAAACAGAAGGAAAAGGGAAGTAATATCTTCAATATCGAGATAAAGGAGTACCTTTTCGATCAGGATTTCATCTGTCAGACAATCCATCCGTTTTGTATCATAAGACCAAAATGCCTTGTTCCTGAAAATTTTTCTCATCAAATCTGACCGGATGACGGATGGATTCATTTTCCAGTCCATATCCTTTACCAACTGATACCCTGAAGCCTTCAGAATTTTTATTTTGGTCGGAAGTTCCAGCTCGTTGTTCCGGAACCGTTTCCTATAAGTCCGGGCAGTACTTGCCCCGATGCCTGTGTTTTTATGCCAGGCACGACGACTGAAAAGTTGCTGAAGTGATTGTTCTGTTGTCATATCTTTCATAAAAATACAAATAACGTTTCAATATTGCAACGTTTTATTGTTAATTCTTATAAATACAAAACCTTCTGATAAATGTATTGGCCTTTGCTCATTTCTTGAAGCCGGAATCTCAGTTCCTGGAGAAACGCTGAAATTATGCTTTCATAATAAGCTTTTCGTTACTGTGGCAGGATTTATTAACTTTGTCTACATCAGGTTTAGAAAGCAGGGGATTTTCTGTGGATGCGGTAGCAAAACCTGGTAAAATATACGAACCATATTATTCCACATCTTAAAGTGAAAAATATGAATTTTGCCACCGACATGCCAATTCTCAAAGAAAAAAAATATCTGATTGCCTTGGTGTTCAACTGTATCATAAGCCTTTTATTGTTTGGAGCTATTGTGGTTTGGAGTTTTTTTTCGCAGGCAAAGCAGTTTTCAAACTGATATCCTTGTTTAAGAAGAAATTAATACAGGTGAATGAAAAACTTGCTTTGACTGTTTTCCTACTGATTCTTTCATTTGAGTCCTTCCCGCAAAAAAGTGACAGTAAACAAACCGCCCATCATTTCAACGGATCAGTTACCCTTACTACGAATGGCATTTCGACCATACCCAATTTTATTCTGGGGAAGCCGGCTGTTGTTTATTTATTCGTCATTCGGGGAAAAAATTATTAGCGAACCCGAATTCAGGTTTTCACTTGATGTGAAACCGTGGATGTTTATTCATTGGTTGCGTACCGACCTGATGAAATCCGACAGACATCATATCAGACTGGGAATCAATTCACAGATCAATTTCAACAAGGCTTTGGTCCATGAAAATGGCATTTCCCATGAAATCAGGGCTACAAGCTGTTTTCTGTTGGCCGATCTGTCGCAGAGCTTTTTAATCTCAACGAATTTCAGTGCCGGGATCTATTACATGTATTCACACACCCTTGAAAAATTCGGGCTGAAAGATTTGCACTACCTGGCTTTCAGGGATAATTTCCTGAATATTGTCGAGAGTAATCTTGTTTATCATTTTGATTTCTTCTTCGATGGGTCGGTATTTGCCCAGATAGACCCAGTTTATTCCCAGTTCGACAAGTCTGCCCATCGGGATTTCATTTTGGATTGTAATGCCGGACAGTACTTTATTTTTTGCCTTTTGCAGCTCGTCGTTGGTGATTTTGTTTTTCCTGAGCGATTTGAAAATATTTTCGACGATTTGCATTGCCTTGTCGCCGTTTTGGGTGCTTGTTCGGATATAGCTGTAAAACGCACCAACGCCGTCCATTGCTTCGCAATTCATCGAGGCGGATTCTGCAATCGCAGAGTCTATTAATTCCCAGAAAAACCTTGAGCCTGTGTCGTCGCCGATGATTTTCGCAAGAAGCGTCGCGGTATATGCTCTTTTGTCCAGATAGCCGACGGCAGGCGTC